>CAVBLW010000008.1:0-33426 GCA_963596085.1 Bacteroidaceae bacterium | reverse complement strand
AAGCCATTGATGGAGATAATCAAATGCATTTAGATTATACAGAAGATGTGATGAAAATCATGACCGATTGTCGAAAAGAATGGAATTTAGTTTATCCAGAGGAAGAGTAGAACATAACGGATGATATAAAAGAAATCAACCGTGTTTACAGAATAGAGTAAAAAGCTGAAAAGGATAGGAATGACAAAAGGATCATTTCTGAAATTTTCAGCTTTAATTTTGATGTGTAAGCATCAGACGAATCTACTTTTCAGGGAAGACATTTAGCTCAATTGTAGGTCGAGAAACACTTACTTCCAGATCGTCACCGAACTCTTCTTTTGTCTTGGTATCGAAGACTTGTTGGAGCCTCACGTTTCCTACTGTCTCGTAGGTGTAATCGACTTTCGTATATAGGTCGGTTGCAAGCAGCTTCTGCTTGAAATCATTACTAAAAGAACAGGTGGTAAAGAGTTCTTTTGGTTTTACTGGCACATCGGCTGCGGAAAGTGCAGAACAGAGGTATGCGAAGTCTTCTTCAGCTTGAGCAGTATAATCTGCCATGGTTTTGCCATCCTGGCTTGACTCGCGGAAATCGATTTCTTCATCATAAAAGACAGATTCGATCTTACCACCTTTGTCTAGGTTTACAGTGACACGTCGATTCATGGCCCCAGGAAGTCCAGCGTCTTCGTTTAGGTAGCCAGAGACATGATATCCATATTCGTGGTATTCATCACTAGGGTTTGCACCTTGAACTACTTTGCACTTAGTCTCTAAGGCCTTACCAATTGCGGCACAACGCTTGGAGCCAATGGCGGATAGTTGTTGCACGTCTTGATGAGCCTGTATGAAAACGCAGATATATGCACCGGTGATGATTGAAAAGCATAGAAGAGCATATGCGACCAGCCATTTTTTAATCTTTGGAATTTTAATGCCATATGCTTCGGCTACGGAAGTCGCATTGCCACTCATTTCAATGGCGTCGTTTGTAGTAATGGCAACCATATCAGCAGTTGCAGCAACTTCGGATATGAATCCTGCGGCACTTACAGTATCGTTATCCGATTCGCTCATAAGTCGTCCAGCAACGCCAGCACTGATCGCCATAGCTGCTTGCTTTGAGCGGTCCTCATGTTGTTGTTTTGCTTGTGCACGTGCGACAAGTTGACGCCAATGCTCACCACGATGCTTGCCATACATACCAATTTTGACTACAAGGAAGCTGTATGCAAATATGGCACAGTTGAGCATCGTAATACCAACTGTGATACCCATGGGTATGGGCGTGTAGTGCTGTTGGTGAAAGACAAGATTAGCGAGCATCTCATAGGGAAGCATTAGAACCGGATATACACTTGCTAAGATGAGTGCTACAGCACCGATCGTAGGAAGAATGGCATAGCGCTTAATGAGGCGGGCATCTTTTTCATCTAACATAGATCTACCTTTTTGGCTGTACACTCTATGATACAAGTGTACAACATGTCCTTTCTTGTTTTATTATTTCACATGCGATTTACTTCTTCAATGTGATACTTTTAAAAGTATAATTTAAGAGATTGATAGAAAATAAAAAAAGCGTGAGTGTATTGAAAGATATGCCCTTTTTCTTGTCAATAAAAGATACAAGATTATCAAAATAGATAAAGAAGTTATCGAGATATGATAAAAATAGATTGACGATTAAAAGGGTTCATGATATAAAAATAATATATTAAGAGAACCGATATGAAAGGGGTATATATATGAAAGAAGTTATTAAAGTTTCTTCTTTGAAGAAATCCTTTGGAAAAGTACAAGCTGTTAAAGGCATTGATTTTACAGTAAAGGAAGGTTCACTCTTTGCGTTTTTAGGGCCCAATGGTGCAGGAAAATCAACCACAATTGATATTTTGTGTACTTTAAGTCAATACGATGAAGGGAAGGTTTGGATTGCTGGATATGATTTAGAGCATGAAGCGGATCAAATTCGTAAAAGTATTGGGGTTGTCTTTCAAGATAATTTAATGGATAAGAAATTAACCGTCAAAGAAAACCTGATGATTCGTTCTGGTTTTTATTATAAAAGTAAAGCCGAACGAAAAGCAGCGGTTAAAAATGCGAGTCAATATGCGGAAGTCGAAGGCTTTATTGATCGTGAATACGGTACCTTATCGGGTGGTCAAAGACGAAGAGTTGATATTGCACGTGCTTTATTAAATACACCAAAGATCTTATTTTTAGATGAACCAACAACCGGTTTAGATCCTCAGACAAGAAAACATATTTGGGAAACGGTAGAGCGTCTCCAAAAAGAAAATAATATGACGATTTTTTTAACTACGCATTATATGGAAGAAGCAGCCAAAGCCGATTATGTTCTTGTGATGGATAATGGTCTTGTGGAAGCACAAGGAACACCTTATGAGCTGAAAGAAAAATATAGCTTTGAGCATATAAAAATTAAAGGAAAAAAAGAATTTGATAAAGAGATACAAGCTTATTTAAAAGAAAAAGAATTGGAATGGACAGTAAAAGCAGATTTCATCGATGTAAAAATCAAATCAACCTTAGACTCTCTTTCTATTTTAGAAGGAATTAAAGATAAAATTGAAAGTTTTGAAGTCTTGTATGGAACGATGGATGATGTCTTTTTAAACATTACTGGAAAGGAGCTAAGAGAATGATTCAGATGACAAAACGTGGATTAAAAATCTTCTTTAAAGATAAGGGGGCAGTCTTCTTTTCCTTGTTAGGTGTAATTATCATCTTCGCCTTATTTATCTTCTTTATTGGCGATTCAATTACCAAGGGATTGGATTCACACATTCGATATAAAAACTATATTATGAATTCATGGGTCGTAGCAGGGATGTTGGCATCCTCTGCTATTACGACAAGTATGGGTGCTTATGCCGTTATGGTTGCAGATCGTGAGCATAAATGTATTAAAGACTTTTATTCTTCTCCATTAAAAAGACGAAGTGTGGTTGCAGGCTATATGTGTACAGGACTGATCATCAGTATTCTTATGTCAATCATCACCTTCTTATTTGGAGAAGCCTATATTGTCATGAAGGGTGGAGAATTGGTTAGCTTCATGATTGGTCTAAAAATACTTGGTGTCATTTTACTTTCTTGTTTTGCATCGAGTGCAATGGTATGTTTCATTATTTCCTTTGTGAAGACAAGTAACACCTATACAACAATCAGTATTATTTTAGGTACTTTAATCGGTTTTCTGATTGGAGCTTATATCTGTATTGGAAGTTTACCGAATGGCGTACAATGGGTCGTTAAATGCTTCCCTTGTTCTCATGCGGCTGCTTTATTTCGACAATTATTAATGGCTGATGGTATGTCAAAAGGATTTTCAAATTTACCTCATGCACTTCTTACCGGATTTAAAGAACATGTTGGTGTGAATTTTGTATATGGATCTTGGCACCCAAAAGCTTGGTTTCATATTCTTGTTTTGATTGGAACAGGAGTTATTTTCTATCTACTTGCGATTATTAATATGTCACGAAAAGTTAAGAAATATTAAGTAAAAGAATAAAAATATATCGAAAAACAATAAAAAAATATTGAAATACGATTATAAAGGTGATATAACATAAGTAAGAAAAGAAAACGGTTTATTAAAAAAATAATAATATGGAGGTATGAATTATGAAAACCACTCAATTAAAGAAAATGAAATTATGTGCGATGGCTCTTGCAGCAAGTGCTACTTCAGCACTTTGTGTTGCACCAATTCTTGCCCATGAAATAACAGGCTCAACCCAACATGCATTAATCAGCCCACCACAAGGAAATCTTGTCATGAATATGTTTGCGACTGGTGCCATGTTTGGCATTCTTGGCGTAACATTGATTGCAACCAAAAATAAAAAATAAGAAATGCTCGCTAAGGCGAGCTTTTTATATGCAAAAACGAAATAAAGAAGCTATTCAATAAAGAATATAACTTTATCAGAAAATATAAAAAAGTTATCGAAAAAAGATAAATTAAAGATTGACGACTTTATCTGTTCGTGATATAAATTTAATGTATTAAGATAAATGTTTTAAAGAAAACGATAAAGATAGTGGGAGGCTTATATGAACATTGAAAAAAAGATTCTTGTAGGACCAACGGATACAGATCCTTACAATATTGTTCATCATCCCGTCTATTTTAATTGGATGGAAGAAGCAATTTTACAATGGATTTTAGAGACCTATGGATCCTTAAATTCTATATCTTATCGAATTGATAAATTTCAATGTAAATTTATTTCGCCAGCACGATTATATGATGAATTAATTTTACATTTACATTCAAAAAGAATCGGGAAGTCGTTTTTATTTCAGGGAAAGATCATCGATAAAAAAAACAATACCTTATGTGTTGATGAAACGTTTTATCTAAGAATTGAAGGTGAAATCTATGAAGAATAAACAATATATCTTAGTTGGATCCGCTCTTTTTAATGGAAGTGAAACACAAAGAATGATTGAAATTGCAGATGAACTGAAACAAAGAGGTTATACGATTGTATTTATTGGAGCTGGTCAATATGACACTTTGTTAGAGAATAAAGATTATATCCGTGAAGTAATTGCTTATGATCGCAAATGGTATAACGAAGAAAGAATTTCCAAGATGTTGGCTATGGATCGTTATGGTTGTGATTTTGCCAGCAAAGATGAAATTAAAAAAATAATTGAAGCGGAAATTCAAGTGATTAAAAAATACAATCCCATAGTGATATTAACGGGCTATCGAATGACTTTGACGATTTCTTCTCGAATTTGTAAAGTCCCAATTGTTTGGTCATTATCTGCTACAGTTTCTAAAATTCAATTAGAACAGGTACTCGAAAGTGCAAATCAAGTGAAAAGAAATTCAAAGCAATCGTATCAACAGCTTCGATCCTTATATGAAAATAAAATAGCTTGCCAACGTGTTTTGAATCAAAGTCAAACAGTTACTTTATGGAATCAAGTTTTAGAAAGTTATGGATGTGAAACCCTAAAGTGTGATTTGGATATCTATACAGGAGATTTAAATCTGATGTCGGATGCAAAAGAATTATTTCCTGATTTAAAAGAGAATGATCAATATAAATTTATTGGCCCCATTTTAAATAATCAATATATCGAAATGCCTCAAATTGTAAGTGAGGTTTTAGAACAAAACAATGGACGAAAAAAGATCTTGATTTCAATTGGAACTTCTGGAAAAAAAGAACTTTTGATGGAGATATTAAAAACGACAAGAGAGTTTGATTATGACTTTTTTATATCGGTCTTTGATGTTCTATCAAAAGAAGAAATGGATTCATACCCAAAGAATTATCATTTTTGTGAAAAGTTCCCATTGATTGATATTGCACAACTTTGTGATTTTGCGATTATCCAAGCGGGACAAGGAACACTTTATGCTATGTTAGCTGCCAAATGTCCTATTATTTCCATTCCGACAACCTTTGAACAAAGACAGAATATTGAAAATTTATTGAAACATTATCAATGTGGAGAAATGATTCCATTTTATGATGCCAATCAAATAAATATAAAGAAAGCCATCACTTGCTTATTAAATACAAAGACCTATAAAGAAGAAATACTTCGTGCAAATAAGGATATACAAAAACATTTAATTGATGGTAAGCGTACCCCAATACAAGCTGCTAATTACATTGAAGATTATATATTACATAAAGGAAGTGATTGCAATGGAGAAAATACTCATCATTAATGGAAGTCCAAAAGGAAAATTAAGTACCACAATGAAGCTAACCAATGCTTTTTTAAAAGGATTAAAGAAAAAGAATGCCTATAAGATTGAAGAAATATCTTCTTATCAATTGAATATAAAGGATTGTTTGGGTTGTTTTCATTGCATGAAAGATGAAAAAGGAAGATGTGCTCAAAAGGATGATATGAAGGGTGTCTTCCAAAAGTATCTTGAGGCCGATCTCGTAATTTGGAGCTTCCCTTTGTATTTTTTCGGAATGCCATCCAGCGTTAAACGAATTATGGATCGCTTACTTCCTTTATATGATGAAAAAGTAAACAGTATGGATGGAAAAACCACGCAACATGAAGAAAGATATGATCTTCATAAACAAAGAATCATTGTATTTAGTAGCGGAGCATATTTTAATTATGAAAAGAATTTTGATGCGCTTGATCAACAATTTGAATTCATTTACGGAAATCGTTGCGATAAGATTTTCTGTCCAGGCGGTCAATTGTTAGAAACACAATTTTTAGATTATCGAACGCAAAACTATTTAAAAGCGTTAGAAATAGAAGGTGAACACTTTCATCAGACAAGAAAAATTCGACAAGAGACGAAGGATAAATTTAAAGAGCCTTTTCTTGACTTAGATGAATTCCTAAAATTTGGAGAAGTCTTTGTTACAAAGAAAAAGACAAATGAAAGTAAGGAAGATTATGAAAAATCAAAAATAAGCACCTTTTTTACAGGCTTATCCCTGACATATGATGCAAAACAATTGATGGTTGATCAAGCTGTAATGGAAATTGAATTGGTTGATTATCCGTATTGTTGTCAATTACATATGAATCAAGAAAAGTGTTTGTTGATAGAAAATAAAGAAGCATTTCTTCCTTATTGTTTAAAAGTAAGAAGTAAATATGCTTTCTTTTCATCGAATCCATCTCTAACAAGTAAGAATAAGGCTCGAAGTAAAGGAGCCGATTTTAATACATTCATTCAATTAATTAATAAATATCAACAAAAAGGAATTCAAAAGGAAATGAATTTCAATTAAGAAAGAAGGAAAGATCATGTTAGAAACATTTAAAATAAAAACCCCTTTAGTTCAACTGGATAGTATAAAAGACAATGATGTTTCCATTAAATTGGAAGGAAACAATCTGTATGGAAGTGCGAAAGATCGTTGTGCAATGTATGTTTTATGTCAATTGTTAGAAAAGAAAATCATTAATCAAGAGACGAAAATCATTGAGAGTTCATCTGGAAATATGGGGGTTGCATTGGCAGCAATTGGTGCACGTCTTCATTTAGATGTAACAATTGTCATCGATCCTTCCATTTCCCATTTAAATGAATTCTTAATTAAAGGTTATGGTGCACAGACCATTAAAGTAATGGAAGCCGATGAAAATGGAAGTTATTTAAAGCAACGCCTACAAGCTGTACAGGATTATTTGGCAAAGCATGAAAATGCCTATTGGATCAATCAATATGGCAATCCTTTGGTTATAGAAGCTTATAAGCAAACTGTTGGAAAAGAAATTCTTATGCAAAAACCGGATCTTGATTATTTATTTATTGCGGTATCAAGTGGCGGAACGGTTGCAGGTATTTCGGCAGCCATGCATGAATACAATCCGAATATTAAAGTTGTTGCGGTTGATGTTGAAGGATCAAAAATTTTTGATCCAGAAACAAAAAAGGTAAAACACTTTACGGGTATCGGTTCAAGTATTCGTACAGATAATTTTCTTCGTGCATCAATAGATGATCGTATCATTGTCAGTGAAAGCGATTCGACAAAAGCATTATTTAAAATGATGCGTAAAGAACAATTATTCTTGGGTGGAAGTTCGGGTTGTGTCATGAGTGGAGTGGAACAATATATTGAAAAACATCATTTAAAAAATAAAAAAATTGTATTGGTTTCACATGATCGTGGCGATCGTTATTTTGGCAATCTCTATAGTAAACATTTAGAATATATGAATTTATAAAAGGAAGGAATGAATCAAATGGAAAATCAATTACTCGTATGTACAGCCAATCAAGTGAATCAAATTTTAAAAAATAAAGAATCAAACATAATTGAAATTGTTAAAAATACTTATTTAGCACATGAACAAGGAAAGAGTTCTCTACCACAATCCATCTTTTTACGATTTATCAATGATGATAAAAATCGCATCATCGGCTTACCCGCTTATTTAGGTGGTGACGTAAACAAGGCAGGAATGAAATGGATTTCATCCTTTCCGGGCAATATTGAACACAATATGGAAAGAGCTTCTGCTGCTATTTTTCTAAATGAGATGAGCACTGGAAGAGTACAAGCTGTACTCGAAGGATCCATTATCAGTGCTAAAAGAACAGCAGCAAGTGCTGCTTTAGCCGCTAAGTATCTACATGGAAATTTAGAAGAAGAAGCCATTGGACTCATTGGTTGTGGACGAATCAATCAAGAAATTCTTCACTTTATAAAGCATGAATTTCCAAATATTCAAAAAGTATATTTATATGATTTATCAAAACAACGCATGGATCAATTTATTTTAGGTCATAAAGACACAACTTTTGTATTTGAACAATGTCAATCAATTGAAGATTTGTTTATGAATACCAAACTTGTATCTTTTGCGACAACTGCAGGTATTCCTTACATTGATTCAATTCAAGGCTTAACAAAAGAACATACGATTCTTGGCATTTCCTTAAGGGATTTAAAAGAAAATATCATTGAAAATGCTTATAACATTGTGGACGATTTTGATCATGTCTGTAGAGAAAAAACATCGATTCATTTAACTTTCCAGAAACTCGAATCAAAGGATTTTGTTGGAGGAAGTATTGCAGAAGTCATCAAAGGAACAATTGCACCTCGCAATCCAAATCAGGCAACAATTTATAGTCCATTTGGATTGGGAATTCTTGATTTGGCACTTTCTGATTATGTTTATCAAGAAGCGAAGAAAAAACAGTTGGGAACGATTGTTGAGAACTTCTTTTCCAATTAAAAGAAATATTGAACTTTGTTGAAAGGAATTTGGGTATAGGCAATGTCTGTTCCCTGATTCCTATGCAACAATTCTGTTTGTTTTTTTTGTTTTTAATCTTTTCATGCGAAAAGAATAGACAGGATGAAAAAGAAAAGGAAGGGATTCAGATGTCAAAAATTAAATTTGAATTTTATGATGAAACCAAAGATGCCGAAGCAGTGGCATCCTTAATGAAAAGAAATCAATTTTGGATTGGAAAATACGATGAAAATCTAACGGGTGAAAAATTCATCGATTATCAGCGAAAAAAAGGAACGATTTTTGGAGTTGTTGGAAAAGTAGATGGAGAGATTATCAGCTATGTTGGTGCCTATAAAACAGGTGGACAAAAAGTTGCGAATAAAAATCAAGTCTTTGTGTGTGCATTGATTATTGATTATAAATATCAAAAAGCGATGTTTACGATTCAAGAAATGTTCAGTTTGATTATCAAAGAACTTCTATCCCGTGGATACAATGATTTTATTTGTGAAGTCGCAAAAGAAAATTATGCCTCTTTTTATATGATGCGTAAATTAGGTTTTGTGATAATTGATGAGCAACGTACCTTATATGGAGATTACGTCCTACATAATTATTTACCAGGAGTCATTAAACTATCGAATCGTTTTGATTATGTTGATGGCGATAGTGTTCCTAGAAATATGCAAAAAATTGATAAGAATAATCTCTATCATGCTGAAAAAATTATCGATGGCAGGTTTATCCAAATTGATTGTATCTCACGAAAAAAAGAACATACCCTTTTTATTGATACAATCAGTGGGAATATTGCTGGATTACATATGAAAAAGGCGCAAGTTAAAATTTGGCCGTGTGATAAAGACTTTAGCTCCTATAGTTTTGATGATCTAGGTAAGACCTTAAGAGAAAGCTCAATTGATATGTGTTTTAAAGATCAAAGCCATAAAATTATAAAAATGGACGCTTTCCATACGGAATTTAAAATTCCTGAAAATGTTGATACCATTTCATTACATGTAGAAGATTGTGATGATGAATATACCTTTTTTATAGATGAAATGCGTGAATTGGCAAAAGACAAATTAGAACAAAAGAATCTTTTACTTGGCTCCTTTCATTTTGAAGAACATGCTTGTTTTTTATCCATGCAAGATTATTTCAAGGAAATGTGGCCTCATATTTGTGCCCCCTATATTGAAGGAATCTTTATTCCAAATTATAAAAAAGGAATTCAAGTTGAATATGATCAAAAGAATACATTGTATGCCAAACAAGAGAATGAAGATTTTCTCTTAGAAAGAGAATATTGTGTAACAGAGAATAAAATAGAAATTCATTCAAAGGCTTGCATGCACTCAAATAAACGAGTTCAACCCATGTTTCAATTTGCCTTATATGACTTAAGTTATGATATGGATATCTATTTAGAAGATGGAACGATTGCCAATCGAAGATATGATCCAGAAGATGGACATATGGTGACAGAAGAAATGATTTTCTTAGATTTCTTAAAGCAGGATTATTCGAATAAAAAGGTGAAAAAAATTCTTATTCGCTTTAATTCAAATCCAAAGAAGACCTATCAAATGACATTTGATCGAGAACTCAAGTGTTTTTGTCAATTGAATTATTTAGGTCTTATCTATGATGAACAAGTATATAAAGATTCAAAGAACATGGATTTTGGCAAGATTGTTATTGAAGAAATTGTAAAATAGAACGTTCTTTTAGAATGGAGGATTCGTAATGTCAAAAATCAAATATACCTTTTATGATGAAAAAAACGATACGAATTCTGTTGTTGATTTGATGAAAAGAAATCAATTTGGCTTGGCTAAATTTGATTCGAATTTAACTGTTGAAAAGTTTATTGATTATCAACAAAAAAAAGGAACCATTTTTGCGGTTGTTGGGAAAAAAGATGGTGAAATAATTAGTTATGTAGCTGCTTATCGAACCGGTGCACAATGCGTCATGAAAGATAATCAAGTTTATGTTGGACGCTTAATCATTGATAAAAAATACCGGATGAATTTATTTTCAGTTAAAGATATGTTTGCGTTGGTTATCGAAGAATTAGTCGATCGGGGATACAATGATTTTATTTGTAAAATCAAAAAAGAAAATATTGCATCTTTTTATATGATGCGTAAGCTTGGTTTTGTGATTATTGATGAGAAGCGGACTTTATTTGATTTTTATGTTTTACATAATTATTTAATGAGTGTAGGAAAACTCTTTAATCAGAAGAATTATATCAATCGGAATAACTTAGCATACAGTATGCAAAAATTGGATAAACACCAACTCTATCGCAGTGAAAAAATAATCAATCAACGATTTATTCATATGGATAGTAAATCAAGTAAAAGAAATTATTTTATTTGTGTGGATATTCGAAGTGGAAATATTGCAGGACTGTATTTAAAAGATATGAAAATAAAGATATGGCCTGAAGATCCAGATTTTAAATCCTATTGCTTTGAGAATTCAAATTCTATTTTAAGACAATGTACGATTGAATTTGTTAACAAAAAAAAGGAAAGATCGATCAAAGAAATGAGCTCTTTTCAAGAAAGCTTCGCTTTGGCAGAAGACATTGAGACAATGACTTTAAAAATTGCAGGGGATATGGATACATATACGTTTCGAATTGCCGAAATGCGACAATTTTCAAATATAAATCCATCCTCTTCGATATCCTTCGCACCTTTTACTTTTGAAAAGGACTCCGGCTTTTTGGCGATTGCTCCTTATTTTAAGGAAATGTGGCCTCATGTTTGTGCACCTTATATGGAAGGAATCGTTGAACCGAATCGAAAGAAAAAATTGAAGATTGAAAGACAAAATCAATCACTTCTTATAAAAGAAGAAAAAGAAGATTATTCCTTACTTCGTCAATATATATTCAATCAAAATCAAATCGAAATAAAAACGGTTGTTACGAATGTTTCGGATGGTAAAATTCAACCTATGTTTCAATTTGCTCTCTATGATTTAAGTTATGATTTGAATATTTATTTAGAAGATGGGACGATGGCCAATCGAAGATATGATCCAGAAGAAAGATCTTCTGTAAATGATGAATTGATCTTTGTGGATTTCATGCAAAAAGATTATTCGAAAAAGAAAGTCGAACGAATTGAAATGATCTTTCAATCCAATCCCAAAATAAAATATCGGATCCGATTTCAAAAAGCTGTACGCTGTTTTTGCCAAGTGAATTACTTAGGAATTATCTATGATGAAACGGTATATAAAAATAAAAAAGAAATTGATTTTGGTTCAATTCTAATTGAACAAATAAATTATTAAAATTCTATACACTAATAATCTCCGTGTACTCCTTATAATGATTGAGGGTTTCTTCGTCAATTTCATTATCCGTGATGATTGCTTCAAAATTATAAAGGCTATAATAAATATAAAAATCGGAACGATTAAATTTTTTGGAATCTGCCAACAAATAACGCTCTCTGGCATTATCTAAAGCAATTTCTTGTGATTCGCCTTCTTCAAGAGAATAGGTAGTGATATCTCCATTATGAATTCCGTTACAGCTGATAAAGGCTTTTGTATATTTTAATTTGGATAAGATTGAATTTGTGATTGGCCCAACAAAGGTATTGGTATTTTCTCTATATTCACCACCGGTTAAAATGACTTCTGTTGGATGGTGATTGACCAAGATATTGAAAACAGCTAAATTGTTTGTGACAATACGAATGTTTCGATCGCATAATTCTTCAGCTAAAAGCTGCGTTGTTGTACCTGGACCTAAAAAAATAATTTCACCTTCTTGAATGAATTGTGCAGCTCGATGTACAATTCTTTTTTTCTCTTCAATTTGGACGGAGGACTTTTCTATATGGCTGAGTTCGTGATCTAATGAAAAAGAAAGACTTTGCGCACCACCATGAACACGAAATAGCTTCCCTGACTTTTCGAGCTCATCCAAATCTCTTCTAGCGGTCATATCTGAAACATTCAATTCTTCCATAATTTCATTAATGGTTATGATTCCTTTTTGATTTACTTTTTGAGCGATTTTTACGAGTCGTTCTTTTTTTAACATAGATTTACCTCTTTTTCATCGTAAATATAGCATTTTTAAATAGGAGAGTCAACAGCAAACAAACAAAAACAAACAAAAAACAAGGATAAGCAACTTAAAAGTATCAGAAATGATAGAAAATGTTTAAAAAAATGATAAATAATGTTTGAAAGTGTTGACAATTGATGAGAAAACGCTTACACTGAAATCAACTTAGGAAAGATAGGAGAAATTAAAAATGACAAAAGAAGAGTTGAGTTTAGTAGGCTTCGAAATTGTTGCTTACTCAGGAGATGCCAGAAGTACTTTATTAGCTTTATTAAAGGAAATGCGAAATGGAAATTTTGACAATGTGGAAGAGAAATTAAAAGAAGCCGATGAGAATATCAATTTAGCTCATCAGTCTCAAACCAAAATCTTACAACAAGAAGCAAGTGGAGAGGATATGGAAATGGGATTCATTTTCATTCATGGACAAGATCATTTAATGACAACTATTTTATTGAGAGATATTATCGAAGATTTCGTTTCACTTTATCAAGAAAGAGGTAAGTAATCATGTTAGAAGGCGTAATTAAGCAAATAGAAAAAGGAAAACCTTTCTTTGATAAAGTAGCGCAAAATATCTATTTAGGTGCTGTTCGTGATGGATTCTTAACGGCTATGCCAGCAATCTTATTCTCAAGTGTATTTATTTTGGCAGCTTCCATTCCAGAAATCTTTGGATTAACGCTACCTGCAGATGTATCGACATGGTTATGGAAGGTCTACAATTATTCAATGGGAATTGTTGGGTTAATGGTAGCTGCTACGACAGCGAGATGTCTAGCTGAAAGTATGAATCGAAGATTACCTGAAGGAAAAGTTATTAATACTACATCTGTTATGTTAGCGAGTATTTGTGGATTCTTTATGCTAGCTGTTAGTGATGTGGATGGCGGAATCTCAACAACTTATCTTGGAACAAAGGGATTGTTAGCGTCTTTTATTTCAGCATTTATTACGGTAAATATGTATAAATTCTGTGTGTTAAAGGACATCACAATTCATATGCCAAAAGAAGTGCCAGGAACGATTTCTCAAATGTTTAGAGATGTGTTCCCATTCTCATTTTCTGTATTAATTTGTGTGGCAATTGATTTGATTATTAGCAAAGTGTTTGGTTATACCTTTGCTGAAGCGATTATTACTTTATTACAACCTTTATTTACAGCTGCAGATGGATACTTAGGAATTTGTATCATTTGGGGTGCGATGGCCATGTTCTGGTTTGTGGGTGTGCATGGACCAAGTATCGTAGAACCAGCCATTGCAGCAATCATTTATGCGAACGTTGATACGAACTTAGCTTTATTTAAGGCTGGACATCAAGCAAGTAAAGTACTAACAGTTGGACTTGGGAATTTCGTAGGTACAATGGGTGGTACAGGTGCGACTTTAGTGGTTCCATTCTTATTTATTTTATTCGCGAAATCAAAACAACTAAAAGCGGTTGGAAAAACATCTTGTGTTCCGGTTTGTTTTGCGGTGAATGAACCCTTATTGTTCGCAACACCAATTGTATTAAATCCTTATTTCTTTATTCCATTCTTAATTACACCAATGATCAATGTATCCATCTTTAAATTTTTCGTTGATGTATTAAAAATGAATTCGTTTATTTCCGTATTACCATGGGCAACACCTGCACCAATTGGATTAATTTTAGGAACTGGCATGAGTGCATTAGCGGTGGTATTAGCTGTTGTGTTAATTGTTGTTGATTCAATTGTTTATTTACCATTTGTGAAAGCATATGATGCATCCTTATTGGAGGAAGAAAAAGCCAATGAAACTTTAGAGGCTTTAGAAGCACAAGCAAAAGCAGAAGAAGAACAAGTTATTCCAACAAAACTAAATGAAAAAATCAATGTTCTTGTATTGTGCGTTGGGGCTGGAACCAGTGCTATGTTTGCGAATGCTCTAAAAGATGGAGCGGCTGAAATGCAACTTCCAATCGATGCGACCGCAAGTGCATATGGTAATCATTATGATATTTTAAAGAACTATGATATTGTCGTACTTTCACCTCAGGTACAATCTCATTTAGAAGAAGTACAAAAGGATGCAAGTAAATTTGGAACGAAGGTTGTCGCAACAAAGGGTGCACAATACATTCAATTGACACGTGATCCAAAAGGCGCTGTTCAATTTATCTGTGAGCAAGTAAAGGAAGGATAATTATGAAATTTGCGAATGATTTTATTTTTGGAGGAGCAACTGCCGCTTATCAATGTGAAGGCAGCACGCTAGAATATGGAAAAGGAAAAGTATCATGGGATGATTTTTTAGCGAAACAAGGGCGCTTTAAAGCGGATCCTGCAAGTGACTTTTATCATCAATATGGACAAGATTTAAAATTGTGTAAGATGTTTGGAATCAATGGAATTCGCATCTCTATTTCATGGGCAAGAATTTTTCCAGAAGGAATTGGAAGAATCAATCAAGAAGGAATCGATTTCTATCATCATGTTTTCCAAGAATGTAAAAAACAAGGGGTTGAGCCATTTGTAACTTTGCATCATTTTGATACGCCAGATGCATTGTATCAAAAGGGTGACTTCTTAAACCGTGAAACAATTGATGCGTTTGTTGAATATGCAAAATTCTGTTTTGAAGAATATAAAGAGGAAGTGAGCTATTGGTTCACATTTAATGAAATTTGGGCAGTGGCTACCAATACTTATATTGAAGGAACCTTCCCAAATGGTGAAAAATTCAATATGCAAAAAGCGTTCCAAATTATGCACAATATGATGGTCGCACATGCAAAAGCAGTTATTGCTTATAAAGATCAGAAATATACAGGTCAAATTGGCTGTGTACAATCCTTAGAATATAAATATCCATTTGATGAAAATAATTTAGAGGATATTAAGGCAGCCAAAAATGAAGATGTTCTACAAAATCAATTCTTACTGGATGCGACATTCAAAGGAGAATATGCGATCGATACAATGGAAGTTGTTCATCGCTTAGCAGGAAATGTAGAAATATTGGATGAAGATATTGAAGTACTAAAAAAAGCTGCAAAATTAATTGATTACATGGGTATGAATTATTATCAATCACGATTTATTCAACATTATGAAGGTGAAAATGATATTCATCATAATGGAACGGGAGAAAAAGGAACCTCTCGCTTCTGCTTGAAAAATGTTGGACGAAGAATGGAAAAGGAAGGAATACCTCGTACAGATTGGGATTGGTTGATTCATCCAGAAAGTATGTTTGATATGTTGCTTCGTATACGTCAACAATATCCGAATTATAAAGCAATTTATATTACTGAAAATGGGATGGGATATAAAGATGATTTTGAAGATGGAATTATTGATGATGAACCACGTATTGATTTTATTAAAAAACATCTTCAATTTACATGTAAAGCAATTGAAGCAGGTGTAAATGTAAAAGGGTATTTTGTGTGGTCCTTGATGGATATGTTCTCATGGACAAATGGCTATAATAAACGTTATGGTTTATTCTATGTCGATTACCAAACACAAAAACGTTATCCTAAAGCCAGTGCTTACTGGTATAAAAGGCTCTCAGAAACGAAAGAGATTTAATGATGGCTGCATATAAGGGTGTCATATTCGATTTTAATGGAACTTTGTTTTTCGATAATCCGAAACATATTTTAGCCTGGTCTAAAATTTCATCTGAAATTAGAGGACATGGGATCAGTGAGGAAGAGCTTCATGAACATATCAATGGAGTGCCAAATAATAAAGTGGTTGAATATATGTTTGATGGAAAATGTTCTTTAGAACAGATGGAGAAATATTCTGAATTAAAGGAACAATATTATCGAGAATTCTGTAAACAAGACGAAGAAAGCTTTCATCTTGTAAAAGGAGCCGAAGAATTCTTTGATTATTTAAAGGAAAAAGAAATTCCATTTACAATTGCATCGGCATCAATTAAGCCGAATATTGATTTCTTTGTAGAATCCTTTCATCTTGATCGTTGGATTGATCCAAATTTGATTGTTTATGATGATGGAAGCTATGAAAATAAGGTCGCTATGTTTAAAAAAGCGGCTGACAATATTGCTGTTGATATTACTCAAACGCTGATCATTGAAGATAGTATGAGTGGCATATTAAATGCGTATAAAGCAGGATGTGAACAAATTGTAGTTATGGATTCTGCAAATAAAAAAGAAGAATATGAAAAGCTGCTTGGTGTGGTTCAAGTGATTGATTCTTTTAAAGATTTTAGATAGGAAACGAAAGCCATTCAAAACAGGATGGCTTTTATTATGGTAGGAAGATATGAATGAAAAAATAAATCAGTTATTAGTATATGCTTTAAAAAATAAAATGATTGAATCTTATGATTGGAATTATTGTGCAAATTTATTGATTGATCTTTTGGGATTGGATACATATAAAAAGGAAAAGGTCGAAGAATGTTCGATTTATGAAATTCTTGATTTTATGTTGAATTATGCAATCGAAAAAGGGATGATTCAAAATAGTGTAAGTGAAAAGGACCTATTTGATACACGAATCATGAATTGTATTATGCCTAGAGAAAGTGAGGTTGTTCATTCCTTTGAATGTTTGTATAAAGAAAGTCCAAAATGTGCAACGGATTACTTCTATAAGTTAAGTATTGATTCAAATTATATTCGTAAATCAAGAATTGATAAAAATATAGAATTTTCACATTATTTTAAATACGGAAACATACAAATCACAATCAATTTATCAAAACCGGAAAAAGATCCGAAAGAGATTGCCAAAGCTAAAAGTGTGAAGAGTACAAGCTATCCAGAGTGTCTTTTATGTAAAGAAAATGTTGGATTTGCGGGGAATTTAAATCATCCGGCAAGGCAGACGCATCGAATCATTCCGTTGGAGTTAAATGGACATACGTATTATTTTCAATATTCGCCTTATGTTTATTATAACGAACATTGTATTGTGTTTAATGAAGAACATACACCAATGAAAATGAATCGAGAAACGTTTGAGAATTTATTTGCGTTTGTTGATCAGCTTCCACATTATATGATTGGTAGTAATGCGGATTTACCAATTGTAGGAGGTTCGATTTTAACTCATGATCACTATCAAGGTGGAAGACATCATTTTCCGATGGAAGATGCCGAGATTGTTAAGACTTATATGTATAAAGATGTAAAGGTGGATATGCTACATTGGCCATTGTCTACGCTTCGTCTTACTTCGGATTCAAAAGAAGCGATTCTTGAATTGGCAAGTACCATTTATGAATCATGGTGTACGTATGATGATGAAGAATTAGGAATTCTTTCAAGTACGGATGGAATTCGCCATAATACAGTAACTCCAATTGTCAGAAAGAAAAATGGAAAATATGAAATGGATCTTGTCCTACGAAATAATCGAACCAGTGATAATTATCCATTGGGAATCTTTCATCCACATCAAGAGCACCACCATATAAAGAAAGAAAATATCGGTTTAATTGAAGTGATGGGTTTGGCTATTTTACCTGCACGACTAAAGAAGGAATTAGAAGAGATTAAGCTTTGTCTAGAAGGAAAAGGTGATTTTGATTCTTTTGAAGATTTAGAAAAACATAGAGAATGGTATGCCTATCTTAAAACTTGTACATATACGGATGTGGAAGAATTCATCGAATTTGAGCTTACGAAAAAATTTGTATCTGTATTAGAAGATGCTGGTGTATTTAAAATGGATGAAGAAGGAATAAGCGGATTTGATCGCTTTGTGAAGACATTATGGTGAAAGTAAAAAAACAGTTTGAAAATGGCATTGCGATTTTAGAAATTTCAAATGATAAATTACAAGTTGAAGTAATGAATTTTGGATGCACGATCTTAAGTGTAAAAGTATTGGATAAAGAGAAAAAGCCTTGTGATTGTGTCTTGGGATTTGAAAACATAGAGGATTATTTAAAAAGAGATGGATCTTATTTAGGTGCGTTGGTTGGACGTGTTTGTAATCGGATTGAAAAAGGAACATTTGAAATCAATCATAAAACATACCAAGTTCCAATCAATAATGGGCCGAATTCCTTACATGGTGGGACGGAAGGATTTTCCTATAAAGTCTTTGATTATGAACTGATTGAGGATGGAGTTAAATTTCATTATCTATCTAAAAATCAAGAAGAAGGCTATCCAGGGAATCTTGATTTCTATGCAATCTATTGGTTAGAAAACCAAAGTTTACATATTCAGTATGATGCGATTTGTGATCAAGATACATTGGTTAATATTACCAATCATTCCTATTTTAATTTGAATGGCTATGCTTCAAACATTGATGAGCATATGTTGAAAATAGAAGCATCAAAATTTGGTTGTGTTGATGAAAATGGACTTTTTACTGGTGAGTATAGAGATGTAGATGAATCGGCCTTTGATTTTAGAAAAGAAAACAAAATTGGAAATCTTATCCATTCGAAGGATGAACAATTAATCATTGCGAAAGGCTATGATCATCCATATCTATTTGATACAAAAGAAAATCAGGTGATTTTATATAGTCCGAAAAGTGGTATTGAGCTTCGCGTTTCAACAACATATCCAAGTGCTCAAATTTATAGTGCAAATTATTTAAATGGACAAAAGGATAAATATGGAGAAATGATGCATCCTCAAGACGCTTTGTGTATCGAAACGAGTTATTTGCCGGATTCTATTCATAAAGAAAAAAATTCGAAGACTCTTTTAAAAGCAGATGAATTATATAACGAAGAAACGGTGTATACGTTCGAGGTGAGAAAATGAAAACAAGTGAATTAAAAGAAGAACTAAATCAAGGAAAGTACGATGAATTATTAAAAGATTTATATGCAGATTCAAGTTTGTTAGAATATCAAAAAAAGCGTTATATGAAAGCGTTAGATACATATCAATCTTTATATGCAGACGAAGAAGTATCAATTTATAGTGCAGCTGGACGAAGTGAAATTAGTGGAAATCATACCGATCATCAACATGGTTGTGTACTTGCAGGTTCGATTAATTTAGATGCGATTGGTGTTGTTTCAAAACAAGAAAATATCATTAAGGTCGTATCCGATTCTTTTGATATTCAAGCAATTGATTTAAATGACTTAGAGAAAAAAGAAGAGGAAGTTGGGACAAGTGAAGCACTCATTCGTGGTGTTGTATATAAACTAAAGGAATTGGGGTATGAGATTGGCGGATTTAAAGCCTTTATCACAAGTGATGTATTGATGGGTGCAGGGCTAAGCAGTTCAGCTGCCTTTGAAACGATCATTGGAACAATTATTGATGGCTTATACAATGATATGGCAATTGATATGGTTACCATTGCTAAGGTCGGTCAATATGCTGAAAATGTTTATTTTGGTAAACCTTGTGGATTAATGGATCAATGTGCTTGTGCTGTTGGTGGATTGATTTCGATTGATTTTAAAGATACTGATAATCCAATTGTAAAAACTGTAGATTGTGATTTTTCAACATTCAATCATTCGTTATGCATTGTTGATACGAAAGGGAGTCATGCAGACTTAACGGATGCTTATGGGGCTGTTCCTAGCGAGATGAAGGAAGTTGCTCGTTATTTTGGAAAAGAAGTTTTACGAGAAGTGAAAGAAGAAGATTTTTATCAAAATATAGATAAAGTAAGAACAGCGTTAGGAAATGATCGTGCTATTTTACGAGCAATTCATTTCTTTAATGAGAATAGACGAGTACAGGATATTGTAGATGATTTAAATGTAGGTGATTTTGATGGATTTAAATCATTAATTCAAGCCTCTGGTAATTCAAGCTATAAATATTTACAAAATGTTTATGCCGATTTTGATTATAAGAATCAAGCCGTTTCTTTAGGACTTGCAATGAGTGAAATGATCTTAAAGAATCATGGTGTATGTCGTGTTCATGGTGGAGGATTTGCGGGTACAATTCAAGCTTTTGTAGAAAATGATTTTGTGAATACGTATAAGGAAGAAATTGAAAAGGTTTTTGGAAAGGATAGCTGCCACGTGTTAAAGGTTCGTAATTTAGGTGGTTGTAAGGTGATTGAATAATGAAAATACTTGTGACAGGTGGATGTGGATATATTGGAAGTCATATTTGTGTGGAACTACTAAATAATGATCATGAAGTTGTAGTAATTGATGATTTTTCAAATTCAAAAGCAGATGTATTGGAATCAATTTATGAAATTACCAATAAACGAGTAAAGTTTTATGAATTCAATGTATTGGATGAAGAAAAAACAGAACAGGTATTTAAAGAAAATCAATTGGATGCAGTTATTCATTGTGCAGCTTTTAAAGCAGTAGGAGAAAGCGTACAAAAACCAATTGAGTATTATACAAATAACTTGATGACAACTTTAATTGTTGCCAAATTGATGAAAAAATATAAAGTACAATCCATTGTCTTTTCGTCGAGTGCAACCGTTTATGGAGATCCAGAAGTTGTTCCTTTAACTGAAGATTGCAAGCTTGGTCAGACAACAAATCCATATGGAGCAACAAAGGCAATGATGGAAAGAATCTTAACAGATGTGCAACATGCCGTTCCAGAAATGAGCGTAACTCTATTAAGATATTTTAATCCGATTGGTGCGCATGAATCTGGTTTGATTGGAGAAGATCCAAAAGGAATTCCAAATAACTTAATGCCATATATTATGAAGGTGGCCACTAGAGAACTTCCAGAACTTGGTGTATTTGGAAATGATTATGATACACCGGATGGAACAGGTGTTCGAGATTATATTCATGTCGTTGATTTGGCAAAAGGGCATGTATTAGCAATTGAGAAATATAAAGAGCCTGGGGTACATATTTGTAACTTAGGAACAGGAAAAGGCTATAGTGTATTAGATATTGTTCGTGCGTTTGAAAGGGTAAATGATATAAAGATTCCTTATGTTATTAAACCTAGACGAGCAGGTGATATTGCGACCTGTTATGCAGATCCTACCAGAGCAAAAGAACAATTAGGCTGGGTTGCTCAAAAGAGTTTGGATGATATGTGTAGGGATACATGGAATTTTGCTAAGAAAAAAATGTAATAAAGAAGCAATAGAATGATTTCTTTGTTTAAGTAAAATAAGAGGATGTTATTTCTGTCTATATGGATAATAGATAAGAAATAACATCCTCTTTTTTAAAAAACAAATATATTAAATTCATTAATAGATTATCGTAATACGATAAAAAGTTATTGACGTTCGTTTTATCGCGTGATATAAATTAGATAAATAAACAAGTAAAAGGGAGATGCGTATGAATCATAAGTACAATATCGAAAAACAACATAATAAACAGAAATATCATGCGATTGAAAGAATTCTTTTATTACTCGATCAGAATTCTTTTAAAGAAATTGGTTCTGGTATCAATAATTATGAATACAATCATGAAAAAGCCGATGCCAAAGCTTCAAGCTATGATGGTGTAATTACAGGACGCGGAACAATTGGTGGTAAAACGGTTTTTATTTATTCACAAGATTTTACCATTCTTGGTGGTTCCATTGGATTGAATCATGGAAGAAAAATTGCCCATACGATTCGAATGGCAAGAAAGGCTAAATGTCCAGTGATTGGACTTTATGATTCAGGTGGAGCTCGTATTAGTGAAGGCATCAATGCTTTGGCTGGTTGTGGTGAACTCATGCATCAAAATACCTTAGCTTCGGGCGTTATTCCTCAAATTTCGATTATTGTAGGGCCTTGTGCTGGAGCCGCGGCTTATTCACCAGCTCTATGTGATTTTGTTTTTATGGTTGATCATATTGGTCAATTATATATCACTGGAAATAAAGTAATTGAAAGTGTAACGGGTGAAAAGTGCTCACTACAAGAATTAGGTGGTGCAAGGGTGCATTCAGAAAAGTCAGGCGTCTCTCATTTTCTTTTTACAAGTGAAAAGAAATGTTATGTAGAGGTTCGAAAATTAATTAAGACCCTTCCATCTTATTATGAAGAAAAGAAATTCTATCGTTTTATTTCTTATATCGAAAAAGAAACATCAATTGATTCCCTTCTTCCTTTGGATGATAAAACATCCTATGACATGCATACACTCGTTCAAGCCATTGTGGATGAAAACTCTTGGATTGAAGTTCATAAAGGGTATGCAGATCATATGATTACAGCTTTTGCGAAATTAAATGATATAACAGTTGGAATTGTAGCGAACAATCCAATGGTGAATTCGGGTTGCATTGATCGAAATTCAAGTGATAAAGCAGCTCGCTTTGTACGCTTTTGTGATTGTTTTAATATTCCAATTCTAACATTTGTCGATACACCAGGATACTTACCTGGTATTGAAGAAGAACATGAGGGAATTATTCGTCATGGGGCCAAATTATTATTTGCGTATTCAGAAGCAAGCACAATCAAAATTACAGTTGTCGTACGTAAGGCTTATGGTGGTGCTTATATAGCGATGGGCAGTAAACATTTAGGCGCAGATTATGTCTATGCATCCAATCAAGCTTGTTTGGCTGTTATGGGAGCAGAAGGGGCGGTTTCCATTTTATATCATAAAGATATAGAAGAAGATGAAAGTCAAAAAGATGAATATGTCAAAGCTTATAAAGAGAAATATATGAATGCAAGAATTGCAGCATCGGAAGGCTATGTGGATGAAATTATTTCACTCAATGATTTACGTCAAAGAGTATTTGAAGATATAAAAGCCTTTGAAAATAAAGAAAAATCAATGATTCAAAAGAAACATGGAAATATTCCATTATGAGGGTGTAATTATGTTAGGAATAACAGAAACGGTTTTGCGTGATGCGAATCAATCTTTAGTTGCGACACGTATGCGAAATGAAGATTTTATCGATATTTTAGAAGAAATGGATCAAGCTGGATATTATTCCGTTGAGTGTTGGGGTGGAGCGACATTTGATGCTTGTATTCGTTATTTGGATGAAGATCCATGGCAACGTTTACGTCTCATTCGAGAAAAGATGCCCCATACCAAACTTCAAATGTTGCTGAGAGGACAAAACTTGTTGGGATATAACCATTATCCAACCGAAATTGTTCGTGATTTTATTGAAGCAGCCATCAAGAATGGCATTGATATTATTCGCATTTTTGATGCTTTGAATGATTTGGATAACATCAAGGATGCTTTGCAGGCAACACTAGACTTTGGAGGACATCCATCTTGTGCAATTTGTTATACCGTAAGTCCAGTTCATCAGATAAAGGATTATGTTGATTTAGCGCAAGAAATGGAAGCGATGGGTGCACAGTCCATTTGTATTAAAGATATGTCGGGCTGTCTTATGCCACAAGAAGCTTATAAATTAGTTAAAGCTTTAAAAGAAGTTTTAAGTGTACCTGTTATTTTACATACGCATAATTCTTCTGGTATGGCACCAATGACTTGTTTAAAAGCCATTGAAGCCGGCATTGATGTCATTGATACAGCTATTTCATCTTTTTCAGGTGGAACAAGCCAAGCACCAAGTGAAACTATGGCCTTGGTTGCAAAAGAATATGGAAGAAAAGTGAATGTGAATATGGATTCACTCACAAAAATCAATAGCCATTTTAAGCAAGTATTTGATCGTTTATATGAAGAAAAAAATCTTAATATTCATGCGATGCAAACCAATCCCGATTGTTTGATTAGTCAAATTCCAGGCGGTATGTATTCAAATCTACTTTCTCAATTAAAAGCACAAGGAATTCTAGATCGAATGGATGAGGTGGCTTGTGAAGTACCAAAAGTTCGAAAGGATTTAGGTTATCCACCTTTAGTTACACCGATTAGTCAAATGGTAGGGTGTCAAGCAGTTGCGAATGTCATCGCAAATGAACGATATAAAGTCATCCTTAAGGAAGTAAAAGCTTATATCTTAGGTAAATATGGAAAAGCCCCTGGACCAATTCAAGAAGACTTAATTCAAAAAGTGAAAGAAAATCCCAACTTAGAAAATGAAGAAGAATCTTATCAATTAATCAAAGAAAAATGTTTAAAAGAAGGATTGTGTATGGAAGACACTTTAATTCATGTTTTATTTCCACGCTTAGCCAATCAATTTTTTACCAAAGAGAAAGAAATAAAAGATGGTTCTTTTGTCTATACCATTTTAGAAAGTAAAAATCAAAGCCAAGATTTACCAAAGATTTCTTTAGATCGGATTGATGATGATATTCGCGTCTTATTAAAAGCCATTATTTCATCGAAAACGCATATTCAAATTGATGATTTGATTATCAAAAATATTTATGAATGTCCGAACCAATAGGAGGTAAATATGAAATACGATATCACATTAAATGGAAAAAAATACATAGTGGATGTCGATCAAAGCAAAGCAACCATCGATATTGTTAAAAATTTAGATCCACAAGAAGAAGATTTAACGGAATTGGACGTTCCAGATTTTGACTTTAGTGAAGAAGATCAAAATATTGCCTATGTAGAATCACCCTTACCTGGAACAATCGTTGCCTTATCGATAAAAAAAGGAGATAGGGTTTCAAAAGGACAAACTTTAATGATTTTAGAATCAATGAAAATGGAAAATGAAATTCAATCACCAATGGATGGCCAAGTCAGTGATGTATTGGTAGCTATAGGAAATTCAGTTTCTAAAGATCAAAAATTATTGGCATTTTTTAAGGAGTAGAATATGACGGAATTATACCTACTAAAGACAAGTGAATTTGAGATTGATTCCAAAAAACTTTATCAATTTCCCAAAGAAAGACAAGAACGAATCCAAAATGCAATAAAAAAGGAGAAAGCGCAACAATTGTATGCAGCATGCCTTCTTTTAAATTATGGATTAAAAAAACATGGAAAAAAAATCAAAGATGTAAAAATCAATGCATATGGAAAGCCATATTTGGATGAAAGTTTATTTTTTAATCTTTCACATAGTCAATCCTATGTTGCACTTGTTATGGATGAAAAGGAAGTAGGTATTGATCTTCAAGAAAAAAATAAGATTTCGAATCAGGCTGCACAATTATTTTTAGGTCAATCCTTTCAAAACCCTAGTTATGTTTGGACAAGAAAAGAAGCTTTTCTTAAATGTTTAGGCTGTGGTTGGAAAAATAAAGATGCAATTAAAAAAGATGTTTTAAGCCAAGAATTGATTTATGCGAATACTTCTTATTTTTTTGAAGATCTTCCCGTTTTAGATGCTTATTATTTAAGTATTTGTTCAAAAAGAAAATTAGAAAATATTACGGTAAAGGAGGTTTCAAAAAATGAACTCATATCCAATGAATTCTGATCTACAAGCATATTTAAAAAAGCATAGACAAAATAAAAAATATTTTACTAATGAAATTTCTTACCGTTTTTCCGATTGTATGGATGGGAATCGGATCCACTTTTCAAAGTTATTTGAATTTTTTGAAATGGCTCGTTTTGATATCATGGAGCAATTTTATACTTTTTATCAAAAGAAGAAAAAGGAAGAACGAATCGATTTAGGCAACTTTGTCGTTATTCGTATACAAAGTGAAATAAGCGAAGCAATTGAAAAGAGAATGAATGAAAATATTCTTGTGAAAACGAATTTAATTGTTCATCATAAGCCCTTATTCGAATTTAAACAGATTGCTTATTGTCAAAAAGAACAATTATTAGAAGCAAAAGTAAAAGTTGTATTAGTTGATCAAAATATGCAAACAGTACAAGATTGGGACCTAAATGTTTTAAGTGCCATCTTAGAATTTGTTGATCAAAAAGGAAAGGAAGAAAGTTTATGAAGCTCTGTTTTATGTTTCCCGGTCAAGGAACGCAAAAACCTGGGATGTTACGTACTTTAGGAAAAGAGATTGAAAAGGTAGAAGAAGTCTTTCAAGTTGCTTATAACGTATGCGGAAAAGATGTCAAAGATCTCTGTTTAAATGCGAATGCGGAAGAATTAAAAAGAACGGAGAATACCCAATTAGCCGTTACAGCAATGAATCTGGCTTATTTCACTTTGTTAGAAAAAGAAGGCATTCATCCAGATCTTGTGATGGGACATAGTTTAGGACAATATGCGGCCTTGTATGCATCGGGTGTATTAAGCATGGCACAAGTTTTTGGCTTAGTGAAAAAAAGAGCTGATTTGATGGCAAAATGTCAACAAGAAGGGATATTGTGTTCTATTTTAGGCCTAGATTTTAATCAAGTGGATTCGATTTGTAAGGAAGTTGATCCAGAACAAAAACAATTGGTGGTTGCTCTTTATAATACGCAAAACCAAATTGTGATTGGAGGTAATCCGAATTTTGTATGTCAGGCAGAGATTCGATGTAAAGAAAAGGGGGCAATCCGAACGGTTCCAGTTCGTGTATCCAATGCCTTTCATACCCCTTTAATGAATGAAATGGAAGAGCCTTTTATGGATTATGTCAATACGATCGAATTGAAAGAGGCAAAAACAAAACTTGTCTTAAATTGCAAAGGTGATTATGCCATAAATCAAGAAGACATTAAAAAAGAAATTCGTAATCAATGTTGTCATACTGTTCTTTGGTATGATTCAATTCAAAAAATTATCAATGAAAAAGAAGATTATTGTTTTGCGGAAGTTGGCGTAGGTAAAGTTTTAACTGGTTTGATGCGCAGTATTGATCCAAAACAAAAAGTTTATATGATTTCAAATCCGAAACAAAGAGAACAATTAAAAAAGGAGATTTTTTATGTTTAAAAAAGACGCAATTGCCTTAGTTACAGGGGCTTCAAGTGGAATCGGACAAGCCATTGCCATTGATTTAGCGAAAAATGGCGTAAAGGTTTTAGTGAATTATTGTCATGGAAAAGAAGGCGCACTCGAAACTTTAAGAATAATTGAAGAAAATGGAGGCACTGGTGAAATCATCCAATGTGATGTAAGTGATGCCAAGGCTGTGAATCAAATGTTTCTTTATATTAAAAAAACGTATAAAAAATTAGATATTTTAGTGAATAATTCAGGTATTACCAAAGATGGTTTTCTTTTAATGATGAGTGAACAAAATTTTATCGATGTTATGGCAACCAATTTGGGTGGTTGTTTCAATTGCACCCAAGGAGCAATTCGTTTGATGTATGCTTCAAAAGAAGGTGGATCGATTGTAAATATTGCTTCAACGAGTGGGGTCGTTGGTCAAGAAGGACAAGCCAATTATTCGGCTTCAA
This sequence comes from Bacteroidaceae bacterium, assembly GCA_963596085.1. Lineage (GTDB taxonomy): Bacteria > Bacillota_I > Bacilli_A > Erysipelotrichales > Erysipelotrichaceae > Absicoccus. The sequence continues at coordinate 5,501 of CAVBLW010000008.1, read as the reverse complement.
AGGGGGCAATGATTTCTTTTACAAAGACTTGTGCAAAAGAATATGCCAAAAAAGGAATTCGTGTCAATGCGGTTGCACCGGGTTTTATTGAGACGAAAATGACACAAAAAAATAGTCGACAACTCAAAGAAAAATATATGGAATATATACCAATGGGACGTTTTGGACAAGTGGAAGAAGTGGCTCAAGTTGTAAGTTTTTTAGCTTCGTCCAAAGCTTCTTATATCACAGGAAAATGTTTAGTTGTAGATGGCGGCTTAATTATGTAAACGATAATTAATTATTGTATAACGATAAAAAGATATTGACGCACGATTATATCTGCCGTATACTAACAATATCTTAATACAAGAAAACAAGCAATCCTTAAAGCTTGAAAGGAAAGGAAGTAAGGAATATGGAATTTACATCAAAAGATCAAATTATGGAATATGCCGAAAAAAGAAGAATGGTTTGTGCTGCAATAAAACGTATTATTGTAGAACAGTTGTGTTTAGAGATTGAACCGGAATTTATTACGAATGATCAACCATTATTCGGAAGAGGATTGGAATTGGATTCAATTGATGCTTTAGAGCTTGCGGTTGGAATCTTCTCGGAATTTTCAGTAACGGTATCCGATGGAAATTCAGCTGTATTTAGTTCTGTGAATACAATTGCCGACTATATTATGTCGCAAGAGTATGATGATACAAATTTAGAACCAGTCGACTAAGGAAAGGAGATCAACATGAGAATTGAATCACAGATGATTTCAAAGTTATTACCTCATAAGTATCCTTTCTTACTCATTGATCGCGTCATTGATTTAAAGCCTGGAAAGAGTGCGGTAGGAATTAAAAACGTGACGATTAATGAACCGTATTTTACGGGTCATTTTCCACAGGAACCCATCGTACCAGGCGTACTCATTGTTGAAAGCTTAGCGCAATTGACAGCGATTATGTATTCAACTGGTCATTTTCCAGAAGATACGGATTGGGACCATTTAGAAAATGCCAAGATTGATTTTTCTGAAATCGCATCAAAAGTGGGATATTTAGTTGATATCAAAAATGTCAAATTCAAACAAATTGTGCGACCAGGCGATCAAATGGAATTGCGTGTATACAAAAAAGTTCAATTTGGAAATTTATCACAAATTAAAATTGAAGCTTATGTGGATGGAAAGAATGTAGTGGATGGCATTATTTCCGTAAGTGAAAGAACATAAAAGGAGTAAGGAAAATGAAAAATAGTAATTTAAAAGACTTATATGGTCAAGATGTCGTTTATGAAGAAATGAATGGAGCCTTGATTCCTGCTAAATTTACAAGTGTAGAAGAAGAATATCAGATTTATCGAAAGAAAATTGCTTTAGTTGATGGCATTGGCTATGCCCTTTTAAAAATTGAAGGCGATACGGTGATCGAAGAAATGGATGCTCTTGTAACAAAAGATCTTCAATATCTCAATCCGGGAAAAATTAGTGAATGTTTCTTTTTAAATGAAGAAGCAGAAGTGTTAGGTATTTCATATATTGTCAATGATGATGATTCGATTGTGCTTATGGTACCACCAGAAAATGCGGAAGCAATCACCAATTGGCTTTCAAATCAATTATCAGATGCACTAACGGTAAGTGATTTAACAAAAGAAAATCATCTTCTTTTTATTGAAGGTGAAAAGTCTTGGGAAATCGTTAAAGAAGTTTTTGATTTTCCAATTGAAACCTTAGCCTTAAGAGAAATGGTAAAAGTCGATTATGAAGGTCATGAAATTATGCTTTCAAGAATTGGACGTTCGGGTGAATATGGATATGCCATGATCGGTTTTGAAGAGGATATTCATTCCATTACGGAACATTTATTAAAGACTTATTCAGATCAATTGGCATGGTGTGGTTTTGAAGCAATGAAGGTTTGTATGTTAGAAGTGAATCAACCTTTGATTACAACAGAAATCAATGCAGAAGGAAACATTTTTGAAATGGGCTATCAATGGTTTATTCAATACGATAAAGAAGCTTATTGTGGACGTGATGTTTTAATGGAGCAATTTGAAACAAAACAAGAGAAAGGAAATGTTGGTTTTGTTGCCAAAGATGTCAATCAAATTGAAATTGGATCTAAAGTTCTCTTAGAAGATGAAACGGTAGGAAAAGTCGTTTATGCCCAATATGATCCATCTCTAAAAGGGGTTCTTGGTTATATGTTATTAAATCGGAAAGTTGCGGTATCGGGTATTCCTCTAACAATTAAAGAATCGGATGGAATCGTATGTGCCAATACGGTATCTTCTCCATTTGTTCGACCATTAAGTTGGGATTCACAAATGGAATAAGCGAAGGAGACAAAGATGAAACGAGTTGTAGTTACAGGATATGGCATTGTCAACGCTTTAGGTAAAAATGCGAAAGAAGTTGAAAAACATATTTTCGAGGGCCAAAGTGGTGTATCGAAAACAGCCTTTGCTTCCATTGATCATGAGTATGAGGGAACCGTTGGAGAAGTGAAAGACTTAGATGAAGTTGATTCTTTTTTTGAAGAAAACCACCTTCCTTATGATCGATGTGCACAAATGGCTATAATGGCAGCTAGAGAATGTTTAGATCATGCCAAAATTCATTATGAGAAAGAAGATCCTTATCGAAGAGGTGTTGCGATTGGAACTTCACTTGGTGGAATGCTCAGCGGTCAAACCTTTCATCGACAATGGTTAGCAAATGGATTAGATCAAGCAGATCAAAACTATTTATATCTTTATCCTTTGCATGCAATGGCGGATGTATTGGCTAAAAAATATCATTTTAAAGGTGTAAAAAATATTATTTCGACAGCCTGTGCAGCCAGTGGAAATATCGTAGGCTATGGTTTGGATCAGATTAAAAGTGGAAAACATGATTTTATGCTTGTAGGTGGAGTGGATCCGCTTTGTGTATTTTCCTTTGCGGGCTTTAATTCTTTAAAAGCTCTCGATCCAGATCCATGCAAACCGTATAGCACAAGTAGTGGAATCAATCTAGGTGAAGGTGGCGCCTTTGTTCTTTTAGAAGATTATGAACATGCAAAAAGTCGAAATGCAACGATTTATGCTGAAATTTTAGGGTATGGATTAAGTGCAGATGCTTATCATCCAACCGCACCTGATTTAGGTGGTGGAGGTCCATCACGAGCAATGAACATGGCTTTAGCACAAGCAGGAATTGATAAAGATGCGGTATCTTATGTGAATGGGCATGGAACCGGAACAACGGCGAATGATAAAGCGGAAAGAGCAGCCTTTAAAACCGTCTTCCAAGAAAAAATAAGTGATATTCCATTAAGTAGTATTAAAGGAGCAATTGGACATTGTTTAGGTGCGGCCGGTGCAGAGGAATGTGTAATTTCTATTATGGCATTAAATAATGGCTTGATTCCACCTACAGTCAATTTCCAAGGTAATCAAGAATCACCGATTAATTTAGTTCCAAATCAAGCTCAAAGACAAGAATGTGATGTCATCTTATCCAATTCCTTTGCTTTTGGAGGAAACAATTGTTGTTTAGCTATTGGAAAAGAAAGTGTGAAACGCAATCCACCAAAGTCAAAAGAAGAAAAAATTGTGATTACAGGTAAAGGATGTTGTGGTGTTGGTGGTGCTCATATTGAAGAGTTATGGAGGACTTTCACAGAAAGAGAAAATCATTTGTGTGAATATACACTAGAAGGAACAAAATTCCATCAAGTAGGCAAGATGCCAGAAGTGAATTGGAAGAAATACATTCCACCAAAAGTCATTCGGAGAATTGACGATGTTACTAAATTAGCTATGAGTGCTGGTAAACAAGCTTTAATGGACAGTAAGCTTTCGGTTACAAGAAATAATGCAGAAAGAGTGGGTATTATTTATGCGACGGGCACTGGACCGCTTTCGACGATTGTAAAAATTGATCAAAGTATTATTGAAAAAGGAATTGGTTCAATCAGTCTTTCAGATTTTCCAAATAGTGTAATTAATGCAGCCCCAGGTAATTTTAGTATTGCGAATATGTTAAAAGGTCCAATCTCGACTTTATCTTGTGGGAATGCATCCTTCTTAATTGCTTTTAATTATGCCAATGAACTTTTAAAGAAAGATATGGCAGATGCCATTCTAGTGATTAGTGCCGATGAATGCAATGATCCATTATTGATTGGAAATGATAAGGTTGGCTTATTATCAAAAGAAAAATTTGCACCAATGTCTAAACAATCCGATGGTATGGTTTTATCTGCAGGAGCTAGCGCAGTAATGCTTGAAACCGAATCACATGCCTTAGAAAGAAAAGCGAATATTCTTGCTTCAATTAAAGGATATGCCTCAAGCTCTGATCATTATCAAATTGCCAATGTAAATCCAGATGGACAAGAATTATATGAAAGTATTAAAAGAGGAATGGAAGAAAGCAAAAATCCACCAATTGATTTATACATTCATTCTGCCATGGGTGTTCCAAATTGCGATCAAGCCGATTTACATGCATTAGAAAAAGCTCTCGATAACAAATTATTCGATCATAATATTTCGTGTTCAGTTGTATCACCAATGTTAGGAATAACATCCGGAAGTAATTCGGGTTATGGCTTATTGAATGCACTCTATTCCATCGAAAAACAAGAAGTTGTAGGTTTACCTTCTGATTTTGAAGTCAGAGATGAAATTTCAAAATATTATGGAAAAGAGAATGTGAAGAAAGAAATTCAAAATGTTTGTATTAGTACAATGTCATTTGGAGGCGCCTATTCTTCACTCGTTATCGAAAAATATAAGTAGCATTTATATTAAAAAGTTGTAGTTCTTCCTTTGGACTTTATCTCAATAAGTGCTTTAAAATTAGATGGCATCCGATGAAATGAATCTTTAAGAAATGAATGAAGCGAAAAGAGAAGCTAGGGCAAAATTGAATTGCCTGGCTTCTTTTTTTGTCCTTATTTCCTTTCAGTTTGTTGACCCAAAAAATATTGGAGCAATCAATAAGCTATTCAGCTTTTAGATTTATGAAATCTAAAAACGGATGGAGGAGCCTAACTATTCTTGGATGATCTTAGTAGAAACTAAAACTTTTTTAAAAAAAATTGTTCAAAATAAATGTAAAAAACGTATATGAATATAGGAGGTAAACTTATGTTAGATTTAAGAACAAACATAAAAGAAACAATTGGAGCAAGCCAATATGATCAACAAGTAAAAAAAGTTTTAGCAAATAATCGAGTTGTAGCCTTTCTATTAAAAAATATAGATTGTGCATATCAAAACGATAGCCTTGACGAAATCATTCGAAATTATCTTTTAGAATATCCCCGGTAAGGATGCATCCTATTTACAATTAAACAATGAGAATGGATCAATCATTTATGATGTACTAACTTATCTTAGACATCCAAAATATGGCAATTACTATTTAAACATCGAAGCGCAAAAAGGAAAAGTATCTTATCCATTGTTAAATCGAATCTATGTTTATGTATCCAACGGAATTTCTATGCAGAATTATGGTAAAA
>CAVBLW010000007.1:0-117439 GCA_963596085.1 Bacteroidaceae bacterium | reverse complement strand
TGCCATCATTAACATCGTTTTACAATTTTTTAATCCCTCGGCTGCCTGAATTTTCACTTCAATTTCTGGATGATTTTTATTGATCAGCTCTTTAACTGAGTTTGCGACACCACCAGTAATCGCAAATTGTCGACCAGCACGTGTTCCTTCATCAAATGCATCTTCGCATGTCATTTGTTCCAGCTCAATACCTTTTGCTTGGAACATACCCATAACTTCTTCAAACGTTAGGACGAAATCAACGTCACTACGAATTGAACGACGACTTGCTTCAAGTTTTTTTGCAGCACAAGGACCAATGAATACAACCTTTGCATCTGGATTTTGTTTTTTAACCCAACGAGCAGTTAAAACCATTGGCGTTAAAGCCATTGAAATGTTCTTTTCAAATTGTGGGAATTCCTTTTTAGCCATAACAGACCATGCTGGACAACAAGATGTTGCCATAAAGTCAAGCTCATTTGGCACTTTCTTTAAAAAGTCTTCCGCTTCATCAATGGTACACATATCAGCACCAATTGCCACTTCAACGACATCCGCAAAACCTAAGCTTTTTAATGCACCTTTCACTTTATCTGGCGTTACCTTTGGTCCAAATTGTCCAACAAAGGCAGGTGCAACACAAGCAATGACATCATATCCTTTTTTCATCGAATAAATTGTTTGGAATATTTGTCCTTTATCAACAATAGCTCCGAAAGGGCAATTGACTAAGCATTGACCACAGCTCACACATTTATCATAATTGATTTGTGCGCGTCCTTGTTCATCTGAACTAATTGCATTCATACCACAGCTTGTTGCACAAGGTCTTTCCATTTTAATAATGGCATGATATGGACAAGCTTCTGCACAACGACCACACTTTATACATTCATCTTGATTGATGAAAGATCGCCCATTGACAATTTTTATACATTTTTTAGGACAAACTTCCGTACATTGGTGGGAAAAACAACCCTGACAATTGTCTGTAACTACGACCTTTTTTTCAGGACAAGCATTACAAGCAAATTTAATGATGTTGATTAATGGTGCATCATAGTATTTTTTGGCTTGTATTGTTTTTTCAACTCCATCACTGATTGTACCAGCTTCACTTACATCACGAAGTGGTAACCCCATTCCTAAACGCAATCGTTCTCCACAAATTGCACGTTCAAGAAAAACATTTTCGTTATTTCCTGGAAGGATTTCATAGGGGATTTGTTCCATTCTCTGTTCATAATTTACGTCATCTCTGTAAGCCATATCGGCAATGGCAGCAAAGATCTTTCGACGCATATCTGTTACAGAATTATAAACTCCTCTCATATTGTTCACCTCAAATTTTTTTCTCCTATAACACTATAACAAAGATAGCTCTCTTTTAAAAGTGATAATTTTCACAAATTGTATTTATTTTTATTTATGAATATACTGTAAGAGGTGATTTTAATGGTAGAGTTAATAATTCGTAAAAATGATGCAAATCAACGTTTAGATAAATTTTTAGAAAAAACATTTCCAAACCTAACACGATCCATGATGTATAAATCAATTCGAAAGAAAAAAATCAAAGTGAATCGGAAGCGTTGTTCGCATAATCAAGTTTTAGAGGAAAATGATTCTGTACTTTTATTTTTACCACCCGATTTACTTGAACAGAAAAAACGAACCGTCGCAATTGAAAAAAAGCCAATACAGATTGTTTATGAAGATGAAAATATTCTGTTGATGCATAAGCCTGTTGGTTTATTAAGTCAATCGGATCAAAAAGGACAAGATTGTCTTTTAGAACGTATGCAACGATATTTATATGATCAAGGGGAATATGACTTATCGGAAAATAGCTTTTCACCAGCACTTTGTCATCGATTGGATCGGAATACAGAAGGTTTAGTACTTGGGGCTAAAAATGCGGATGCATTACGAATCATTAATCAAGCAATTCATGACCGTAAAATCCATAAATACTATCAAGCGCAATGTATGGGCATTTTAAAGGAAAATCAATCTTTAAATTTATATATTCAAAAAAAAGGAACCAAAGCAAATGTTTCAAAAAGTAAAAAAGAAGGTTTTAAGAACGCTTCTATGGATGTGAAAACGCTTGGAATTCGAAATGGGACTAGTTTGCTTGAAATTGAATTGCATACAGGTCGTTTTCATCAAATTCGGGCTTTAATGAGTTTTATTGGACATCCTCTTGTAGGTGATCATAAATATGGGTATCAAGGAAGTCAAAAAAATTATCGCTTAATTGCTTATAAATTGGATTTATCCGATTTAGATATGGATTTAGATAAAAAAATCTTTGAAATTAAAGGTTTGTAAGAGAATTGTAACAATTTGTTTTTATACTCTATGTATGAAAACAATTTTTTTTATTTATTTAATCCTTATTTTTATACAAGATATACGATCGATGTATTATTCGAAATATTGGTTTTATAGCTCCATTCTTTTTGGCTTTTTGGTATGGAAACCATACGATATTTTTGCATCAATCGTAGGGGCTTTGTTATTTTCGATACCTGCTGCCTTTCTTTATAAATTGAAAGAAAATTGGATTGGCTTTGCGGATGTTTTATTTCTAGCCTATTTTGGTGCAATTTTAGGTTATGAAAGAATGATTGTAGCAATGTTTTTTGCTTTATTTATTGCCTTTATTTGGATAGCTATATCACATTTTTTCTTTAAAAAAGATGAAATTCCTTTTGTTTCTTGTTTAGTCATTGGTGTCTTTTTTGCTATGTGTTTTGGTTATCGTATTTATTATCAAATTCTTTTGTGAAACGACGATCCATTTCTAATTGAATCTTTAGTTTTGTTTGATTTATAGGATGTATAAATTCTAAGCATTGTGCTTGTAATAAAAGACCTCTTGAATCCGAAATATGACCATAAAGGGCATCATTAACGATTGGGTAAGCAATGCTTGAACAATGGAGTCGAATTTGATGTTTACGCCCCGTTTTAATTTCAGCTTTTAATAGGCTTCGATTCTTGGCTTTTTTTAAGCATGTAATTTCCGTATATGCATCTTTTCCTTTGGGATGAATGATCATAGCTTTTGCATTGTGGCGATTTCGACTGATTTTTTGATTGATGATTTTTTTATGATCAGGAAATCTTCCTTCAACTACACATAGATATTGTTTTTTGATTTGATGGCATGCAATCATGGCATCAAAGCAAGCTTGAAAAAAAGGGTTTTTACAAAACAGAACAAGGCCAGACGTTTCATAATCAATGCGATGCAAAGCTTGCGCTTTATGTGGCCAATAAGATTGTTTTAAATACGCATTGACGCGATCTTGAAGCGTATCTTCTTCTTGTCCGTCACAATGAACGAGTAGAAAGGGTGGCTTATTAACAATTAAGATCATTTCGTCTTCATAAATTAATTCAATTTCGTTCATTTTCTTACTTTCAAAAGCTTCAATGGGAAAAGAAAGGGCAATTCTTTCCTTCTTTTGATAGGTTTTTTGATTTGGAAAATGATATTTTTTTTGTGCCTTTTTTGATAGATGAAAAAATTGAATCAATTCTTCTTTTGTAGCTGGTTCAAGTAATTCAAAAATAAATTGATAAGCATCGATTGTATGTATTTTAATTTTTACCATATCTTAAGTATACTTTTATTCCCTTTTTTAACAAATTGAATTTTTTTAAAATGAATGTGTTATCATACAAACAGAATAGGGAGCGGGTTATGTACTCAATAAAATATAATTTTGATATTATTAAACGCATTGCTTTTTTTTGTTTAATGGGCTTAGTGATTGGCGGCTTTGTTGGTTTTGTAGAAGCAATCTATTGTCGCGGTTTAGATTTAATTTTTGCTTTTCGAAAGGGAAAGGAACTACCTTTATTGCTGCTAATTCCATTTGTAGGATTATTCATTGCCTTTGTTTTTATTAAATGGGGTAAAAATAGCAGTGAAGGGATTGGTTTGGTCTTTAAAGTGGAACAAGGAAAGGAAGATCGTATTCCTGTGCGTATGGTTCCTTTTATGATTGTAGCAACTTGGTTAAGTCATTTAGCTGGCTGTTCAGTCGGAAGAGAAGGCGTAGCAGTTCAAATTGGCGCTGATGTCTCCCATTTCTTTGGTCGATATTTAAAATTCGAAAACTCTGATAAAATTTATATTGTAACAGGTATAGCAGCGGGATTTTCGGGTTTATTTGGAACACCAATCACAGCAGTTTTTTTTGCACTCGAAGTATTGGTTGCTGGAGCCTTAAATTATATGAGTTTATGTCCGGCTTTTGTTGCGGCTTTTACTTCTTATTTAGTGAGTGAATACTTTGGCGTTGTTCATGAAAAGTTTCAATTTGTAACAAGTTGGAATTTATCCATTCCTTTCGTATTAAAGATAGCTTGTATGGGAATTGTTTTTGGTTTGGTGGGTCAATTATTTACTTTGATTTTGGCAGAAAGTCGCTTTTTATCCCGTGTTTGTTTTAAAACACCTTATCATCGAATCTTCTTAATGGGTGTTGGAATTGCCCTTGGTCTTTTTTTATTTGGTGGACGTTATAGTGGTTTAGGTTCTAATTTGATTGAATATGCAATGAATGGACAGACTATTTATCTTTATGATTGGCTTTTAAAAATGCTCTTTACCGCAGTTTGTTTATCAGCGGGTTTTCAAGGGGGTGAAGTCATGCCTTTATTTTCGATAGGGGCAAGTTTAGGCTGCGTTTTAGCGAGCCTTTTCGGTTTACCACTTCCATTAGGAGCAGCTCTTGGTTTTGTGGCTGTATTTGGTGCCGGAACCAATACCTTTTTAGCACCAATTGCAGTTGGTTTAGAAATGTTTGGTTCACAATATTTATATCTTTTCTTTATTGTGTGTTCGATTTCTTATTTATTTAATAAAAATCAATCCATTTATGCTTATCAAGAAACCATACGAAAATAGTGAAGTTGAATTTGGAGGTTTAGTTTATGCTTCAATGTAAAAATATCACAAAAGATTATCATTCAGGAAATGAAGTTGTTCATGCATTGAAAGATGTTTCCTTGTCTTTTCGTGAAAATGAATTTGTTTCTATTTTAGGACAAAGTGGCTGTGGAAAAACAACGTTTTTAAATATTATTGGAGGTTTGGATCATTATACGTCTGGCAATCTTTTGATCAATGGAAAAAGTACGAAAGATTATTCAGACAAGGATTGGGACACGTATCGAAATCATCAAGTTGGTTTTGTTTTTCAATCGTATAACTTGATTATGCATCAAAGTGTTTTATCGAATGTTGAACTTGCTCTTACTTTAACTGGGGTTGATAAAGAGGAAAGAAAAAGTCGAGCAATTGAAGCTTTGAAAAAGGTTGGCCTTGAAGATCAAATTTATAAAAAACCTACACAAATGTCGGGTGGACAGATGCAAAGAGTTGCGATTGCTCGTGCTTTGGTTAATAATCCGGATATTATTTTAGCGGATGAACCAACGGGTGCTTTAGATAGTGAAACAAGTATTCAAATTATGGATATATTAAAAGAAATTTCACAGGAAAAGTTAGTGATTATGGTAACGCATAATCCCGATTTAGCTCAAGCCTATTCGAATCGAATCATTTGTTTAAAAGATGGCCGAATCGAAAGTGATACCAACCCTTATGAAATACAAAAGATTGAAGAGCAAGGAATTGAATTAAAAAAGCCGAGTATGTCTTTTAAGATGGCTTGTTCTTTAAGTTTAAATAATTTGATGACCAAAAAGGCGAGAACCTTTTTAACTTCATTTGCAGGGAGTATAGGTATTATAGGGATTGCTTTAATTCTTTCTTTATCTAATGGGATGCAATCTTATATTGATACAATGGAAAATGATACGATGGCAAGTTATCCAATTGAAATTCAATCCAGTTCGAGTGATATGTCAAGTTTGATGTCTACGATGATGGGAATGGGTAAGAAGAGTAAAAAGCATTCGGATGGAAAAATTCACTCTCGTCCTTATATTGAAGATGTTTTAGAATCGATTTCGACATCAAAGAAAAATAATTTATCTGCTTTTAAAGCCTATATTGAAAGTAAGAATGGTAAGAAGATTCGAAAAGTGGCTAAGGCCATAGAATATGATTATAATTTAAATCTTCAAGTCTATAATGAACAAAGCGATTCAGGATTGGTTCAAGTTTCTCCAAATGGCTTATTGGAAAAATTAGGAATGAGCGATATGGTGAATATTCAATCCCAATTTATGGATTCTTCAAGTATGACCAATGATGAAGTTTGGTTGTCTTTACCAGAATCGAAAAAACTAAGAAATGATGAATATCAATTACTTGAGGGAAAATGGCCAGAAAAATACAATGAGGTCGTTTTAGAAGTTGATGAAAACAATGAAATTACGGATTATGCTTTATATTCCTTGGGTTTATTGAATCAAGATGATTTAGTGAAAAATTATAATGAAATCTTAAATGGAAATACGGATAAAATTTCTAAGACAAATTTAAAATCTTATAGCACAGACGAATTGTTAAATCTACGTTTTAAATTGGTTTTAAATAGTGATTTATATCAAAAGGTTAATGGATTATGGATTGATCAAAGTGAGAATGAATCGTATGTTAACGACGTTCTAAGTAAGAGTTGTGAAGTTCATGTGGTAGGAATTATTAAACCTTCGGATTCAACCGTTTCAAAGACAACTATGGGCGGAATCTTTTATACCAAGGACATGGAAAAATACGTAAGTGAACAAACCCAGAATGCGCAAATCGTAATTGAACAAGAAGCAAATCCAGATATAAATATCTTTACAGGCACGAATTTTTCTTCCGGTGATAAAATATCGATGGATGATTTAAGCGATGAAGAAAAAATGCAATTATCAACGATGTCTCAAGAAGAATTGATGAATTATATGAATACATATAATGAGAATATTAATGCAAGTTACGAATCAAATTTAAATAAGTTGGGGGTAATCGATTATGATAACCCAAGTAAAATATCACTTTATGCATCAAGTTTTGATGGCAAAGAGAAACTCGGCGATTTGATTACGAATTATAATAAAAAGCAAGAAAAAGCAAATAAGAAAAGCAATGTAATTACATATAATGATTTGATTGCAACGATGCTAAGTTCCGTTACAAAAATTGTGAATATTATCAGTTATGTTCTAATTGCTTTTGTGTCAGTATCGTTAATTGTTTCAAGTATTATGATTGGTATTATTACTTATATTTCTGTTTTAGAAAGAACCAAGGAAATTGGAATTTTACGCTCGATTGGTGCAAGTAAAAGGGATATATCTCGTGTTTTCAATGCCGAAACCTTTCTTATTGGATTAATCAGTGGTTGTTTAGGCATTTTGATTACTTTGTTATTGAATATTCCGATTAGTCAAATTGTTGAAGGAATGACAGGTGTATCAAATATTGCGAAACTTCCTTGGATTGGTGCGATTGGATTGATTTTGATTGATTTAGTTTTAACGGTGGTTGCTGGTTTGATTCCAGCGCGCATTGCTTCAAAGAAAGATCCAGTGGAAGCCTTAAGAAGTGAATAAAAGGAAGAAATACGTAAATAATTGATTAAACAATTGTAAAAAAGTCTTTAAATAAAGGAGTGTAAATGAAAACACTTACAAATTTATGATTTTTTAATACTTTTTTAGAACAATGTGTTACAATTAAGTCATCAAATACTAGGTTTTAGGAGGATGAGTATGGAACAAAATAATATGCTCGCTATGATTTTAGCGGGTGGTCGTGGAACGCGTTTGTTAGATCTAACGAAAAAGAATGCAAAACCGGCCGTTTATTTCGGTGGAAAATATCGAATCATCGATTTTCCATTGAGCAATTGTGCGAATGCTGACATTAATGTTGTTGGTGTATTGACACAATATGAATCAGTAGAGTTGAATGCTTATGCTGGTCAAGGTCAAAGATGGGGTCTTGATACACGAGGAAGCGGTGTATACGTATTGCCACCACGTGAAAAAGATGGAACAAAGTTTGATGTCTATCAAGGAACAGCGGATGCCATTACGCAAAACATTGACTTTATTGATAAGTTTAATCCAGAGTATGTTTTGGTTCTTTCAGGTGATCATATTTACAAAATGGATTATTCTGAAATGTTGAAATATCATAAAGAACATGATGCGGATGCAACGATTGCCGTATTACCAGTTCCAATGAAGGAAGCTAGCCGATTTGGAATTATGAATACGGATGAAAATAGTAAAATTGTTGAATTCGAAGAAAAACCTGAACATCCAAAGAGCAATCTTGCAAGTATGGGTATTTATATCTTCAATTGGAAGGTATTAAGAAAAGAATTGTTGGATGATGCGAAAAAAGAAAATACTAGCCATGATTTTGGTAAGGATATTATTCCATCTTATTTAAATCAGGGTAAAAACTTAATGGCATGGAAATTTGAAGGATATTGGAAAGATGTCGGAACAATTGATTCATTGTGGGAAGCTAATATGGACTTGTTGAACAAAAACAATGAATTAAATTTAGATGATCCAAATTGGAAAATCTATACAGAAGATATTCCTTCGTTACCTCAATATATTGGTGAAAAGGGACAAGTGAGTCATTCTTATATTAACCAAGGAGCAATTATCGAAGGTAGTGTAAAAGATTCTGTTTTATTTAACGGAGTTGAAATTTCAGAAGATGCAGAAGTTTATGAATCTGTATTAATGCCAGGTGTTCGTGTTGGAAAGGGTGCTAAAGTATATCGTGCTCTTGTAGCAGAAGATGTTAAAATTGATAGTGAGACAGTCGTTGGTTCACCTTCTAGCAAAGAAATCACTTTGGTTGCAAAGCGAGTAAAGAAAGGTGATTAATTATGGCAAATGCATTAGGTATAATTTCATATAATGATTCAAGTGTATTCGTAGAAGGGATGCAAGAATATCGTCCTTTAGCAGCTTTTCACTTTATGGGTCGTTATCGTTTGGTTGACTTTCCAATTTCTAATATGACAAATTCAGGAATGGATGATATTCATTTGTTTGTGAATGGTAATCCAAAACCGGTTTTTGAACATATTGGTCGAGGACGTCAATATAATATTAATTCAAAACATGGTAATCTAGAGATTGTTCCTTTATGGAAAGAAAATGGACGTGGACAATTTACACCAGATGTTGAATCTTATTTTGATAATTTACATTCGGTTGAAAAAAGTAATGCAGATTATGTGATTATTGCACCGGTTAATATTGTTTTTAAAGCAAATTTCGATGAGCTATTAAAGGCGCATATTGAAAGTGAAGCAGATATTTCGGTTTTATATCAAAATATTGATGATGCAAAATCAAATTATATTGGTTGTGATACACTTTCTTTGAATAAACAAAAAGGTGTTGAATGCATTGAACGTAACTTAGGTAAATATAAAAATCGTAGTTTATCTTTACAAACCTATATTATGTCAAAAGAGCTTTATATTAATGCAGTTAAAGAAGCTGTATCGGTTTCTTCTATGTATTGGTTTAAAGATATTTTAAATGATTATTGTGAAAAATATGATATTCGTGGTGTAAATTATCGCGGAAAATTCTATTACATTTATGATTTAACAAGTTTCTATCAAACGAATTTAGATGTTTTAGATCGTGAAAATGTTAAAGAATTTGCGGATCCAAAATGGCCAATTTATACACGTACATATGATTCATCTCCAACTATTTATTTAAATGGTGGAAGTGCACAAAATTCTATGATTTCAAATAGTTGTGAAATTTCTGGTACGGTTACAAATTCAGTCATTGGACGTGGAGTTAAGATTGGTAATGGTGCTGTTATTGATCATTGTGTTATTGCACCAGAAGCAGTTATTGCACCAAATGCTAATTTATCACATATGGTTATTGATAAATTTGCGAGTATTACAAAGAAAAAAGTATTGGCGGGTTACGAAGAAAAACCTTTGTATATCGCAAGAAGGGAGAAGGTTTAATGGCTTCAATCTTAATGGTTGCTTCTGAAGCTCTTCCATTTATAAAAACAGGTGGTTTAGCAGATGTTGTGGGTTCTTTACCTCAAGCATTAAAACAAAAAGGACATGAAGTAAAAATTGTCATTCCTTTATATAAAAAGATATGGGATAAATATCAAGATGAACTTTATTTCTGTTGTGAATATTCTGTATCAATTAACTATCATGAGGTACCTGTAAGAATCTTTTCGGCTACTGTTGATGATGTTGCATATTTCTTTGTTCAACACCAAGGGTATTTTGAAAGAGATACATTGTATGGATATGACGATGATGGGGAACGTTTTGCATATTTCCAAAAAGCTGTGATTGAAATGTTGAACCAATTGAATTATTGGCCAAATATTGTTCATTGTCATGATTGGCAAACTGGAATGATTCCATGTATGGTTAAGGAAACACATGATTCAGATCCTCGATATAATGCAATTCGTTTTGTTTATACAATTCATAACTTATTGTTCCAAGGAAATTTTGGACCTGAAATGTTAGATTCTTGTTTAGGACTTCCTTACTATTTAATGGATAATGGGAATGTAAAATTTGATGGTGGTATTTCTTTTATGAAGTCGGGAATTTTATATGCAGATAAAGTGACAACTGTATCTCCGACATATTCTCAAGAAATTTTAACACCACAATTTGGTGAACATCTTGAAGCTGTTCTTAATATGCGTAAGTACGACTTATGGGGTATTGTAAACGGTATTGATACAGAATCATGGAATCCAGCCACGGATCCTTGTATTCCATATCATTTTGATAAGATTAATGTAAAGGTTCAAAAGAAAAAGAATAAATTAGCTCTTCAAAAAGAAATGGGTCTTGAAGAAAATGAAGATGTGATGTTAGTTGGCTGTGTAAGTCGTTTAACATGGCAAAAAGGCTTCTATCTCTTAATGGAACAATTAGATGCTTTATGTGCTGCACCAATTCAATTGGTTATTTTAGGAAGTGGTGAAGCACCTATTGAAAATAAATTCCGAGAACTAGAAAATGGAAACAAAGGAAAGATTGCATTCTATTACGGATATAATGAGGATTTAGCACATCGTATTTATGCTGCGAGTGATTTATTCTTAATGCCTAGTTTATTTGAACCTTGTGGTATTTCACAAATGATATCTTTACGTTATGGTACATTACCTTTGGTTCGTGAGACAGGTGGTCTAAAGGATACGGTTGATGCATATAATGAATATGATAAAACTGGAAATGGTTTTAGTTTCGAAAAATATGATTCAAATGATTTGATTAATATTTTATATTATGCATGTGATGTATATGCTAATCGTAAAGAAGATTGGGATTTATTACAAACTAATGCAATGAATTCTGATGTTTCATGGGATAATAGTGCAAACACTTATTCCTTGCTTTATAATGAGTTAATGAATCAATAGTCATAATTAATTGTTGAATTTTATCTAAACTTATATCGCTTACAATTTCATTTAATTCAGATATAAAAGGTAATTTACTATTGTTTTATTAAGTAAAATGAACTAAAATATTTTTAGGTAGTAACTTAGGAGGAAAAATTATAATGAAACAAATTACTGTTACTGTAGTTGATCCAGTAGGACTTCATGCTCGTCCTGCAACTGTAGCTGTTAACGCTGCATCTAAATTTAAAAGTGAAATCAATGTAGCTTTTAAAGGACGTGAAGTAAACATGAAATCAATCATGGGAGTTATGTCTTTAGGAATTCCTACACAATCTGAAATTACAATTAGTTGTAATGGTGAAGATGAAGATGCTGCAATTGCTTCAATCGAAGAAGTATTACGCGCACAAAAAATCATCGACTAATATGATTAAAGAAGCCACTAACGTGGCTTTTTTATTATAAAAGTGGATTTATTTCTTATATGAAATCGTTTTCATTTCCTGTGTAAAATGATATAATTTAAATATATTTAGGAGGATTTTTTGATTATGTCTTTAGTTGAACAAAGATATGAAAAATGGGTTAATCATCCCAATTTAGATGCTCGTTATAAGGATGTATTGGTAAATATGTCTGAGCAAGAAAAAAATGATGCTTTTTATACGACAATTGAATTTGGTACTGCTGGTATGCGTGGTTTATTAGGTCCTGGAACAAACCGTATTAATATTCATACAATTCGTAAAGCAACGCAAGGTTTTGCAAATTATATTATTAAAAATGGTGAAGATGCATGTAAGGCTGGAATTGCGATTGGATATGATAATCGTCATATGTCTCGTGAATTAGCATTTGATTGTGCAGACCTTTTGGCAAAAAATAATATTGCTTCTTATGTCTATGATTCTTTAAGACCAACACCAATGTTATCATATGCGGTTCGTTACAATAAATGTTTTGGTGGAATTATGATTACAGCGAGTCATAATCCAAAAGAATACAATGGATATAAATTATATGATGATAAAGGATGTCAATTAATTCCGGTTTTAGCAGATGCTGTAATTGCGGAAGTTAATGCCATAGAAGACGAATTGTCAATTGATGCAAAGTGTTCCGAAGAACAAAAGAAATTGATTACAGTTATGAAGGATGATGTGGATCAAGCTTATTACAAGGATGTTTTAAGCATTCAATTAAATCCGGATGTTAAAAAAGATATTAAGATTGTCTTCTCGCCTGAACATGGTACAGCAAATGTACCAGTTAAAGATGTATTTAAATTAACGGGTTATAATTGTATTCCAGTTGAAGAACAATGTTCACCTGATCCTGATTTTTCAAATACTCCAACACCAAATCCAGAACAACCGGGTGCTTATGAATTATCTTTAAAATATGCGAAAGAACATGATGCAGACTTAATTTTAGTATGTGATCCAGATGCTGACCGTATGGGTGTAGGTGTCAAACATAATGGGGAATATGTTGTGTTAACAGGAAATCAATCCGGTGCTGTTGAAATTGAATATATTTGTTCACAACTTCAAGAAAAAGGACTTATGCCTGAAAATCCTGTAATGTTTAATACGGTAGTAACTTCTGATTTAGGTGAAAAAGTCGCTGCTGATTATGGTGTTGCAACAGAAAAAACATTAACTGGTTTTAAATTCATTGGTGAAAAAGTCGCTAAATATGAAATTACGCATGAAAAGAATTATGTTTTTGGTTATGAAGAATCTTATGGTTCGCTTGTAAAACCGTTTGTTCGTGATAAAGATGCGCCTCAAGCTTTATTAATTTTAGCTGAAGCTTGTGCATTTTATAAAGAACAAGGTAAAGATTTAGTGGATGTTTTAAATTCTTTATATGAACGTCATGGTACCTATGAAGAAAGTCAAGTTGCATTAACTTTATCTGGTGAAGCTGGTGCAAATCGTATTAAAGAAATCTTGGCTGATTTAAGAGCAAATGCGCCAAAAGATATTGCTGGTGTTAAGGTTGTTCGCAGTGAAGATTATCAAGAGTGTACGATTGAAGAAGATGGTAAGGTAAGTGAATTAACTGGCTTTGTGAAATCAAATGTTCTTAAATATTATTTAGAAGATGGTAGTTGGATTGCTGTTCGTCCAAGTGGTACAGAGCCAAAATGTAAATTCTATTATTGTATTAAAGGAACGGATCAAGCAGATGCTCATAACAAAACAGTGATGTTCCAAAAAGCAATGGCTGAATTGACTGGAGAATAAAAAATTAGATCTCTATTTATTAGAGATCTTTTTTCTATGATTTGTTTAAGGGGTTTGTTATATGTTGATCAAATTTATAAAAGATGGGCAGATTATTAAAGATAAAAGATTAAGAGCTGAACTTGGAAAACATGCTTTTAATGCATTGAATCAAGATTGGATGCGATGGGAAAAAACATCTTTTTTACGACAAGGAAAAGATGGGAAGTCTTATTTTGCATTTGTCGGACTATTTCTTTTTGATCAGACCATCTATTTATCTTTACCGAAATCTATTTCAATACAAAAGAATTTTTCCGATGATTTTAAGCTTAATATTTGTAAGAAATACATGCAATTTGCTTTAAGTTATTTTCAAGATATAAAAAATTTGAATGTATCAGGTGAAGATCAGTATCCTTTTTGTAACTTTTGTGATTTTAAATCATTTGATTTATTGCTTGAAGATGCTCATGAGAAATCTGTGAAATTTCAGCTTCTTTTTGCGATGAAATTTGATTTTGTTTTTGAATGGTTATTGAGTAAGTTTTTTGATAATCAAATTCATATGGGCAGAAATAGAGAAGTGTTGTTAAAAAGCAAATGGATTCTTAAGCCTGAAATGTTTATTGATATGAATACATTAAATTTAAATGTATATCGATGGAACGCTAAAGGAACAAATAAAAAAGATAAGAATACTGGTAAACAGACAAAAGTGAATTTAGATACTTATTTTAATCGACAAAATATTATATCTAGAAACATTCCAGATTTACTATCTGAAGTTAATTATAATGAACAGAAACGCGTTTGTGTGATGGATGCAAAATATATCTCTTTTAATGAAGAAGATTCATATTTGATTCCAGGGAAAATGGACATTTATAAACAATTTTTTTATCAGGAACTAGTGAAGGAATTGTATAAACAAAATGGAATGGATATTCCCATTTATAATTATTTCTTTGTTCCGGATTATAAAGGAGATGCAAAACGAATGGCAAATTCATTGTTTCGTTTTGCGGGAGATATTGTTTTTCCATATCACGAAGAACACATGATTGGTGTAATTCAAGTCAATATTGATGATTTAATCAATTATTGCTTGAATCCTAAGGATGTATTTTATAAAGAGATTCTTCAAAATCGAAAAAAATCCTATTCTTCAATGAAAGAACTTGTTTACGATACGGTTTTATTTCAAGAGGGAATGAAGTGCTTATAGTTTAAAAAATGAGCTAATCAAATGATTAGCTCATCGTCTATTTAAATTGTTGAAGAAAGTGTTCAATTCGTACACATGCTTCTTTAATATGATTTAGACTATATGCATAGGAAATACGAATGAATCCCTCTCCATGTGGACCGAAAGCATCTCCTGGAACACAAGCTACTTTTTCTTCTTCGAGTAATTTGTTACAGAATTGTTCACTTGTTAAGCCATAAGGTCTTATATCAGCAAAAACATAAAAAGTTCCGTGTGGCATTGGAGTTGTTAAGCCCATTCGATTTAAGTTATTGACAAGAAGGTTTCGACGATTTAAATACTCTTCCTTCATCATTAATACATCATCATAACCATCTTTTAATGCTTTGATTGCAGCATGCTGTGCAGCAGTTGGTGCAGACATAATGACATATTGGTGGATTTTTGTCATTGCGCTGGTTACAACAGGATTTGATAGGGTATAAGCTAAACGCCATCCAGTCATTGCGAAAGCTTTGGAAAAACCATTGATGACAATAATTTGATCCCTAATTTCATCAAATTGTGCTAAGCTTGCAAATTTTTGATCGAAGCTAAGCTCAGCATAGATTTCATCACTAATGACATAAATATCACTTTCTTTTATAATCGGTACGATTTCTTCATAATCTTCTTTTGTCATAACACCACCAGTTGGGTTACTTGGAAAGTTTACGATCATTGCTTTGGTTTTATTGCTGATCGCTTTTTTTAAGTCTTCAGCTTTTAGTTTAAAATCGTTTTCTCTGGTTAATACAATTGGTACACATATTCCACCTGCGAGTTGAATTGCAGGTTCATAGGCTACATAATTTGGATCCATGACAATGATTTCATCTCCTGGATTAATTAATGCACGCATCGCAATATCAATACCTTCACTTCCACCAACGGTAACAAGAATTTCTGTTTCTGGATTGTAATCTTGTTGATAATGTTCATGATGAAATTTAGAAATTTCTTGGCGTAATTCAAGAAGACCTTTATTCGCAGTATAATGTGTTTTTCCATCCATCATCGATTGAATAGCTTCTTCACAGATATGCCAAGGTGTAGAAAAATCAGGTTCACCTACGCCTAAAGAAATAACACCTTCCATTGTACTTGCTAAATCAAAAAAGCGACGGATCCCACTTGGTTTTAAATTTTGTACGGTTTGTGATATTTCTTTCATTATGGAGTCACGACCAATCTATCATTATCATCTTCTTTTAAAGATTCCATTAATACACCAGATGCTTTATATTGTTTTAAAACAAAAAGTGTTTTGGTTGAAATAACATTTTCAACACAGGCAATTTTATCAGATACAAAGCGGGCAACCTCAAACATTGTTTTTCCCTCTACTAAACAAAGAAAGTCGCAATCTCCACTTAATAAATACATCGTTGTTACTTCTGGATAGTTGGCAATCATCATAGCAGTTTTGTCATATCCACTATTACGAGTAGGGGAACAAGACACTTCAATATAAGCCATGACTTTTTCATTTCGTTGTGCGCGATTATAGTTGATTACGGTATGATAACCGCAAATGATTTTATCTTTTTCAAGCGCATTGATCTCGTTTTGGACCTCTTCTTTTGATGCGTTTAAAATATCTGCTAAGTCTTGTGCATTTAAACGAGCATCTTTTTCAAGTAGGTCTAGAATATTATTTTGATTCATGAATTTTCTCCTTTTCTGTATTCTATCACGAATTAGTGAAATCTGCCTTTAAAATAACAAAACTAGTGAAATCATTCTGTTGTGAACTCGTTGACAAACGCAGGCATTGTTTCTATAATATTGTTGATTGATTAAAGGAGGAATTACTGATGACAGTAAAAGTTGCAATCAATGGTTTTGGACGTATTGGACGTTTGGCATTCCGTCAAATGTTTGGTGCTGAAGGTTACGAAGTAGTAGCTATCAATGACTTAACAAGTCCTGATATGTTAGCATACTTATTAAAGTATGATACTACTCAAGGAACTTATGCATTAGCTAGCAAAGTTTCAGCTGGTGAAGGTTCAATCACTGTTGATGGAAAAGAAATCACAATTTATAAAGAAGCTGACGCATCTAAATTACCTTGGGGTGAATTAGACGTTGATGTTGTTTTAGAATGTACAGGATTCTATACTTCTAAAGCAAAAGCACAAGCTCATATTGATGCAGGTGCTAAAAAAGTCGTTATCTCAGCTCCAGCTGGAAACGATTTAAAAACAATCGTTTACAATGTAAACCATGAAACATTAACTACAGAAGACAAGATCATCTCTGCTGCTTCTTGTACAACAAACTGTTTAGCTCCAATGGCTAAAGCTTTAAATGAATTAGCACCTATCCAAGGTGGTATCATGAGTACAATCCACTCTTACACTGGTGACCAAATGACTTTAGATGGTCCTCAACGTAAAGGTGACAAACGTCGTAGCCGTGCAGCTGCAGAAAATATCGTACCTAACTCAACAGGTGCTGCAAAAGCAATCGGATTAGTTATCCCTGAATTAAATGGAAAATTAATCGGTTCTGCTCAACGTGTACCATGCCCTACAGGATCAACTACAATCTTAGTAGCTGCTGTTGAAGGTAAAGTGACTGTTGAAGAAATCAATGCTAAAATGGCTGCTTCAACAAACGAAACTTATGGATACAATGAAGATCCAATCGTTTCAAGCGATATCGTTGGTATGACTTACGGATCATTATTTGATGCTACTCAAACAATGGCTATCGAATTACCAGATGGAAACACTCAAGTACAAGTAGTTTCTTGGTATGACAATGAAAACTCATTCACTAGCCAAATGGTTCGTACAATTAAATATTTCTCAGAATTAGCTTAATTCTAAGATTTTATAGACATCCTTAGGGATGTCTTTTTTTTCGTGTATGGGTTCACATTGAAAATTTGCTCCATTTAGTATATGCTTTATGTACGTATAAGGAAGGTACTTTATGGCAATTAAAACACAACTTTCAAACGAAGATCGAGATGAGTTAACAAAAGATGTGAACGATTTAGATAAAGTTTATTTAGAAAGAATGAAAGAGGATGGAATTGACAGTAATTTATTAGAGCAATTTATGAATCTTTCTTTACAAATGGATAAAGAGAAAAAGTAGGAGGAGAAATATGAAATTATATAATAGCTATTCACAAAAAATTGAAGAATTAAATCCCATTGAGCCAGGAAAGGTTTCAATGTATGTTTGTGGTCCTACTGTTTACAATTATCCACATTTAGGAAATGCCCGGCCAATCGTTGTTTTTGATACTTTGAAAAAAGCACTTGAAGCTCAAGGTTTAGAAGTGACCTATGTTAGTAACTATACTGATGTAGATGATAAGATTATTAATACAGCAATTGAAAAAAATGTGAGTGAAAAAGAAATTACAGATACATATATTAAGGCTTATGCGCAAACTAGAGCTGATTTACATGCGGATCAACCTGATGTTACTCCAAGAGTAACCGAAACAATGGATGAAGTAATTGCATTTATTCAAAAATTAATTGATTTAGGTGCTGCATATCAAGTAGGTGGAGATGTTTATTTTCGTGTAAACGCTGATAAAAAATATGGGGAATTATCTCATCAAAATATTGAAGATCTTATGGTTGGTGCACGTATTGATGAAAATACCAAAAAAGAAAATCCTTTAGATTTTACCTTATGGAAAGAAACAGATAAAGGAATTCGTTGGGATACACCTTGGTCTAAGGGGCGTCCTGGATGGCATACAGAATGTGTTGTTATGATTCAGGATGTTTTTAAAAAACCATTAATTGATATTCATGGAGGCGGATTGGATTTAAAATTCCCACATCATGAAAATGAAATTGCACAATGCGAAATTGTAAATCAAACTCATTTAGCGAATTTTTGGGTTCATAATGGAATGATTAATATTGATCATATTAAAATGTCTAAATCTTTAGGGAATATTCAATGGGCAAAGGATCTTATTGAAAAATTTAGCGGAAATATGGTTCGTTGGATTTTGATTTCAACCCATTATCGTGCACCATTGGAATTAACAAAAGAAACCTTTGTACAGGCTGAAAAAGAATTAAATCGTGTTCAAACAGCCTTTAATTCAGCGAATGTTAAACTTCAAATCGCAAATATTGAAGAAACAAAGGAATTGGATCAAGGCTTATGGCAACAATTTATCGATTATTTAAATGATGATTTAAATACACCAAATGCGATTTCAACAGTCTTTGACTTAACGAAGCAATTAAATCAGGTTTTAAGAAAAAGAGATGTTGATTTTGAACTTGTGAATCGATTGAAAAATACATTAGATCAAATGTTATATGTTTTAGGTATTCAATTTGAATTAATTACAGTGAGTGAAGCCGATAAAGAGTTGTATCATCAATGGAAAAACGCTGTTTCTGAAAAGAATTATGATGTAGCGGATCAATATCGTAAAACACTTCAAGAAAAAGGAATTATTTAATGGAAATCGTAACACAGAATGCAACGACTTTAGCTTGGATTGGTGATGGTTTGATGTCTTTACGTGTTCGCCTATATTTGGTTGAAAAGGGATATCAAAATGCACATAAACTTCAGGAAAAAAGTGCGAAATTGTGTAGCGCGAAAGGTCAATCTAAGATTTTAAATATTTTAAAGGAAGAAAATTTCTTTAATGCGGATGAATTAGAAATTTTGCATCGTGGAAGAAATGCTACGATTCATTCAAAAGCAAAAAATGCATCAGGTAAAGAATATTTAGAAGCAACGGCCATTGAAGCTTGTTTAGGCTACCTCTATTTATATGGCCATCAAAAGCGTTTAGAAGATCTTTTAGATCGTATCATTGAAATAGGTGAAACAATATGATTATTTATGGAAAAAATGTTTGGACAACAATTTCGGAGAATCCCAAGCAAATAAAAGAGGTTTATCTTCAATCTGGACTTAAAGATCGAAAAATTTTAGAACAGGTTAAGACAGCGAATCTTCCTTATAAAATTGTTGATCGTAAGCAATTGGACCAAATTGCAGAGAATACACATCATCAAGGAATTGCTTGTAAAGTTAAGGAGATTCAAACCGTTGATGTACAACAATTAATAGGTAAAAATCAATTGATTGTTGCACTTGATGGAATTCAAGATCCACATAATGTGGGAGCGATTTTAAGATCATGCGATTGTACTGGTGTAAGTGGACTTATTTTGACAAAACATAAAAGCGCTGGATTGACACCAACAGCAATAAAAGCGAGTACAGGCGCAGCATATACGGTTCCTGTTTCAATCGTAAATAATTTAAGTAATACACTCAAACAATTAAAAAAAGAAGGGTATTGGATTATTGGAAGTGATATGGACCATGCTCGCGATTATCGAGAAGGAATTTATGATGTTCCAATTTGTTTAGTTATTGGATCCGAAGGGAAAGGAATTTCACCTTTAGTAAAGAAACAATGTGACTATATGATTCGTTTACCTATGGATGGAAAAATGTCAAGCTTAAATGCGAGTGTGGCTTGTGCGGTCATCCTTTATGAAATTTATTCGCAAAGAAATCCTCTGTAATTATCTTTTTGCTCGGAAAGGGCAATATGGAAGAAAATTTATATGAATGGATTTATTCTTATTTTTTGATGGACGAACAAGCTTTTAGCGTATTAATTCAATATTTTCGTCCAATGACTGTAGGAATTGTCTATACATTAACACCTGATTTAAAGGATGATTATGATCGAAACAAATATTTATTGTTTGCAGATCAAATCCTGTATGAATGTTTGATTTTATGTCGTACGGATCAATATACAAAATTAAAAAGTTTTTATCGTAGAGTATTGAGAAATCGTATGATTGATTTATTAAAAAAAGAATTTAATCATTCTCCAGACCGTTTTTATCAAGTGGTTTCTTTGGATGATTTAGATGGAAATATGTCAAATTACTATTATTATATTGATAATAAATTTAAAATGGATCTCCATGAAGAAATCATGACGAAACTTGAAAGTGACGATTTAATGAATGATATACATAACTATTTAAATCCAGATGAGTGGATAATTTTTAGTTTAAAGAAGACGGGTTTTACCTCTAAAGATATTGCAGATATCTTACAAATTTCGATTCGAAAAGTAAGTTATACACTTCTTAAAATCAAAAAATGGTATAAGCAACGTTGACAGCTAGATTATTGAATGGTATTTTAATAAAGTTAGGAGCGTGAAAAAATGTCAGATAAAATTACTTTGGTATGTACAGAATGTTTATCCCGGAATTATGTCACGCAAAAAAATAAAAAGACACATATTCAGCGATTAGAAATAAAAAAATATTGTCCAAAATGTGGCAAACATACATTACATAAGGAAACGAAGTGAGGGATGAATATGTTTGGTAAGAAGAAAGATCAAGCAAAGAAAATAAAAAAAGAAAAAAAAGGCTTTGCTTATTCACCAATCGCAATTTTTCGCGAATTAAGAAAAGTAGAATGGCCTTCAATTAAAGAACTTACAAAGAGTAGTTTTTTAGTTATTATATTTACAGTATTATTTGGCCTCTATTTTTTTGTTTGCGAATTACTTGCATCAGGTTTAGTGAATAAAATTATTGGAGCTTAAGGAGAATATTATGTCAGATAGTGGATTAAAAAAAGAATGGTATGTCGTTAATACATATGCAGGTCAAGAGAATCGTGTAAAAGAGAATCTTGAACGTCGTATTAGTACGATGGGTTTAGAAGATAATTTGTTCCAAATTATTGTTGCGGAAGAAACAGAAGTTGAATATAAAAATGGAAAACCAGTAGAAAAAACAAAGAATTTATTTTCGGGTTATTTATTGGTTGAAATGATTATGTCTGATGAAGCATGGTATGCTGTACGTAATACACCAGGTGTAACTGGTTTTATTGGTTCAAGTGGTAAAGGGGCTAAACCTTTTCCAGTTCCACAAGAAGAAATTGAATCCGTTTTACGTCGATTAGGTAATATTGAAACAAGCGTTAGTGTTGATTTTCAAATTGGTGATCGTGTAGAAATTTTGGAAGGTGCTTTTAAAAATTCTGAAGGTACTGTTGAAAGTATGGACGATGAAAAGAAAGAAGCGACTGTATTGCTTATTTTATTTGGTCGTGAAACGCCAACTGAAATTCCATATGTTGATTTAAAGAAAGTCGATTAAGACTTTCTCTTTTTAATAGATGAAAACCCTAATCTTTGATTTAGATGGGACGATGTATCGTGGCAATCAAGTAATTGAAACAGCAAAACTGTTTTTAACTTATTGTCAAACTCACGATATTCCTTTCCTTTTTTTAACGAATAATTCGATGCGAACGCCTGCGGAAAATGTTCAACATATGGAAAAAATGGGCTATTCGAATTTATTGACTTCTTCTTTTTATAACAGTGCAATGGCTAGTTGTGAATATGTATGTGAACATTATGAAGGAAGAAAAGCCTTTTATATTGGTAAAGATGGAATGAAACAAGCTTTATTAGAAAATGGTTTTGAAATTACTACCGATCATCCGGATTTTGTTTTTGTGGGATTGGATAAAGAAGCAACTTATGAAAGTTATTCGAATGCTCTAAAATACTTATTAGATGGAGCAAAATTGATTGGAACCAATTCAGATTGGATTTTAGCTAGTCCTAATGGTTTTGAATTGGGAAATGGAAGCATTGTTGCAATGTTTGAATATGCTACAAAGCAAAAAAGTCCTAAAATAGCGAAGCCTTATGCACCTATTTTAAATTATTGTTTACAACATTATTCTTTAAAGAAAGAAGATGTTCTTTTGCTTGGAGATAATCTCGGTACAGATATACGCTTAGGTTATGAGAATGGAATTGATACTGTCTTTGTAGAAACAGGGGTTCATACACGTCAAGATATTGAAACATTTGGAATAAAACCTAAATATACGGTATCGAATTTAATGGAGTTGTTAGAATTTGATTTTTTATAGGACTATGTTAGAATAAGGAAGGTGAAATTTATGAAAGATATTTTAAATGTAGTATTAATGTGTTTATCCGGTTTAATTATTATATTAACACTTTTACAAGGTGGGAAATCTGATGGTTTGTCTGCTGCTTTTACTGGAAGTGGGGATTTGAACTTATTTGCCGTCCAAAAAGAAAGAGGACCAGAAAAGGTGATCAGTCGTTTAACTTTATTCTGTGGTATTTTATTTTTTGCCTTAGTTATTGCATTACAAATTGTATAGACCGTTTGGTCTATTTTTTTTTGCAAAAAAAAAGATTCATATGAATCTTTTTATTGAATACTATTTACAGCTTTAGCTAAACGTGATTTTTGACGAGCTGCATAATTTTTATGATGAACGCCTTTAGCAACAGCGCTATCTAATTTTGAACAGCAATCATTATACGCAGCAACAGCAGCTTCTTTATCTTGTGCATCTACAGCAGCTAATACTTTTTTAATGCTTGTTTTCAATGCTGATTTTCTAGAAGTAACTAACTTATGTGCTTTGTTGTTTGTTTTAACACGTTTTTTCTGAGATTGAATTTGTGGCATGGCTTGCACCTCCTGACATAAATTTGCAAATGGATTATAGCAAATTCTAATTCTGTTTGCAACACAAGAGTGAAAAAATAAGGTATAATACACAAGTTAGGTCTTCATTCAGAGAAAAAGAAGGAGGAAATACAATGAACAAGGATATTAATATTTTATTTATGGGAACACCTCAAATTGCAGCGACAGTATTAAAATCTTTACTTGATGCCAAGGTTTCTGTAAAACTTGTTATTACACAACCAGATAAAAAGGTGGGGCGAAAACAAAAAGTACAATATTCACCTGTAAAACAAATCGCAATGGATGCGAATCTTGATATTTTTCAACCACGGAAAATTCGTGAGGATTATCAAACAATCTTAGATTATAAACCAGATTTGATAATTACTTGTGCTTATGGACAATTGGTTCCAGATGAAATTTTAAATGCACCAAAATATGGCTGTGTTAATTTACATGGATCCCTTTTACCTAAATATCGTGGTGGGGCGCCTATTCAACGAGCAATTTGGGATGGTCAGAAAAAATCTGGCATGTCTTTGATGAAAATGGTTCATGGTTTAGATGAAGGCCCCGTTTTAGCAATGCAAGAAATAGAAATTTGCGCAGAAGACAATTCGACTCGTTTATTTGAAAAAATGGGATTGGCTGCGAGTCAACTGATTTTAGATCGATTGGATGAAGTTTGTTCGATTGATGCGTCTTATCTTGATCAAGATGATGCACTTGCAACTTATGCACCGATCATAAAAAAAGAAGAAGAACGCATTGATTTAAATCAAACGGATATCGAGATTGTTAATCAAATCCGAGCACTCTCTTTACAACCAGGGGCATACGTTTATTTAAAAAAGAAAAAATGGAAAATCTTAAATGCATCTTATACAAAGGAAATACAAGGACCATTTGCACAAGTTTTAGGTTGGGTTGATGATGCCTATGCATTAGCTTTACATGAGGGTGTTTTGTTAATCCATCAATGTCAAATGGAAGGAAAACCGATATTAAGTGCCAAAGATTTTTATAATGGACAAGGTCGTAATTTACTTGGCCAAATTGTTGAGTAGGAGGGTAGTATGGATCAAAAACATATTCGTAATTTTTCTATTATTGCGCATATCGATCATGGAAAATCTACTTTAGCGGATCGTATTCTAGAATTAACCAATACGGTTGAAAAAAGAGAAATGAAAGCGCAAATTCTTGATTCCATGGATCTTGAAAGAGAACGTGGCATTACAATTAAGCTTAATGCGGTTGAATTGTTGTATCATGCCAAGGATGGTGATGATTATATCTTTCATTTGATTGATACACCAGGCCATGTGGACTTTTCCTATGAGGTCAGTCGATCACTAGCTGCCTGTGAAGGAGCTATTCTAGTTGTTGATGCGGCACAAGGTGTACAAGCGCAAACTTTAGCGAATGTTTATCTTGCACTTGAAAATGATCTTGAAATCTTACCAGTGATTAATAAAATTGACCTACCAAGTGCTCAACCGGAAGTTGTAAAAAAAGAAATTGAAGATTTGATTGGTTTGGATTGTTCTGAAGCAGTTGAGATTTCTGCTAAAAGTGGTTTGAATGTGGATGCTGTTTTAGAAGAAATTGTTTCAAAGCTGCCAAGTCCTACAGGAAATTCAAATGATCATCTACAAGCTTTAGTTTTTGATTCTTTATATGATGCTTATCGTGGTGTAATTGCCTTTGTATCTGTTAAAAATGGAACGATTCGACCAAAGGATAAAATTCGTTTTATGGCTACGGGTGCTGAATATGAAGTACTAGAAGTTGGTGTTCATACACCAAAGGAAGTTTTACGAGATCAATTGAATACGGGCGATGTTGGTTGGATTAGTGCTGCTATAAAAAGTATTGAAGATGTACGTGTCGGAGATACCATTACGCATAGTGAAAAACCTGCTTCAAAACCTTTAGTAGGGTATCGTGAAATGAATCCAATGGTTTATTGTGGTCTTTATCCAGTTGATAATGCACGCTATGATGATTTAAAAGAAGCTTTAGAAAAATTAAAATTGAATGATGCTTCTTTACAATTTGAACCAGAAACTTCCCAAGCCTTAGGTTTTGGTTTCCGTTGTGGCTTCTTAGGTCTTTTACATATGGATGTGGTTGAGGAGCGTTTAGAAAGAGAATATAACCTTGATTTGATTGCAACAAGTCCTTCGGTTATTTATCATGTCTATAAAACGGACAATACAATGGAAGCAATTGATAATCCAAGTGCAATGCCTCCAGCACAAAATATTGATCACATTGAAGAACCTTATGTGAAGGCAGAAATTCTTGTCCCAAAGGATTATGTTGGTGCGATGATGGATCTCTGTCAGAAAAAGCGTGGGGAATATGTTGACTTACAAGTTCTAGATGATATTCGTATGCAGTTGACTTATGATTTACCACTTAGTGAAATTATTTTTGATTTCTTTGATAAGATGAAAAGTGCAACCAAAGGATATGCATCCTTAGATTATGAATTGATTGGTTATCGAACAAGTAATTTGGTAAAGATGGATATCTTGTTAAATGGTCAAATGGTCGATGCCCTTTCAACCATTGTATATCGTGATTTTGCATTTAATCGTGGGAATGCGATGGCTATTAAATTAAAAGATTTAATTCCAAAGCAACAATTCGAAATTCCAGTTCAAGCAGCAATTGGAGGTAAAGTAATTGCTCGTACAAACATAAAAGCCTTACGAAAAAACGTTTTAGCGAAATGTTATGGTGGCGATATTTCACGAAAGAAAAAACTTCTTGAAAAACAAAAAGAAGGAAAGAAACGAATGAAGATGGTCGGTTCGGTTGAAATTCCTCAGGAAGCGTTTATGGCTGTTCTTTCTATGGATGATGACTAAGCATATTTATATTCACATTCCCTTTTGTGATTCCATTTGTTACTATTGCGATTTTTTTCGCTTGGTTTCAAACAAAGAAACAAAGGAGAAATGGTTAAGGCAAATTTTGAAAGAAATTAAAGCAAGAGAGCTTAAGGATATTGATACCTTATATTTTGGAGGAGGCACACCTTCAAGCTTACCAATTGAAATGATTGAAGAAATCGGTAAGTGTTTTGATCCCTTTTTAAATGAGGGTTATGAATGGACGATTGAATGCAATCCGGATTCAATTGATTTAGAAAAATTACAAGCTTATAAAAAATTAGGTATAAATCGCATCAGTTTAGGCGTACAAAGCTTTAATGATTCAATTTTAAAATCGATTGGTCGTAAGCATACATCCAAACAAACAAAACAAGCCATTCAATGGATAAAAGAAATGGGATTTTACAATATATCTATTGATTTAATGTATGGTTTACCACATCAAAGTTTAGATGATTTAAAAAAAGATCTGGAAGAATTTATGCATTTGGATATTCCTCATTTATCGATTTATTCCTTGCAAATTGAAGAAAATTCAATTTTTGGAAAAAAAGGAATACAGGCTATCGATGAGAATTTAGAAGCGGATCAATATGAATGGATTGAACAAGCAATGGTATCACAAGGTTATGAACATTATGAAATTAGCTCTTATGCTAAGAATCAGAAATATTCTCGACATAATTGTTCCTATTGGAATGATTCTGATTTTATTGGATTTGGTTGTGGTGCGAGTGGTAGAGAAGATGGCTATCGTTACGATATTGATGCCGATTTAAAAAATTATTGTTTGTATGGGCCAAAAAAACATAAAATTGCTTTAACACTAGAAGAACAAGCTTTTGAAGCTATTATGATGGGGTTAAGGACTCAATTTGGTCTTTCACTATCACAATGGAATCAAAAGTATCAGGGGAACTTTGAAAAGGACTATCAATCGATTCTAAAGAAATATCAAGACTATTTAAATATAGAAAATGGGCGACTTTCTTGTAATAAAAAGGGACTTGAAATATTAAATACAATTTTAGTTGATTTTTTAGATTGATATCGATATAATAAAATGGCTTTTGGACGAGGAATAAGGATGTTTCCGACCTTATGCTTGGTTTAAAAGGACTGTTTACGAGGAGGAAATAAAATGTTATTAAAAACAGAAAAAGATGCTATTATCAAAAAATATGCAATTCATGAAGGAGATACAGGTTCTCCAGAAGTACAAGTAGCGGTTTTAACAGCAGAAATTAACCGTTTGACAGAACACTTCAAAGAACATAAACATGATTATCATTCACAACGTGGATTGATGAAAAAAGTTGGACGTCGTAAAAATCTTTTAGCTTATTTACAAAAAAAGGATTTAGATCGTTATAAGAAATTGATCGCATCATTAGGTTTAAGAAAGTAATCGTAAGATTACTTTTTTTCTATCTTTTTTTATTTTTGTATGATAACATTTTTATGTTTGAGAAATAGGAGAAAATGAAAAATGGCGAAACAAGAGTTTCAATTTGATTTCTGTGGTCGGGGGATCACAGTCGAAACGGGAGAAATCGCAAAACAAGCCGATGGCGCTGTCATTGTGCGTTATGGTGATACAGTAACCATTTCTACTGCTTGTGCTAGTAATCAAGCAAAAGAAGGTATTGATTTCTTTCCGCTTACAGTAAGTTTTGAAGAAAAATTATATTCCGTAGGTAAAATCCCAGGTGGATTCTTACGTCGTGAAGGACGTCCAAGTGAACATGCAACTTTAACAGCACGTATGATTGACCGTCCAATTCGTCCTTTATTTGCGGAAGGGTTCCGTAATGAAGTGCAAGTTGTCAATACCGTATTGAGTGTTGATCAAGATGCACCATGTGAAATGGCTGCAATGTTTGGTGCAAGTTTAGCGCTTTGTATTTCTGATATTCCATTTAATGGTCCAATCGCAGGTGTACATGTCGGACGTGTGAATGGTGAATTGATTGCCAATCCAAGTGTTGCACAACAAGAACTTAGTGATATTGATTTGACAGTTGCCGGAACAAAACAAGCTTTGAACATGGTTGAAGCAGGTGCGAAAGAAGTTTCAGAAGAAGATATGTTAGCCGCTTTGATGTTTGGACATGAACAAGTAAAAAAACTTTGTGAATTCCAAGAAGAAGTGATTGCAGCATGTGGAAAAGAAAAACGTGAAATTCAATTGTATGCGGTTGATGAAACAATTGATCAAGAAGTTCGTAGTGCTTATGAAGCAAAAATTCGTGAAGCAGTTTCAATTAAAGAAAAATTAGATCGTTATAATAAAATTGATGAATTAACAGATGAAGCAGCTGCTATGATTGAAGCAAAAGAATATGCTTCAGAAAAAGAGCAAGCAAATGCTGTTAAGCAAGCGAAAGAAATCTGTCATGGTATTGAAGCAGATGAAGTACGTCGTTTAATTATCGAAGATAAGATTCGTCCGGATGGTCGTAAAATTGATGAAATTCGTCCATTGGATTCAAAAGTTGATTTATTGCCACGTGTTCATGGTTCGGCTTTATTTACACGTGGTGAAACACAAGTATTATCAACGACAACTTTAGGTGCTTTAAATGAAAATCAAATTATTGATGATTTAACAACCAATGAATCAAAACAATTTATGCATCAATATAATTTCCCTCCATATTGCGTTGGTGAAACTGGACGAATGGGATCTCCAGGACGTAGAGAAATTGGACATGGTGCTTTAGGAGAAAGAGCCTTAAAACAAGTGATTCCTTCGATTGAAGAATTCCCTTATACAATTCGTACGGTAGCAGATGTTATGGAAAGTAATGGATCTTCTTCACAAGCTTCAATTTGTGCTGGAACAATGTCTTTAATGGCTGCTGGTGTACCAATTAAAGCTCCTGTAGCTGGTATTGCGATGGGATTGATTATGAATGATGAAACTGGTCAATATACCGTATTAACAGATATCCAAGGAATGGAAGATCACTTTGGTGATATGGACTTTAAAGTTGCTGGTACTGCGGATGGTATTACAGCTTTACAAATGGATATTAAAACAACTGGAATCACAAAAGATATTTTTGAAGAAGCATTGGCTCAAGCGCATAAAGCACGTCTTGAAATTTTAGCGAATATGGCTACTGCGATTGCAGCTCCAAGAGAACAATTAAGTCCTTATGCACCAAAAATTGACATGATGACTATTGATCCTGAAAAAATTAAAGATGTTATTGGTCCAGGTGGAAAAATGATTAACGAAATCATTGAAGCTTGTGATGATGTAAAAATTGATATTGATGATGATGGACATGTTGTAATCTATCATACAGATTATGCAGCAATCGCTAAAGCAAAAGAAATGATTTCTAATATTGTTCGTGAAGCAAAAGAAGGCGATATTTATACGGCAAAGGTTGTACGTATTGAAAAATTTGGTGCCTTTGTTAATCTATTTGGAAATACGGATGGTTTATTACATATTTCAAAAATTAGTCACCACCATATTGAAAAAGTAGAAGATGTCTTAAAAATTGGCGATACAATCGATGTAAAGGTTGTTGAAATCGATCGAAAAGGTCGTATTAATGTCAGTGCGAAAGCTTTACTTCCTAAGCCAAAGAAGGAAGAGGAATAAAATGAGACTGTACTAGTTCCCTAGTACAGTTTTTTTCTTTTCTGTGGTATGATAGGCAAGAAAGTTTATGGAGGTAAACGTATGCGAATGCGTCGAATTAAATGGGCAGTGGATTATTTACTAGAAGCAAAATGTCTGGTGCGTAATCCTTCATGCAATCAAGGAAAATGGAAAGAACTTTTAGATACCAAAGAATTACATGTTGAAATTGGTTGTGGTAAGGGGAATTATTCTTTAAATATGTCTAAGCTTTATCGTGATCAAGCCTATGTTGCAATTGAAAAAAATGAAAGTGCAGCTGGTATTGCAGCAAAAAAATACGATAATGATTCTGAAAAAGGAAAGTTGGCATTGATTAATGGGGATGCACAAAGTTTAAGCGAATGGTTTGAAGAAAAGGAAATTGATGTTATACATTTAAATTTTTCCGATCCTTGGCCAAAAAATCGTTATGCGAAGCGTCGTTTATCATCGGCAAAATTTTTAGAAGATTATAAAACAGTTTTAAGCGAAAATGGAGAAATTCAAATGAAGACGGATAATGCGAAATTGTTTACTTATTCTTTATTGGAATTTCAAAATGCGGGTTTTAAAATGGTTGAAGTTGATGTTGATTATCGAAGTGAAGCACATCCAGAAGATGTTTTGACGGAATATGAAGAAAAATTTGTTTCGAATCATCAACCAATCTATCGATGTGTATGGAAACGGTGATATAATAAAAAATAGAAATTATAGTCAAATCGAGGAGGGAAAGAATGTTCAAGGATTTAATGAAATCGATATTTAGTGAAGAAATTGATATAGATGAAGCAGTAGAAGCACAAGAGGAAGAAAAAAAAGCAAAAAAAGAAGAAGCGAAGAAAAGAAAAGAAACGAAAAAAGAAGAGAGCGCTCAAAAAGAACAAGTTCAGTCTGTTTCTCCAATCATTAAGCAAGAAAAGAAAAAAGAAATGTATGAGCATAAAGAACAGCCCATTCTTTCTAAACCAATCATCGAAGAGAATAAGACACAATTTATGACTTTAGATGTTGATCAAGTGACAAAACAACCAAAGAAAAACAATAAAAAGATTTCAAAGCCAAATCGTGTGAAAGCACAACCAATGATTAAGGTTCAAAAAAACATAAATTATGATTATCAAACGGTCGTATCACCGATCTTTGGTAGTGCTATAAAGCAATCTAAAAATCAAGAACCGACAAATGAAGTCGTAAAACTTGAAACAAAAAGTGAGATTAAATCTTTTGATCAAGTTATTAGTCCAATTTTTGGTTCTGACTACCCAAGAAAGAAAAACATAAAAAAAGAAAGTGCATATATTCCTAAAAAAGAAGTGAAAGAACAAGAATATATTGAACCAGAAGTAATTTCTTTATCTGATATTTTAGAAAAGAAAAAGAAAGAAGAATCTTCTTTAAAACAAGAAAAACTATTTGTATCTAAGAATTAGGAGGCATATTTATGGCATATCATTTTATAGGGATTAAAGGAACTGGGATGGCTGCTCTAGCTTCTATATTAGCGGATGAAAAATATGAAGTGAATGGAAGCGATATTGAAAAATATATTTTTACTCAAGATGGTTTAGTAGAAAAAGGCATTCCTTTTACAAGCTTTGATAAAAAGAACATTAAAGATGGAGATACAGTAATTATTGGCGCAGCCTTTGATCGAAGCAATCCGGAAGTAGCTGAGGCTTTAGATAATCCGAATGTTAAGGCATATTGGTATTTTGATTTTTTAGGAGAATTCGCAAAAAATTATAAGTCAATTAGTATTGCAGGAACACATGGAAAAAGTACCACTACAGGAATTATGGGTACTTTATTGCCTCGCTTTGCGAAATCAGGTTATTTAATTGGTGATGGACATGGACATATGCCTGAAGGCAGTGAATATTTTGTTTTTGAATCTTGTGAATTCAAGCGTCACTTTTTATGCTACCATCCAGATTATGCCATTTTAACAAATATCGAGTTGGATCATGTTGATTATTATAAAGATATAGAAGATTATGTTCAGGCATTTCAAGAATTTGCCAATCAAGTTGGCAAAAAGATTGTATACTTTGGCGATGATGCTTATCTACCTAAATTGGATTATAAAGTTGCAGCTGTATCTTATGGCTTGAAGAAAGGAAATGACTATCAGGCTATTCATATTGAACAAGGTTCTTTTGGTATGCATTTTGATGTTTTACATCATGGTGAAATTCTAGCGCATATTGAATTAACAGAAACTAGTGATACCTTCTTACAAGATGCTTTGGCTTGTTTTAGCTTAGCCTATGAATTAGGAATGAATGTAGAGGATATCATCTCAGGTTTACAAGATTTTAAGGGAATTGCTAGAAGAAGTGTTATTGAAGAAGTAGGAGATAATGTATTGGTTGATGATTATGCACATCATCCTACGGCCATTCGTTATTTAATTGATGCGGCAAGAAAGCGTTATCCGAATAAAAAAGTGATTGCGCTCTATAAACCAGATCGCTATAGTCGTCTTCAATATTTCTTAAATGAATTTGCTGAAAGTTTAAATACGGCAGATGAAGTATTCTTATGTGATTTTCCGAAAAATGCCGTACGAGAAGATGAAACGATTACAGTGAAAATTGAAGATTTATTAAATAAATGTTCGAATGCTCAATTGATTGATGTAGATCAAGCTTCCGCAAAAATCTTATATGAGAAACAACCAGCGGTTTATTTATTTATGTCAAGTAAAGATATTTATTTATTAAAAGATTATCTTAAAACTTTAATAGAAGAAAATTAGAGAAGATATTTAATGTATCTTCTTTTTTTGTTATTTAATTATAAAATAAGCGGTTTCAAAGTTCTGAAAATATTTACATTATATATGGTCACGCTTACTTTTACGTGTTATAATCCTAAATGAGGTGAAATTATGGACATGAATTCTTTTTTAGAAGCACTTGCACAATTTTTTCGATACTTTTTACCAGTTGTTGGTGTAATCGTTTTGGTTTATTTGGTTTTATTCTTAAAGAAATTAATTGAAACACTAAAAGAAGTCGATAAAACATTGGCAATTTTAGATGATCAAGTAAAAAAATTGGATGCTCCATTAGAAACGGTTGAAAATTTATCAAAAACAATTGATGATGCGAATACAAAAGTTCGTGAAGCTGCAATCAATACTTCTAAAACATTCAGTGAAAATAAAGATAAAATCAAAAATTGGGTAAATGAAAAAAAAGAAGATGGATCCATGAAGGAAAATGCCGAAAATATGAAATCTTGGATGACTGAAAAGAAAGACTTCATTAAAGAAGGTGTTTCAGCTGTGAGTGATTCAATTAGTGAAAGTATAAAAAACAAAAAGGAGAATTTACGAGAATATCCCGTTTATCATAGTCAGGAGGAACAAAATCATGAGTGATGAGTTACAAAATAATCAAGAACAAGTTGTTGAAGAATTAGAAGAAAGCTCAATTAAAGAATTGGATGCTTTACGTGAAGAAAACAACAATGAAAACGAAAAGGTAGTTGAAGACGCTGAAAAGAAATTAAGTGATATTTTAGAAGAATTACGTCAAAAGATTAAGGATAATTCAGATCCAGAAAAAATTAAGGAAAATTTCTCGAATTCACGTGAAAAAATCCGTGATTTGTTAGATAGTACGAGAGATAAAGCTGTTGAAGTCTCTAATAGTGATCACTTTAAACAAACGATTGATGCAAGTAAAGATTTATTAGAAGGTGCGACAGGTATGATCGGTGATGGTCTTAAAGCAGGAGCTGATTTATTGAAATCAAATGAAAATGTTGCCGATTTGCTTGATAAAGCAAATTCAAGATTGGATGTTTTACGAGAGAGTGAAGGTCTTAAAAAAGGCGTTGATGCAGCTGAAGAAATTACTACAAAGGTAAATGATGCAATCTTTAGTGGATTTAAGAAATTTTTTGATAAAAAGGATGGTGATGACACGAAATGAAACGAATAACGATTTATGATGTGGCCAAGGAAGCAGATGTTTCACTTGCGACGGTTTCTCGTGTAATCAATGATAGTAATGTTGTACGTGAAGATACACGCTTACGGGTTCAACAGGCAATTGATAAATTAGGATATAAGCCCAATGCGATTGCGCAAGGTTTAGCTTTATCTAAAACGACAACTGTTTCTATTGTAATGGGCGAAAAACTTTTTTCTTACAATGAAAAGGTTTTAAATGGTCTAATGGATGTTGCGAAAATTTATAATTACAACATCATGTTCCATACAACGAGTAAGGGCATTTCGAAGATGCAAGATGTTATTGAATCGATTATTAAATCACGTGTTGATGGTGTAATTTTATTCAATGATAACTTTTCAGAAGAAGAGATGGAAGTTCTTCAAGAATATCAAATACCTATGGTTGTTGTGGGTAGTCGTATTCCAAAAACAAATATTGCCAATGTAGGAAATGTCTATATTGATTTTGAAAAATTGGTTTATGAATTGGTTCAATCATTCTTTAAAAAGGGAATCACGGATATCTCTTTAGTAGAAGATAAATTGAATTTAAGTATGATGGAACAATTGAAATTAGGTATTGATCGTGCATTTGAAGAAAAAGGTTTAAAATTTGATAAATATATTTCTTATAACGATACGTATAAATCCTCTTATGCATATTTTACGGAATACTATC
The DNA here is from genome assembly GCA_963596085.1 of Bacteroidaceae bacterium. Lineage (GTDB taxonomy): Bacteria > Bacillota_I > Bacilli_A > Erysipelotrichales > Erysipelotrichaceae > Absicoccus. The sequence goes on along the minus strand of CAVBLW010000007.1, from coordinate 82,883 downwards.
AAACGCATAAACCAAGTAAATGCGTTATTACATTACGTGATTCACAAGCAATTGCTTTTTTAAATGCAACGAGTGAAGCTGGTTATGATGTACCAAATGATTCTGAAATGGTTTGTGTATTAAATAATAAATATTTGACAATGGTACGTCCGCATGTTTCTTCTTATAACTTACCAGAATATGATATGGGTGCTGTTGCCATGCGTTTATTAACGAAAATGTTGGTAGAAGATAAGAATAATTCGGATTTAAACAAAAACATTCCAATGTCATATAGTTTCTTAGAAAGAGCAACAACAAAATCGTAAAAATAAGGACTGTGAATGCAGTTCTTTTTTTTGTATGGTATACTGAACACATGGAAATTATATTTACAAATCAGGCAAACGATCGATCTGTGTATCGTTTTAAAAAAGATTATCAAACTATTTTTGAAAGAACATGTCAAGTTATTAATCGACCAGGTAATTGGTCTTTATCCGTAATTTATGTCAATAGTGAACAAATTCATGAAATTAATCGGACTTATCGAAATGTAGATCGTCCAACGGATGTGATTAGTTTTGCACTACAAGATGATTGGGATGATGCCATTATTGAAGAGGATCTTTATGAATTAGGTGATATTTTTATCAATGTAGAAGCAATTCGCAAACAGGCAAAGGAGTATGGGCATTCCATACGAAGGGAAGCTTGTTTCTTATTTTGTCATGGTTTATTGCATTTGATGGGTTATGACCATATGAAACCTGAGGATGAAAAAGAAATGTTTGACTTGCAGGATGTGATATTAGATGAAGTGGTTTCTCGGTAGGTTTACTTATGCATTTCAAGGCTTGAAAGCATCGATAAAAGATAAAAGTATTTTTTTACAAGCTTGTTTCGGTATACTTGTTTTGTTCTTTGGATTTCTTTTTCGTTGTTCTTTACAAGAATGGATTCTTTTAATTTGGTCAATTGGTCTTGTTCTTTTTGCAGAAATAGTCAATTCATGTATTGAAGGATGTGTTGATTACATCAGTTTAAAAAAAGATCCAAGGGCTAAAAAAATAAAAGATATGGCTGCCTTTGGGGTTCTTGTGATTAGTATTTGTGCAGCTTTTACAGGGTTATATGTATTTATCCCTAAGGTATTTTAGGAGGAAAGATGTTTCGTTCAGGATTTATAGCGATTGTTGGTCGACCAAACGCAGGAAAGAGTACATTGTTAAATGCACTTCTTCAAGATAAGATTGCGATTAGTTCGGATAAACCAAATACAACTAGAAATAATATAGCTGGTATTTTAACTAAGGAAGATTGTCAATATGTCTTTGTTGATACACCAGGTATTCATAAACCACAACAACAATTAGGAAGAGTTTTAAATAAAAACGCATATTCAGCGATGGAAGATTGTGATGTGATTGCTTGGATTGTAGATGGAAGTAAGCCATTTGGTCGTGGAGATGCCTTTATCTTACAAAGAATTCAGCAACTTAAAAAACCAACTCTTTTATTAATTAATAAGCTTGATTTATTAAAAAAAGAAGATTTACTTGCAGTTTGTTTGGATTGGCAAAAACAATATACCTTCAATGAAATTGTACCCATTAGTGCATTGACTAGCGATAATTTAGAAGAACTTTTAAATGTTTTTAAGAGTTATTTACCCGAAGGAGTCGCACTTTTTCCAGATGAAATGAAAAGTGATCATGATCTCAATTTTCAAATTTGTGAAATTGTACGTGAAAAAATTCTTAAAAGAACGCAACAAGAAATTCCACATAGTGTTGCTGTGATTTTAGAAAATAAGATGGAAGAGAAAAGTTGTATTCATCTTCAAATGTTAGTTATTGTAGATAAAGCCAGTCAAAAAGGTATTTTAATTGGAAAACAGGCCAAAATGATTCGTTCTATTCGTATGGCGAGTGAGAAAGAATTAAAGAAAAAACTAGGTAAAAGAGTGGAATTGGAATTGTATGTTCGGGTTGAAAAAAATTGGCGGAATCATGAAGAAAAAATTAAAGAATTTGGATTGGATGAATTAAATGAGGACAATTGAGACTGAAGCGCTCGTTTTGTCTACTTATCCATATAAAGAAAAAGATGCGATTGTTTCCTTGCTTTTAGAAAATCAAGTATTGGATGTTTTGGCACGTGGTGTTCAAAGTATGAAGTCAAAGAATCGTTCTTTAATTCAACCATTTTCATGGATTCAATGCACCTTTTCTGAAAGAACAAAGGGTTTTCCTTTATTACTATATGGCAATGTAAAAAAATATTATTATCAGATCACAGGTGATTTAGAAAGTCAAAGTGTTTGTTTTGTATTACGTGATTGCATCAAAGCGATGCCAAAAAATAAGCTTACGTATTCTTTGATGAAATCAATATGGACTTCTTTTCATCGGAAAGAAAAATCTGCTTATGGATATGCTTGTTTTTTTATTAAGGAATTGATTCAAGCGCATGGAATTACACCGCATTTAAAATCTTGTGTTCGGTGCAATCGGACGAATCGGATTGAAACAATTTCAATTAAAGATGGAGGTTTTCTTTGTTCAAGTTGCAATCAACATTTGTATCAAAAGTGGTCAAAAACGGATTTACTTCGTTTTTTACATTTGTTTCGTTGTGATTTTGATCAGATTGAGAATTTAATAAATCACTTTACTTATACGGTCTATGATTTCTTGTTTTTAGTGAATTGGTATGAATTTTATACCGATCAAGAGATTTCAAGTGCTATATTCTTAAAAACTGTGATTAAATAGTATCTCTTTAAGAAAAATTGGGGTATAATAGTAAGGTACATTTTTGTACCTTTTTTGTTACGATTAGAAATGGAGATTGGTAATATGGATACAAAAACATTCAATGATGTCGTTGCGCATATGAAGAATTCGGGCTTTGTTTATCAAGGAAGTGAAATTTATGGAGGTCTATCTAATACATGGGATTTTGGACCTTTGGGAATTGAATTAAAAAATAATATTAAGAATGCTTGGTGGAAACGTTTCATTCAAGAAAATCCAAATAATGTAGGTATTCAATCCGCTATTTTGATGAATCCAGAGGTTTGGGTTGCAAGTGGACATGTTGGAGGATTTAGTGATCCTTTAATGGATTGTAAAGAATGTAAATCTCGTTTTAGAGCGGATCAATTAATTGAAGAAGCTACACATAATGAAGTGAGTGCTTCAGGTATGACCAATGAAGAAATGGAAACGTTCATTCATGATCATGAAATTACTTGTCCAAAATGTGGAGCGAAAAACTTTACAGAGATTCGCCAATTTAACTTAATGTTTAAAACTTTCCAAGGGGTTTTAGAAGATGCTAAAAGTACAATTTATTTACGTCCAGAAACAGCACAAGGAATCTTTGTGAACTTTAAAAATGTACAACGTAGCATGCGAAAGAAAATTCCATTTGGAATCGGACAAATTGGTAAGAGTTTCCGTAATGAAATTACACCAGGAAACTTTATTTTCCGTACAAGAGAATTTGAACAAATGGAATTGGAATTCTTCTGTAAACCAGGTACCGATTTAGAATGGTTTGATTACTATTGTAAAGCTTGTGTACAATTCTTAAAGGATTTAGGTATTGATGAAAATAATTTACGTTTACGTCCACATGATCCAGAAGAACTAGCACATTATTCAAATGGAACGAGTGATATTGAATATAATTTTTCAGATCCAATTGGATGGGGTGAATTATGGGGAATTGCTGACCGTACAGATTTTGATTTAAATGCGCATCAAAGTCATAGTAAACAATCTCTTGAATATTTTGATCCAACGAGCAATGAAAAATATGTACCATATGTCATTGAACCAAGTGTTGGTGTTGAACGTTTAATTTTAGCTGTTATGAGTGATGCTTATACAGTTGAACAACTTGAAAAAGAAGAAAGAACGGTTTTAAAACTTCATCCGTTCTTAGCACCATACAAAGTTGCAATTTTGCCTTTAAGCAAGAAATTAAAAGATCAAGCTCTTGATGTATTTAATCAAATGAGCTCTAAATTTGCATGTACATATGACGAAGCAGGAAGTATCGGTAAAAGATATCGTCGTCAAGATGCAATTGGTACACCATTCTGTGTGACTATTGATTTTGAAACGGAAAATGATCATTGTGTGACTGTACGTGATCGCGATACAATGGAACAAGTTCGCATTTCTTTGGATGAACTTGAAGCATTTGTACAAAATCGTATTCAATTTTAATAGGTGATCAACTTGAGTTGGATTAATGATGAAGATCTAAAATCGATTCGTAATCGAGCCGATATTGTTGATATAATGTCTCATTACATTACATTAAATAAAAATGGTAGGAATTATAAGGCAATCTGTCCTTTTCATGATGATCATGATCCAAGTTTATCCATTTCTGTAGACAAACAGATTTTTAAATGTTTTGTATGTGGAGCTGGTGGCGATGTTTTTGGTTTTGTATCTAAAATCGAACAAATTTCATTTCCAGAGGCGGTAAATAAAGTAGCTGGTTTGATTGGTTATTCTTTGTCAAAACCAATTCAAATGATTGAAAAGAAGGATGATCCGAATCAAGCTTATTATGAAATCAATCAATCGTATATTGATTTTATGAAATATGAGTTGATGAGTGATCAAGGAGCCTTAGCTTATGATTATCTCAAAAAAAGAAAATTCAATGAAGATATTTTGAAACGATTTGAGATTGGCTATGCGCCAGAATCAAATCGAAGTATGCGCTTCTTTCAAGCAAAACAATTTCGAAGTGATCAATTAGAAAAAATTGGTTTAACACGAAATGATATGGCTGTTTTTGCTTCACGTATTGTGATTCCTATTCATAATGAAAATGGGAAGCCAATTGGTTTTACAGCACGTCGCATATCCGATGATCAAGATGTCGCAAAATATATTAATACGACGCAAACCCCACTTTATCAAAAAGGACAGATTATCTTTAATTATCATCGAGCGATTCGTTATGCACGAAAGGCAGGACGATGTATCTTGGTTGAGGGAGCAATGGATGTTTTAGCTTTTGAAAAAGCAGACATTCATGAAAGTGTGGCTTGTTTAGGAACCGCTTGTACAAAAGAACAATTAAGTTTATTGAAAAAATTACGTGTACCTTTAACCCTTTGTTATGATGGTGATCAAGCTGGACAAAATGCAACTTATAAATTGATTCAAATGGCTTTACCTTTGCGTATTGAACTTGTGATTGTAAAAAATTTAAGTGCAAAGGATCCAGATGAAATATTTAATGAAGGTGGCAAAGAGGAATTGGAATCGTTTGTACAGAGAACGATTTCAGTGGTTGATTTCTTATTTGACTATTTGTTAACGATTTATAATTTAGAAAATTATGAAGATAAAAAAGCTTATGCAGAAGAATTGTATCAAGCTATATCTCTTAGCTGTAATGAATTTGAAAAAGGATCTTATTTAACACGAATATCGAAATTAACAGGTTTTGATTTTTCACATTTGAATCAAGTTTCTAAACCGGTTATTTCAAAGAAAAATAAGCCATTACCTTCCATCATAAATCGTCCATTAAATGGACGTATTCATGCGGAGTATGAGGCGCTTATGATGATTTTATTGAGTAAGGAAGCCTGTGATTTATTCAAATCAGAAATTGGCTTTTTTAAGGATCTACGATGTCAACAATTATCGTTATATTGTTATGATGTGTATCGTGAATATCAAAGTATTGATTTTGATCGATTACTTGCCCGGATCGATGAAGATGAAATTCGCGAATTCTTAATCGAATTATGGAATACAGCTGATCATGAAAATGGATATCGTGCGGATTATTTTCAAGATATTTTATATAAAATTAAGGAATGTACTTTACAAGAACAAATTGATCAAATGAATAAAAAGATTGAAGAAGTAGCAGATCCTATTGAAAAAGCACGTTTATCAACGGATAAAATCCAACTATTAAAACAACAAAAAGCATTACGAAAACAAGGAGGATAGAATGGCAGCTCAAACGAATAAAATTAAACCCTTTAAAACGGTTGAAGAAAGTAAAGAGTTTTTATTAAAAATCAATGAAGAAAATGATCAAGTTTCACAAAACGATTTTATGGATGCAATCAGCAAATTAAATTTATCCGATGATGATATGGATGAATTGTTTAACTGGTGTGATGATCATGATATTTCTTTTATTGATGATGGTGATGATGATGTCTTTGATGACGAAGATGGTATGAGTGATGATGTAGAGGATGATGATTCGATTAGCGATGATATTTCCGAGTTGGAAAAAACCTTTGCGAATTCTTATCATGCCAAAATTAACGATCCTGTAAAAATGTATTTGAAAGAAATTGGACAGATTCCTCTTTTGGATCCAAAAGAAGAACCAATTATCGCAAAACGTATTCAAGATCGTGAAGATGCAATGAAGGAAATGGAAGAAAATCCTGATTTAAGCGAAGAACGTAAAAAAGAGCTTAATGCGATTATTGTGGACGGGGAAGAAGCAAAACAAACATTGATTTCTTCGAATCTTCGTTTGGTTGTTTCCATTGCGAAAAAATATGTTGGACGAGGAATGCTTTTCTTGGATTTGATTCAAGAAGGAAATTGCGGATTAATTAAAGCTGTTGATAAGTTTGATTATAAAAAAGGATTTAAATTTTCAACTTATGCGACATGGTGGATTCGTCAATCCATCACCCGTGCGATTGCAGATCAAGCAAGAACAATTCGTATTCCTGTTCATATGGTTGAAACCATTAATAAGTTGACTCGCATTCAACGGCAATTGGTTCAAGATTTGGGACGTGATCCATTACCAGAAGAAATAGCTGAAAAAATGGATAATATTACGGCAGATAAAGTTCGTGAAATTCAAAAGATTGCTCTTGATCCTGTTTCTTTGGAAACACCAATTGGTGAAGAAGATGATAGCCATTTAGGTGATTTCATTGAAGATAAAGAAACTTTATCACCCGATGATTATACCAACAATCAATTATTAAAAGATGAAATTAATAATATTTTAGAAGGTTTAACCGATCGTGAAGAAAAGGTACTTCGTTTACGTTTTGGTTTAGAAGATGGACGTACAAGAACCTTAGAAGAAGTTGGAAAAGAATTTAATGTAACACGTGAAAGAATCCGTCAGATTGAAGCAAAAGCAATTCGTAAATTGAAAAAACCAAATCGTGCGAAACGATTAAAAGATTTTATTAAATCATGATTTCGAAGCGTTTAAGAGCAATTATAGATTGGATTCATGGATCTTGTTTAGCGGATATTGGTTGTGATCATGCTTATGTGGCTTGTCAGTCTGTTTTAGAAAAAAAAGTAGTAAAAGCTTATGCATGTGATATTGCCTTAGGGCCATTAGAGAATGCGAAGGAAAATATATCTAAAAACCATTTAGAAGATTCAGTAACTTGTATATTGTCTTCTGGATTAGAGAATGTACCATCTGATATTGATTGTGTTGTTATTGCAGGTATGGGTGGTAAAATGATTCAATCGATTTTAGAAAAAGCTGAACATATTGAAGGAATACAGTTTCTTCTATCACCACATAAAGATGAACAAATCCTTCGTAAATATCTTCATGAAAATGGTTTTGCTATTGTCCGTGAACAAATTGTTGAGGATGATCATTTTTATCCAATTATTGATTGTAAATATAGTCCTTTACAACAAGAGTTGAATGAATTTGAGGCTTCTTATGGGAAAAATATTGTTAAAAATGAAGCTTATTTTCACTATGTTTCTTTCTTAATTAATAAATATAGGGGTCTGATTGAAAAGGTGCCCAAAGATAAAAAGCTCTATTTTCAAAAACAAATCGAATATTTAAGTAAAGAAAAAGATTGTCGCTAAGACAATCTTTTTTTAAAGGATGTGATCAATAGGAATTTCTTGTTTAATAAAGTTTTGATTTTGAAGTGTTTTAATTACTTGTTCTGTTAAAAAAGTCGGTGTACTTGCGCCAGATGTAACGGCTATTTTTTGTGCTTTTAAAAGATCATTTTCGTTAAGCTCATTAACATCTTGAATTTTTAATAAAATTGGAATATTCGCTTTTTTTCCAGCTTCTAATAATTTTTGTGTATTATTGCTTGTAGGATCGCCAACAACAATCAATGCATCATATGCTTGGTTTTTTAGATTTAGTACAGCTTGTTGGCGAATTCTTGTAGCATTACAAATTTCATCATGAAATTCAGCATATGGATAGATTTTTTCAATCTTTTGAAAAATTTCTTGAAGTTCTAAAATCGACATCGTTGTTTGGTTTGTTACAAAAATTCGATTTGCTTCTATTTTTGGAATATTATCATTTTGAATCAGATGAACATGATTACTCATTGTATAAATAGATTCGGCTTCAGGATGTTTATATTTTCCAATATAAAAAATTTCATAATTTTCTTCAATTTTTTTTTGAATAATTTTTTGGGTTTGTACAACAAATGGACAGGACGCATCAACAATTTTTAAGCCTTTTTGAATGGCTTTTTCTTTGACTTGTGGGGCGATTCCATGAGCTGTAAAAATTACAATGCCTTCTTCAATTTCATCAAGAAGTTCGAAACGTGTTTTATTTTTATTTTCAATCGTTTTAATATTTTCTAGTTCGAGAGCTTTTTTAACATATTTATTATGGACAAGATTTCCTAATAGTGTAATGTTTTGATTGGGATTTTCTTTGCGGGTTTGTTTAGCAATTGCGATTGCTTTTAAAACGCCACCACAATAACCTTGTGGTTCAATTTTATTGACAATTTTTGTTTCCATGAAAATAATTATAAAACAAGATAGATTGTTTTAAAAGTTTTTCTGTGATACCATAACAAGGATTTGGAGGTGTTATTGTGAATAGTATTGTAAAGCGAATTATGGAAATTGAACATTTTCATGAATTAACCCCCATTCAGAAAGAAGTTCTTTCTGTAGCAAATAAAAAAAGAGATATTATTGGTGTTTCTAGTACGGGTTCTGGAAAAACACATGCATTTTTTATACCTATTTTTGAACAAATTGATGCTTCAATCAATGAAGTTCAAGCGGTTATTTCGGCTCCAACACGTGAATTAGCTTATCAGTTATATACACGTTGTTTACCCTTAGCAAAAGCTTTTTCTATTCGGGTTAAATTAGTTATTGGTGGAACTGAAAAAAAACAAGAAAGTGAAATGCGACCTCAAATTGTTATTGGTACACCAGGTCGAATGAAGGATGAGTTTTTAAATGAACAAACGCTACGATTAGATACAGCGAAAATCATGATTATTGATGAAGCGGATATGACTTTAGAATTTGGTTTTCTTGAAGATATCGATGTCATCTTATCAAAGATGGATAAGAAAATTCAATTAATGGTCTTTTCAGCCACAATTCCTCAAGAATTACGTCCTTTCTTAAGGAAATATTTATATGATCCTTATTTGATTCAAATATCGGATCAAGAAAATTTTCAAGCTGATATTAAACACTATCTTGTACCATGTAAACATAAGTCATATGGCGAAAAATTATTGGATATACTACCAGAAATTAATCCTTATGTTTGTTTGATTTTTGCTAATACAAATGAAGAAGCAAGTCAAATCGCAAAGTTGTTACGAGAAAATAACTATGATTTGGTTGAATTACATGGCTCTTTAGAATCTAGGGAACGTTTAAAATCCATTCGATTAATTCAATCGCAAAAGAAAAGTTATATTGTAGCAAGTGATATAGCAGCACGCGGTATTGATTTAGATGGTGTGACGCATGTTATTTCTTGTGGCTTTCCAAAGGATTTAAAATACTATATTCATCGTGCTGGACGTACTGGACGTGCTTCAAGAGATGGTTTATGTATTGCTCTTTATAAAACAAGCGATCAAAGAGCAATTCAAAGTTTATCAAATCAAGTAAATTTTGAACATAAAGATCTTAAAAATCATCAATGGGTTGATTTGAAGCCATATCTTCAAAAAAGTCGACCACATAAATCGGATGAGTTAGAATCTGAAATCAAGAAAATTGTTCGCAAAAAGAAAGTGAAAGTAAAACCAAATTATAAAAAGAAACAACGAGAAGAAATTGATCGTTTAAAACGAAAGAAAAAACGTGAAATGATTCAAAAAGATATTCAAAGACAAAAGAAAGAACGTGCAAAAGAAGCACAAAGAAATAAACGACTAGGTTAAGAAAACTCCTTCGAAATGAAGGAGTTTATTTTATTATTAATTCCAAAATAAAGACAGTAATGCAACAAGCACTTGCAACGGTTGGAAGTTTTTTTCCTTGATATGCGAAAAGGATTCCAACAACCATTGCACAAATGCCTGAAATCATAGATTGTGTAGATTGAATCATAGCTGGAAATGTCATAACAGCGAGTGTTACATAAGGTACATAGTATAAAAAGGAACAAATCAATTGATTTGTGATTGGCTTACGAATCAGAGTTAATGGAAGTATACGAATAAGTAAGCTTGTTACAAAGGAAACGAAAATGTAAATAAAAATAACTTGCTTCATATTTGATCCTTTCCATTATCGATTGGTTTAATAATTGCTGCCAATATTGAGATAATGACAGTTAATAGAATGATTCGATTTCCAGTTGAAATTTGCGCTAAAAAAATTGAACTTAAAAAACTTAATAGAAAAGAAAGTAAAATTAAAAACATTACAAAAGAGTTTTCTTTTCCTTCTGGAATGATGATTGCTAAAAACATGCCATATAAAGCCACTGAAAGACAAGATACGATACCAACGGGTAAAATATTCCCTAAGATAATTCCAAAAGCGGAACCAAGTGCCCAAGGAAGTATAGAAGAAGCCATTGCACCATAATAATAGTATGGATGTACGTTTCCTTTGCGTGAATAAGCCAAGCCAAAAAGTTCATCTGTAATTGCATAACCTATAGCAATTCTTTGACGGATAGGTACCGAACGATCCAATTTTTGAGATAGGGAACAACTCATTAACATATAGCGAGCATTTGCTACAAAGGTCATTAAAATCATTTCAAAATAAGAACCATGACTGGCTATTACTTGAATGCCTGCATATTCACCAGCACTAGCAACATTGCATAAAGACATAAAAAAACCTTCAAGCCAAGTAAGACCAACTTTTTTCATTGCAATCCCAAGGGCAAAGGAAACCGCAAAATAACCGATGCCTATTGGTATACCATCTTTAAAGCCTTGATAAAATTCTTTTTTTTTCATAAAAATGGATTAAAACTTGTCTATTTCTTCCTTTAATCGTGAAATCATTGCTTCTTGCGGTATTTTTTCAATGATTTCGCCTTTTTTAATCAAGAGTCCTTCACCCTTTCCACCGGCAATCGCTAGATCAGCATGTTTGGCTTCACCGGGACCATTTACTACACATCCCATTATCGCAACCGTACATTCTTTAGAAATCGTAGTTAGATATTGCTCTATTTCATTGACAACAGGTTCCATATCCCATTGTGTACGTCCACAACTAGGACAAGCAATGAGATTTGGAACATTATGAATAAGGCCACAATCTTTTAAAAGTTCTTTAGCCATTATAATTTCTTGGGCAGGATCACCATTAACAGAAATACGAATGGTATTACCAATCCCATCTAATAATAAATTGCCTAATGCTAAACTTGATTTAATAGCTGAAGTCATTGTTGTCCCTGCTTCTGTTACACCTAAATGTAATGGATAAGAAAAGGTTTGACTTGCTAAACGATATGCTTCAATACATAACAGAGGATCACTTGATTTAAAGGATAATACCGTATTAAAGAAATCACATTCCTCTAATATTTTTATATGTCTTTGAGCACTTTCTATCATTCCTTGTGCGGTAGGTTTTCCATATTTTGCATGAATATCTTTTTCCAAAGATCCACTATTAATTCCAATTCGAATCGGAATATTATGTTTTTTACAAGCTTCTACAACTTGAATGACATTTTCTTTTTTTCCAATATTTCCTGGGTTCAAACGAATTTTATTTGCGCCAGCTTTAATGCAAGCTAATGCTAGACGATAATCAAAATGAATATCGGCAACTAAAGGAATCGATATTTCTTGCGTGATTTCTTTGATTGCGTTGGCATCATCCATATCCATACAGCTTACACGGATCAATTGACAACCTAAGGTTTGAAGTTCATGAATTTGTGAAATAACTTCCTTCGTATGACTGGTTTTAATATTACACATGGATTGAATGATAACTTCATCATTTCCACCTATTTTTAAATCTTTTATTTGCACTTGAGATGTTTCTTGACGTTTCATATAAAATCTCCTTACTTATAAAGTATACAATTTTTTTAGAGAAAAGATAGATTTCGTGTATAATTAGATGGAAATGTTGGAGGTGAATGGATGCGATTTAACCCAAAATTTCATCATTTGAAAAAAATACGTTCGATTGATGAGGAAATCTCACATCGTATATTATTTTTATCTAGTTTTATTGTACTTGCATTTATGGTCATTTTTATTCGTTTGATCTATATTCAAGTTATTGCACATGATACTTATGTCGAAAAGAAAGATGATTATACATCAATCTATCAATATGTTAATGCACCAAGAGGGCAAATCTATGATTGTAAAGGACGCCTTTTAGCAGCTACTGTCGTTAGTCATAATATAGTCTATACTTCTCCAAATAACATGGATTCCGATGATTATAAGTTATATGCTGAACGTTTGGTCGATGTATTTGGTGTTGATTTAAATGAAGTTACCGAATCAGAAAAGAAACAAGCCTATATTACATACAAATCTTTTTTGGATACGGATGATAAAGAATATGCTGCAAATCATTTACTAACGAAAAAAGAAAAAAATGATTATGCATCGGGTTTATGGGGAACAAATGCAGAATCAAAAAGAACACAAATTCTTTTAAAACGAATTAAGAAAAAACAAATTAATGAAATGACAAAAAAGGAATTAAAAGTCTGTGTCATTTATCAACGAATGATTGAAAACTCTTCGAATGGTCAAGAGAACATTATTTTAGAAGATGTTAGTGATAATGATGTTGCTTATTTAGTAGAACATAAGACAGAGTTTCCGGGATTTGATATTGATTTTGGTGGATGGAAAAGAGAATATCCTTATGGTGAAACATTATCGGATGTTTTAGGATCGGTATCAACGAGTACCCAAGGTCTTCCAGAAGAAAACAAAGATTATTTCTTACAACGTGGCTATCAATACAATGCTGAAGTTGGTAAGTCTGGATTAGAATATCAATACAATGATGTTCTAGCTGGACAAGCTCAAATTTCAAAAATCACCTATGATTCCAATGGCTTAGCAAAACAAACCATTACGCGATCTGCAGTGAAGGGAAATGATATTTATTTATCCATTGATATTGATATGCAACAAAGTTTAGACTCTACTGTAAAAGATGTTTTAAAAGAAAATGGTGGAACGGACAATCGTGAAAACTTTTCAAGCTTATTTATGTGTATGATGAATCCGAATACGGGTGAGATTCTTGCGATGTCTGGTTACCAAATGGATTTGGATACGAAAAAGATGACCTATTTTGCATCTGGCTGTTATCAATCCTTGGTTAATCCTGGATCGAGTGTGAAAGGTGCAACCATTTATATGGGGTTAAGTGAAGGTGTAATAAGTCCAGGGGAGATCATTATTGACCAACCAATGAATATTGCCGGGGTGGAATTTTCTTCCTTTGAGAATCATGGTGCAGTTGATGATGTTCAGGCCTTAGCTGTTTCAAGTAACGTATATATGTTTAATATCGCAATTCGTTTAGGTGGTGGAACCTATGTCGAAGGCGAATCATTAAATATTAGTGATGTTACTGGAACCTTAGATCGGATGCGATCCTATTATTCAATGTTTGGTTTAGGAAATAAAACAGGTGTGGATGCACCAGGTGAAGTTGAAAGCTATATGGGTGTAGGCTTTGAGCCTGGAATGCTTTTAAATTATTCGATTGGTCAGATGGATATGTATACACCATTACAAATGAATACTTATGCTTCCGTGGTTGCAAATAATGGATATTTATATCAACCATCTTTTATGAAATATATAAAAGAAGCAGACAGCAATCAAGTGATTCAAACTGGAGGAAGTATCTTAAAGAGTATTCTTCCAGAAAAAAATAGTGCTTACTTGAAACGTGTGCAAGAAGGATTTAGAGAAGTTGTTGCACAAGGAAATGCTTCGCAAAGTTTACAAGATATGGATATTGAAGTAGCAGGTAAAACAGGTACTGCTGAAGTACAGACCAAATGGACAACTGCAGCCTTTATAGGATATGCGCCTTATGAAGATCCAACCGTATCTTTTGCTTGTGTTGCACCAACTTCTTCTGTCAATAACGAATCCGTTTCATCGAATATTTGTACAGAAAGTGTTGTACCACCTGCATTAAATAAATTCTTTGAATTGTATCCAGCAAGTAATTCTTAGAAACGCTTGCAGAAATAAATTAAGTTTGGTACAATTCTATCGTTAACGTGGAAAGGTGTGAAACTCATGAGAGATCGTATTACTTTTAAATGTTCTGAATGTGGTGAAGAAAACTACATTGGCACAAGAAATAAGAAAAAACATACAGAACGTATGGTTATTAAAAAATATTGTCCAAAATGTAACAAGAAAACGGAACATAAGGAGAAGAAATAAGAAAGACCGCATCACGGTCTTTTTTATGTAGTGGAATATGGAAATTGTAAATCGTGTACTTGGTCCAGTAGGAACGAATTCATATATATTGCTTGATCATGGGCATGCGCTTATTTTTGATCCAGGTGCAGCAATGAATGACTTAGATTCTATTTTAAAAGAGCATCAATGTGAATTAGAGGCTATTTGTTTAACTCATGCGCACTTTGATCATATTGGTGGAATTGAATCTATTCGAGAAAAGTATCCTGTTCCTGTTTATGTTCATCCAAATGAATTTTCTTTTTTTGAGGATAGTGCTTTAAATGTATCAAAGCAATTCTTACAAGAAATGACTTGTCATTGTGAAAAAAAAGCAGTTATTGAAGGAAAACAGAAAATTGGATCTTTTGATTTAGAGGTAATTTATACTCCAGGACATTCAATTGGTTCGGTTGTTTATCTCTATGAAGATATTATGTTTTCGGGTGATACTTTGTTTATGGGATCAATTGGTCGAACAGATATGGTAACTGGTTCTTTTTCTCAAATAAAAGAATCTTTACAAAAGTTAAAAGCTTTAAAGAAAAATTATTATGTCTTACCTGGACATGGACCGCAATCAACATTAGATGAAGAGAAAAAATGGAATGATTATTTAAGATAATTTGAAAAAATTATCTTTTTTTTGTACTTTTTTTTCAAAAATATCGTATTAGAATACATGGAAAACTTATTAAGTCAATTAATCGAGATGGCCTTAGATCATCAGGCGAGTGATATTCATTTTATTTTGGAAAATAATCAACTTCAAATTGCTTTTCGTACCATGCAAGGGATGCAAAACATTTATCAGGATTTATGGAAGCCAAGTTTTTTTGAGTATTTAAAATTTCATGCTCATTTTGATTTAACGAATCCCTTTGTTCCTCAAAGCGGTCAATTTACTTATAAAAATATGTTTTGCCGATTTAGTTGTATTGTGAATCATTCGATTCAAACCGGTGTCTTACGTATTCTACAAACAAAGATGGATTTAAAAATTGAAGAACTAAGTCAAAATTTAGATGTACAAAAATTTCTTTATAATCTAACTACAATCCGACAAGGTTTGGTCTTTTCTGTTGGACCTACCAATTCAGGAAAAACGACAACGCTTCATGCTTTATTGCATGAAATTGCGAAGCAAAATAGGTATAAAGTGGTAAGTTTAGAAGATCCAATCGAAATTGTAGATCATAGTTATTTGCAGCTACAAATTAATCCAAATCAAGGTTTTAGTTATGAAAAGGGAATTGAAGAGTTATTGCGTCATGATCCAGATGTTATTTGTATTGGAGAGACAAGAGATGCTTATACGGCTAAGATGGTTATTCGTGCCGCACTTACTGGACACTTAGTTTTCACAACCCTACATGCGAAGGATTCTTTAGAAAGTATTCAACGTTTGTATGATTTTGGAATTGATCCTTTTGAATTAAAAAGTACCTGTACTGCAATTTTTAGTCAACGATTGTATATGAGTTCAATTGAAAATAAAAAAGAATGTATCTATGAAATTTTAAAAGGAAAGGAGTTGCATTATGTCTTACAAGAAGGCAAATATCCCCTTGGATATCAAAAACTATCGGATCAAATTAAAAAAGCTCTTGAATACGGATCTATCGTTGATGCACAAGCCGAAATCGACCTTCAAAGTTTCTAAAAATGAGCTTCAAAACTTTTTAGCTTTATCAAAAAGTGGTTTAGATATTTTAACGGTTTTAAAGTTATCTTTTCCATATAGTGATCAATTAATTGAAGAACTAAATCGGGGCATTTCATTAAGTGAAATTTTCTTGGCGCATTCTAAAGACGATCTTTTTCAATTGTTACACATTTTATCTGCACATATGTCATTTGAGAAAGCATTGGATTGTGCAAATGAAATTGAAAATGCTTCTAAAAAGCGCAAAGAGAGATTTATCTTTCAAATTGCTTATCCATTGTTCTTGTTTTTCTTTTCTTATGGATTAATTTTATTTTTTTCCTACTCAATTGTACCTTCAATGATGAGCTATGCTGAAAGTTCTTCTTTTTGGATTCTTGATTTTCTTAGGATTTTTTATACATTGATTTTATTCATTTTATTTCTTTTTCTTTTATTTTTCTTATTAAAAAAGAAGATCAAAATCTTAAATAAATATTGTTTAAATATTCTTTTTATAAAGAAATATCAGTCTTTACTATTCTCTTATATATGGAAAAGTCTATTGGATAACGGACTCGTAACGAGTGAATGCTTTTGTGTCATGGAGAATATCTCTAAGACAAGAAATGAAGCAAAATTATTAAATAAATATTTAGCATCTGGTTACTCTTTACTTCAGGCAATTGCGAATACTTTTAAGGACTTGAATTTATTTTATCAATTTATTGAAACTGGACTTGCAAGTTCGAATCTTAGTAATCTATTAAATATTTATATTCAAAGACAAGAAAAAGATATTGATTTAACGGTTAAAAAATTAAGTAAGGGAATTCAATTGTTTTCGTATCTTTGTGTTGCGATTGTTGTATTTGTCTTTTATCAAGTGATGTTGCTCCCGTTAAATATGTTAAATACGTTTTAGAAAGGGTGATTTTATGAAAAAGAACGCATTTACTGTTTTAGAAATGATGATTGTTATGTTAGTCGTTGCTTTATTGTTGTTGATTACTTTGCCAAATCTTCAACAAAAAGAAAAAATTATTCGTTCAAAAGGATGTTCCGCTTTATTGGATATTGTGAATTCGCAAATCCTTTTGTATGAAATTGATCATGATCAAACACCATCTAATATTTCGCAATTGATTGAAGGAGGCTATCTGGATGAAAATCAAGCAACTTGTCCAAATGGGAAGAGTGTAACAATTATTGATGGAGATGCCTATGCAAAATAATGGCTTTACTTTAATAGAAACTTTATTGGTTTTAATTTTAGTGAGCTTTTCTTCATTTCTATATTTTAAAAGACCAAGTTATAATCTTTTGAATTTAGAAGTACATAAACTGGCTCTTCAGTGTTTACAAATGCAAGAGAAAGCTTTTGTAGAAAAAAGGGAAGTAGAAATAAATTTTGGACAAGATTACGTAGAAATGGATGGAGAGTCTATTCCTTATGTACAAGGAATGAGCTGTTTACCAAAATCATTTCATTACAATGAAAAGGGAAATATCTCAAATGCTTTAACTATAACTTGTCAAAGAGGTACAAAAAAAAGGAAAATGATTTTTCAATTGGGTCAAGGACGTATACGTGAAGAATAAAAATGGTTTTTTATTGAGTGAAGCTTTATTTGGCTTCTTAATCATCTTACTTTGTGTCTCATTATTGCTTGCAATGTCAAAGCTCGTTTTAAAATCACAAGGAATGATTGTACATGAAAAAATTGAAAGAGAATGGTTTTACACTGATTGAAGCCTTATTATCCTTAATGATTTCACTTTTGATTTCAAGTATGATTTGTATGATATTCTCCGTATTACTTCATTTATTAAATTTAAAAGATGTAAATCAGGATCAATATGCAATTCTTCAATTACGTGAAAGATGTGCTTTAGCGAATTGTCGTGTTGAAAATGGGCAAATGATTTTAGAAATGAATCATGAAAGTTATGCAATTTTTTATGATCGACATCGTTTGGTAAAGGAAAAAGGATATGAAATATTGTTGGAAAATATTGATAATGCCTATTTTGAAAGAAAAGAGGGATTTATTTATTTGTATTATCAAAAGGGAAATCAATTCTTCAGCTTTGAAATCAAATAATGGATATGGAACTTGGATGGCTTTACTTTGTTTTGCGTTGATGATTCAAGTACTTTCTTTTTTAAATCTGTATGTTTTATCAAATTATCAACTTTATAAAGCAAGTTTACAATCAACCTTTGATTTATCTTGTTTTTCGCAAATGAAAGGAATGATTCAACATAATACAAAGGTTCGCCTTTGTCATGAAAATCAAAATCAATTAATTTCATCAAAAGAAATTGAAATTCAAAATGTAACGGTTCAATTCATTGATCATGAAACCTATATGGATGCCACCTATCAAAAAAAGAATCGACAAATTCATATAATTGTTTATTATGATGAAAAAGGAATTAAAAGTTATGAATATAAAGAAAACTAAAATGAAGAAAAAATCAAATTTTGTTCGATTCTTTAGACATAAGTTCTTTATAAGCTTTATTGACTCTGCGATAAAAAAATTGTAAAATCTTAGCATAAGCGTTGAATTAGAGTAGTAAAAGCTGTTTATCTTTTTAGAGACTTGATGGTTGGTGAAAATCAAGAAGATATTTCTTTGAACTTGCTAAGGAGCTGATAAGTAATGTTATCCGTAATCTTGCGTTAAAAGATTAAGTGATCAAGTTTTTACTTGATAACTAAGGTGGTACCGCGTTTATAACGTCCTTAGATAGGGCGTTTTTTTATTGGAGGAGATATTTATGTACGATCATAAAACGATTGAAAAAAAATGGCAAAAGAAGTGGGTCGATGAAAAGACTTTTGCATGTGATACCCGAGATTTTTCAAAGCCAAAGTATTATGTATTAGATATGTTCCCTTATCCTTCAGGACAAGGTTTACATGTTGGACATCCAGAAGGGTATACGGCAACTGATATTATTGCTCGTAAAAAAAGAATGGAAGGTTATAATGTTTTACATCCAATTGGATGGGATGCTTTTGGTTTGCCTGCTGAACAATATGCTATTCAAACTGGAAATCATCCAGCAACTTTTACAAAACGTAATATTGATCATTTCCGTGAACAAATTCAATCTTTAGGTTTTAGTTATGACTGGGATCGTGAAGTGAATACATCGGATCCTGAATATTATAAATGGACACAATGGATCTTCTTACAACTTTATAATAAAGGTTTAGCTTATGTGGATGAAGTTCCGGTTAATTGGTGTCCGGAATTAAAAGCTGTTTTAGCAAACGAAGAAGTCATTGATGGTAAAAGTGAACGTGGTGGTTATCCGGTTATTCGTAAACCGATGCGTCAATGGGTATTGAAAATTACTGCTTATGCTGAGCGTTTATTGGAAGATTTAGAATTGCTTGATTGGCCAAGTTCTACAATTGAAATGCAAAAGAATTGGATTGGTAAATCAGTTGGAGCGAATGTTGTCTTTAAAGTTGATGGACATTCAAAAGAATTCACTGTCTTTACAACGCGTTGTGATACTTTATTTGGTGCTACATATTGTGTCTTATCTCCAGAACATCCATTTGTAGATGAGATTACAACAGCTGAGCAAAAAGAAGCGGTTGATGAATATAAGCGTATATGTTCAACGAAATCCGATTTGGAACGTACGGATTTAAATAAAGATAAAACTGGTGTATTTACTGGAGCCTATGCAATCAATCCTGTGAATGGTAAAAAAATACCAATTTGGATTTCTGATTATGTATTAGCTAGCTATGGTACTGGAGCTATTATGGCTGTACCTGCGCACGATACACGTGATTATGAGTTTGCTAAAAAATTTGGTATTCCAATCATTCAAGTTTTAGAAGGCGGCGATATCACAAAAGAAGCTTATATCGAAGATGGTCTTCATATTAATTCGGAATGGTTAGATGGTTTAAATAAAGAAGATGCTATTGAAAAAATGTTGGCTTGGCTCGAAGAAAATCATTGTGGTGAAAAGAAAACGACTTATAAACTACGTGACTGGTTGTTCTCAAGACAACGTTATTGGGGTGAACCAATTCCAATTGTTAATATGGAAGATGGTACGCAACGTACCGTTGAATTAGATGAATTACCATTAGAATTACCTATTACGGATAACTATCAACCAAGTGATAATGGTGAAAGTCCATTAGCCAATTGCGAAGATTGGTTGAATGTTGAAATTGATGGAAAAAAAGGAATGCGTGAAACCAATACAATGCCTCAATGGGCTGGAAGTTGTTGGTATTTCTTACGATATATTGATCCACATAACTCCGAAGCATTGTGCGATCCAGAATTGTTAGAGCATTGGATGCCAGTTGATTTATATGTCGGTGGAGCAGAGCATGCGGTTCTTCATTTACTTTATAGTCGTTTCTGGCATAAAGTATTGTATGATTGTGGCGTTTTAAAAACACCAGAACCTTTCCAAAAATTATTCCATCAAGGTATGATTTTAGGATCGAATGGCGAAAAAATGAGTAAATCTCGTGGTAATGTTATTAATCCAGATGAAATCATTGAAAGCCATGGTGCGGATGCATTGCGTGTTTATGAAATGTTTATGGGACCATTAGAATCGGCTCTTCCTTGGTCAACTACTGGTCTTGATGGCACAAGAAAATGGTTGGAGAGAGTCAATCGTTTCTTTACGGAAGTTGCTCAATTGAGTGATGAAAATGATGGTTCTTTAGATAAGACCTATCATGCAACCGTTAAGAAAGTTTCACAAGATATTGATAACTTACGTTTTAATACGGCTATTAGTCAAATGATGGTCTTTATCAATGATTGTTATAAAGCAAAAACAATTTATAAACCATATGCAGAAGGCTTTATTAAAATGTTTAGCTGTTTTGCGCCTCATTTAGGTGAAGAATTATGGGCAAATGTTTTCAATAAAGAAGATACAATTGCTTATGAACCATGGCCAAGTTATGATGAAGCCATGTTAAAAGAAGATCAAGTTACGGTCATTGCACAAATTAATGGTAAGGTTCGTGGTAAATTTGATATGCCAGTTGGATCAGATGATGAAGCATTAAAAGAAAAAGCTTTAGCTTTACAAAATGTTCAACGTCAACTTGAAGGTAAAGAAATTAAAAAGATTATTGTTGTTAAAGGAAAAGTTGTAAATATTGTTGCAAAATAATCGGAAGAACAAGTCGATAAGACTTGTTCTTTTTTTTACTTTTGATATAATACTAAGCAAGGCAAAGAAGAGAAAGAGTACATAGAGCCCATTTATGAAAGAGAACAACTGGTTGGTGTGAAGTTGGATAAATGCTATGGAATACAACTTGGAGCTGCATGTAGACCCTGCATTAAAGGGAAATGAGGTTTTTAGTTTTCTAAAAACGAATTAGGGTGGTAACACGGCATTTCGTCCCTTGGGATGAGATGTCTTTTTTTATGAAAAGGAGAATATTATGGAATTATTTGAAGAATTAAAATGGCGTGGCTTAATTGATAATGTCACTAGTGATGAAGTAGAAGATGTAATTAATCATCAAAAAGTAACATTCTATATTGGAACAGATCCAACGGCTGATAGTTTACATATTGGTCATTATTCCTCTTTATTGATGGCGAAACGTTTGGAAGCACATGGACATCATCCGATTATGTTAGTTGGAGGAGCAACTGGTTTTATTGGAGATCCAAAAGCAACCGGTGAAAGACAAATGTTGACACCTGAACGATTGGAATATAACTTTCATGCACTTCATGATCAAATTAAAGCCTTATTTGGATTTGAAATGGTCAACAATTTAGATTGGACAAAAGATATTTCAATTATTGATTTTTTAAGAGACTATGGAAAATTATTTAATGTTACTTATATGTTAAATAAAGAAACGGTTAAAAAGCGTTTAGAATCAGGAATCAGTTATACCGAGTTTTCTTATATGATTCTTCAATCTTTGGATTTTTATAATTTATATAAAGAAAAAAATTGTGTTATGCAAATTGGTGGACAAGATCAATGGGGAAATATTACATCTGGTCTTGAATTGATTCGTAAAAAGGTTGGAGCTGATGCGAAAGCTTATGGAATGACTATGCCTTTAATTACGAAAGCGGATGGAACGAAGTTTGGAAAAAGTGAAACGGGTACTGTATGGTTGAGTGCTGAAAAGACAAGTCCATATGATTTATATCAATTCTTATTTAATACAGAGGATGCGAAAGTTATTGAATATTTAAAGAAATTGACTTTCTTAACAAAGGAAGAAATAGAAGATTTAGAAAAATCATTACAAGAAGAACCACATTTAAGAAAAGCACAAAGAGCCCTTGCAGAAGCAGTGGTATTTGACTTACATGGACAAGAAGGTTTAGATTCTGCATTAAAGATCACAAATGCACTATTCCGTGGTAAATTGGATGAATTGGATGAAGCACAACGTCGTGATGCCATTAAGGCAATGGAGAAGGTTGATTGTTCAGATCATTTGATTTTAGAAGATATCTTAGTTCAATGTAAGATTGCTTCAAGTAAACGAGAAGCAAGAGAATGGATTAAAGGAAATTCAATTGCTGTTAATGGAATCAAAGTGCAAGATACGCAAGCAATTATTTCAAAAGAAGAAAATGCTTATGTTGATAGCTATGTGATTATCCGTCGTGGTAAAAAACGTTATTATTGTTTAAATTTAAAATAAAAGATTGGCATCTATTGAGCCAATCTGCCTTGATAGGTATTTAATTGGACCATTCGTTTATCAATTTCGTTTAAAACAATGGTCTTTTTTATTGTCCATAAAGGAGCAATTAAATCATCTGCCATTCCGTCACCAGTTAAACGTTCGATGATTATATCTTGTGGTAAATATTCAAGTTGCTTAACGACAAGATTGACATATTCTTCAAGGTTCATTAAATGGAAAGGTTTTTCTTCATATTCTTTCGCTAAGCGCGTCCCCTTTAATAAATGAAGCATATGAATTTTAACGGCATCTGGATGATAGTAGGCAATTTGTTTAATTGTTTCAAGCATGTCTTCTTCACTTTCATCGGGCAATGAATTCATGATATGGATACATGTATGAATTGAAGTTTCTTTTAATTGTTTGATTTTATTCCATACTTCTTCCGTTTTATGTTGACGATTTAAACGATTCATTGTTCTTTCATGAATACTTTGAAGTCCGAGTTCAATCCAAACATCTTTCATTTCACTTTTTTTATTTAAATATGCGATCGTTTCATCGCTTAAACAGTCAGCTCTTGTTGCAATCGCAATTCCTTTAACCGCTTCATCCGCAAAAAAAGGATCATAAATTTGTTTTAAGACATTTAAAGGTGCATACGTATTACTATAGGATTGAAAATATGCAATTCCATAACAAGAAGGCCATTTTTTTTGCATACGTGCTAAGCCGACTTGATATTGTTTCTTTAAATCATCACCAAAGGAAAGGATACTATCTCCAGAGCCCATAGAAGAACAAAAACTACATCCGCCAATTCCTTTTGAGCCATCACGATTTGGACAAGTAAAACCAGCGTTAAGTGGTACTTTTGCAACTTTATTTTGGTAATGTTCTTTTAAATAATAATTCATTGTATAGTATCGTTTATTATCATTTGAATAAGGAAATGGATTTTTCATGAGCATATTTTACCATAATTTGCTTCATAGAAAATCTTAAATGTCAATAGTGTAAGAAATTCGTAAAGTGTTATAATATATACAAACAAAGACAATAGAAACTTTGGGAGGTGCTTTTTATGAAAGTTAATATTGTTGGAAAAAACGTTAAGGTCACACCAGGGATCTCAGAAAAAATCACCAAAAAATTGAATGTTTTAACAAAATATTTCATCATTGATGAAAATGATACGGCAAAGGTTTTAATTCGTACCTATCCTTTAAAACAAAAAATAGAAGTTACAATTCCTACAAAGTATGCGATTTTACGTGCTGAAGAAGTAAATGATGATTTATATGCAGCAATTGATTTGGTAATTGACAAATTAGAGGATCAAATTCGTCGTCAAAAGACACGTCTTCAAAGAAAAAATAAAACATCTTTAGCTGAAGCTTTTGTTGAATTAGATGAAGGGGAAGATGAATATGATGTGGATGAAGTTGTAAAAACAAAATCCATTGTTCCTCATGTGATGAGTTTAGATGAAGCAATTATGAAAATGGAATTGTTGAATCATGATTTCTTCATTTATACAGATGATGAAACACAAAAGATTGCGGTTGTCTATAAGAGAGAAGATGGCGGCTATGGTTTAATTGAAACGGAATAGAGTCTTTGACTTTATTCCTTTTTTTCTTTTAAAATAATAGATATGTGTTATAATTATCTTCGATAAGGAGGAATTCCCATGGGATTTATGGACAAAATTCATGAATTCGTTAATCCAATTGACGAAGACGAAGAAGAAGTTTACGAAGATGAAGAAATTGAAGCAGAAGATGAAGCTGCTGAAACTGAGGATACTACAGAAAATCGTTATGAAAGACCTAAAACTCGTTCAAATCCAAATGCTTTGAACGCAAATACAAAAATGGTTTTATTTGAACCTAGAAGTTTTGGTGAAGTTGAAGAAGTTGGTACACGCTTAAAAGAAGGTCGTGCTGTAGTTGTTAATTTACATAAATTAGATCGTGATTATTCACAACGTACAATTGACTTTTTAACTGGTGTTGTATTTGCTTTAGATGGTAAAATTCAAAAAATCGGACAAAATGTCATTTTATGTTCACCAGCTCAAATTGGTGTAGCAGGATCAATTACGATTGATTCTGAAGATGAAGAATAATTTTTCTTATCATCAAGGTCATGACTCATTTGTATCAAAGGTGAAAGACTTAGAAAAGTTTTCACAAATTCGGTATAAAGCGGTTTTGACCTCTTTTTTAACGCCTTATGAATGTATACTTATTTCGGATATTCTTTCTAAAAATACCTATCTCTATTTAGATGGGGGATATAAAGATGCGCAAAGAAAAGTAGCTTGTTTATCTCCTTTTGAACTTGAGCCAGAATTTGATTTTGATTGTTTGAAATCGAGCTATGATTCTCGTTTTTATCAATTAAGACATCCTGATTTATTAGGGGCTTTATTACATTTAGGGATAGATCGTGATTTTTTGGGTGATTTTGTGATTGTTGAGAATGAAATATATATCTTTTGTAAAAAATCATTGAGTGAATTTATTATCAATGAATTAAAATCGATTGGAAGATGTCCAATTTCTTTGCATCTTTGTAAAGAATATCAAATTTTATCAAGTCCTTTTGAAGAACTTAAAATTAATTGTGCAAGTTTACGTATGGATGCGATTGTTGCACAATT
This sequence comes from Bacteroidaceae bacterium, assembly GCA_963596085.1. Classification (GTDB taxonomy): domain Bacteria; phylum Bacillota_I; class Bacilli_A; order Erysipelotrichales; family Erysipelotrichaceae; genus Absicoccus. The sequence continues at coordinate 57,207 of CAVBLW010000007.1, read as the reverse complement.
AGCACATTGTTCTAGATCGGATGCAATGAAAAAAATTCATCAAGGTTTTGTGAAAGTTAATGATGTAGTTCTTGAAGAAAATAAGCAATTGTGTAATAATGATTTTGTTTCAATTCGTAGAGTAGGTCGTTTTCAATTTAAAGAAATTATTTCAAAAACAAGAAAAGAACGATTGGTCTTACGTTTTGTAAAGTTTAAATAGCGATGATAAAGACAAGTCAAATTATTGATTCTATTTAGAGAGCAGCAGGTTGGTGAAAAAGCTGTATAGTAGATAATTTTGATATCACTTTAGAGCTGATATTTGGAACAGAGTACAAATATCCGTATTCTTGCGTTAAAAGATTTGAGGGATCAAGTTTTACTTGATAACTAAGGTGGTACCGCGTTTATAACGTCCTTAGAATAGGGCGTTTTTTTATTGGAAGGAGAACAAGATGGATTACAAAGATACCTTGAAGATGCCACAAACTGAATTTGAGATGCGTGGTAATCTAACAAAAAAAGAGCCAGGAATTCAAAAGAAATGGCAAGACATGGATTTATATGGAAAAATGCTAGAAAAAAGAAAGGATGCAAAACCTTTTATCTTACATGATGGGCCACCCTATGCGAATGGTGACATTCATTTGGGTCATGCTTTAAATAAAATTTTAAAAGATGTTATTAATCGTTCTAAATTTATGAGTGGCTATCAAGTTCCATATATTCCAGGATGGGATACACATGGTTTACCAATTGAAACAGCTGTCACAAAAGCTGGTTATGATCGTAAAAAAATGGGAATTGCAGAATTCCGTAAAGTTTGTTACGACTATGCTTTAGAACAAGTTGAAAAACAAAAAGAAGGATTTTTATCTTTAGGATCAATTGGAGATTATGATCATCCATACATCACGCTTCAAAAAGACTTTGAAGCTAAACAAATTGAAGTGTTTGGTAAAATGGCTTTAGAAGGTTTGATTTATAAAGGATTAAAACCGGTATATTGGTCTCCAAGTAGTGAAACGGCTTTAGCGGAAGCTGAGGTAGAATACAAGGACATGAAAACACCAACCATCTATGTTAAATTTAAAGTCAAAGATGGAAAAGGGAAATTAGATGAGGATACATATTTTGTTATATGGACAACAACGCCTTGGACTGTTCCTGCTAACCAAGCAATTTCTTTAAATCCTCGTATGAGCTATGCACTTGTTGAAACGGATCATGGCAAACTTGTCATGTTAGAAATGTTAGTTGATCAACTTTGTAAAGAATTTGGTTGTGAAAGTTATGAAATCACAAAGACATTTAAAGGACAAGATTTAGAATATATTACGTATGAACATCCTTTGTATGCAGGAGATGATCGTCATGTGAATGCTGAAGGATTTGTTATGATGGCAGATTATGTTACAGCAGATGCTGGTACAGGATGTGTTCATACCGCAAGTGCATTTGGTGCAGATGACTTCTATACTGTTCATACACGTTACAAATTAGATGTATTAAATAATGTTGATGACCAAGGACGTCTTACTGCAGAAGCAGGAGATTGGCTTGAAGGCCAATCGGTTTGGGATGCTAATAAAACAGTTACCGTAAAATTGGATGAATTGGGTGTTTTATTAAAAATGGCATGGTTGACCCATGCATATCCACATGATTGGCGTACAAAACAACCAATTATTTATCGAGCAACAACACAATGGTTTGCATCGATTGATAAAATCCGTAAGGAATTATTAGATGAAATTGATCAAGTTGAATGGATTCCTAGTTGGGGTCAACAACGTCTTCATAATATGATTGCAGATCGTGATGATTGGTGTATTTCTCGTCAACGTGCATGGGGAGTTCCAATTCCAATTATTTATGCAGAAGATGATACGCCATTGATGGAAAAAGAAATCTTTGATCATGTAGCGAATTTATTTAAAGAATATGGTTCAAATGTATGGTTCGAAAGAGAGGCAAAAGATTTATTGCCAGAAGGCTATACAAATGAACATTCACCAAATGGTCAATTCCGTAAGGAAACCGATACAATGGATGTTTGGTTTGATTCAGGTTCTTCTCATACCGGTGCTATGATGGAACGTGGTTTAGGATATCCTGCTGATTTATATTTTGAAGGTAGTGATCAATACCGTGGTTGGTTTAACTCAAGTTTAATCGTTGGTACAGCTGTACATGGACGTTCTCCATATAAACAATGTTTATCACATGGTTTTGTTATGGATGAAAAAGGCGTTAAGATGTCAAAATCACAATGGAATGCAGTAGCGCCTGGACAAATCACAAAAAAATATGGTGCAGATGTATTACGTTTATGGGCTTGTAGTGTAGACTATCAAGCAGATGTTTCGATGGGAAATAAGATTTTGAAACAATTATCGAATCAATATCGAAAAGTGAGAAATACGATTCGTTTCTGTATGGCTAATTTAGATCAACAAAGTTTCAATAAAGAAAACTGTTTACCATTTGAAGAACTATCTGAATTAAATAAATATATTATCATTCGCTTATCACAAACGATTGATGATGTGAAAAAAGCATATGAAGAATATCGCTTTGCGGATGTTGTTTCAACATTAACAAATTTGATGACTAATGAATTATCCGCTTATTATATGGATTATACAAAGGATATTTTGTATTGTGATCAACAAGATGCAAAAAGTCGTAAAGAGGTTCAAACGGTTCTTTATACAGCAGTCGAAGTATTAGCTAAGTTATGGACACCAATCCTTCCTCATACAATGGAAGAAGTCAACCAATATATGAAATGGAATGAAGATTCGATTCAATTGGAAGATTTCCCTGAACTTACATTAAATTTTGATACAGAAGAAATCTTAAAAGATATGGAAATTCTTTTCAATTTACGTAAGAAAGTTTTAAAAGCTTTGGAAGATGCACGAAGCGAAGGTATGATCGGTAAAGCATTAGAAGCAAGAGTAACTTTAAATCTTGATGAAGAATGTGAAAGTGTAATGCGTAAAGTCTTAGATAATGCTGCACAATGGTTTATTGTTAGCCAAGTTGTTGTTTGCAATGAAGGAGAAGAAGTAACAATCAGTAAGGCAGAAGGACATGTATGTCCAAGATGTTGGAATGTTACAACTGCAAGTCATGACGATGAATTATGTGATCGTTGTGAAGCGGTTATGCACAATTAAATTAAATTTATAAAAGTGTGTTTATTTGATTCTTTTAGGAATCAAAAGAGCACACTTTTTAATTTTTTACACTAAAAAAAAGACTTCTTAAGAAGTCTTATTGTCTTTCTTTGAGGATATGAAATCCATGTTTTTGTAAATCTTGTTTGATTTCATTTAAATGTGCCTTATTTCTTGTTTCAACTGTAATCTTTAAGAAACAGTCGTTAATTGCTAAATCTGGGTCCGCATTGTCATAATCAACCGCAACGACGTTTCCACCATTTTGGGCAATAATTTTACTTACATCAACCAATTGTCCTGGCTTATCCGTTAATTGAATTGTAAAGCTTGTCTTACGACCGCTTAATAATAAACCACGTGTAATTACTCGGTCGATAATATTTACATCAATATTACCTCCGCTTACAATACAAACAACATTTTTATCTTTAATTGGTAATTTATCAAACATGACAGCAGCAACTGAAACAGCACCAGCACCTTCTGAAATAACCTTTTGTTTTTCCAATAAAGTTAAAATACTTGCGGCAATTTCATCTTCTGTAACTGTTACGACTTCATCCACATATTGTTGGACAATTTTAAAAGTATTATCACCAGGATGTTTGACTGCAATTCCATCCGCAAAGGTATTGACTGAATCTAAAGTGATTTGTTCACCTTTTTGAATAGATTGATACATACTGGCAGCATTCTCTGCTTGAACACCATAAATTTTAATACTTGGCTTCATACTTTTTGCTGCAAAGGCAACTCCACTGATTAAACCTCCGCCACCAATTGGTACAACAATTGCATCGACAGAATCTAAATTTTCTAAAATTTCTAAACCAATCGTTCCTTGTCCAGCAATGACATCTTCATCGTCATATGGATGAACAAAGGTGTAACCTTTTTCTTCAGCCATTTTACATGCCAAAGCATAAGCGTCATCATATGCACCTTCGGCTAAGCAAACTTCAGCACCATAGCTTTTTGTGGCTTCAATTTTTGAAATTGGAGCATTATCAGGCATACAAATAATACATTTGATATTCTCTTGTTGTGCTGCAAGTGCACACCCTTGTGCATGGTTTCCTGCACTGGATGCGATAATTCCTTTTTCTTTTTCTTCTTTTGTTAATTGACTAATCTTGTAATAAGCGCCACGAATCTTAAAAGAACCAGTTCTTTGAAGGTTTTCTGTTTTTAAAAAAACATGATTTGTTTTACTTAAGTCAAAAGCAGGTATGACTGCCGTTGGACGGATTACTTTTTTTAATACATTTCTAGCTGAATAGACTTTATCAATAGTTAGCATTTAAACACCTCTTAATCCTATTTATATTATAAATATTATAACATATTTTAATGATTTTATGTTAAAATAAATAGGTTTAAGGAGGTATTCTATGGATTTTAAAGATTGGAATTTACGTATTCGTACCTTAACGATTTTTCGTAATGTTTTAAAAGATCCGATTTTTGCATCTTTAAAAAATTTATTGGAAATGGATGCGAATTCGATTGAATTATTTATTGATGAATATTGTTCTTTTGTAGCTGCTCTTTTTGAAAAAGATGCTTGTTTATCTCATTATCTCTATCAATTGCTTTTAAACGATGAAAATATTGTTATTAAATTGATTGCACGAAAGGAAGAGCTTTCTTATCAAATGAAAGATAGCTTAGATTATGAACTATCTTTGTTTCAAGAACTAATACAATTGAAAAGTGAAGATTTGTTGCATAAAATAAACTATAAAGGTTTTTTACCAAAATGGGAAACTAAAGACTTTGATGTAAAAAAAGCCTATAAAGACCATTTAATGCATTTAAATGCCGAAGGTTATGGAATCTTTCGAGAGTATTATGCCTTTGGTATCCAGAAGAATCAATTAGTTCCGATTCATCATCCAGATCCGCAAAAGTTGTCAGATCTTGTTGGTTACCAAAGAGAAAGAGAACAAGTGATTAAAAATTCTTTAGCTTTTTTAGAAGGAATTGAAGTGAATAATGTTTTACTTTATGGAGATGCGGGAACAGGGAAGTCTTCAACTGTAAAGGCTATTGTAAATGAATTTCATGATCGTGGATTGCGTTTAATTGAAATCAAAAAAGATCAATTAAAATGTTTGCCGGATATTATGGATGCATTAGCGGATAATCCTTTACATTTTATCTTGTTTATTGATGATTTGAGCTTTGGTTCAAATGATGATAATTTTGTGACGCTTAAAAATATTTTAGAGGGAGGAATCCAACACAATCATAGCAATTGTGTGGTCTATGCGACAAGCAATCGACGTCATTTTGTTCAAGAGAATACAAAAGATCGTGAAGGATCTGACCTTTTTAGAAATGATTCGATTCAAGAAACCATGAGTTTAGCTGCGCGTTTTGGACTGACCGTTACATTCTCTAAACCTTTAAAAAATCTATATTTGGAAATTGTAATGGAATTAGCGGATCGTTATCAATTAGAAACAGATCGTGAAACTTTAGCTATTCAAGCGGAGGGCTATGCAATCCGTAATAGTGGTCGATCGCCTCGTACGGCTAAACAATTCATTGAATATACAAAAATTAATGAGAAGATTAAATAGCTTTCTTATTAAAAAAGACCAAATATTTCTGATAAAGTTCAGAATATTGGTCTTTTTTGTATTCTTATTCGAATTGAATAAATTAGTCTTAACGTTGAATTATTTTAAAATAGCTCCAATGTTTGCGCCTTGTACAAGTTTCGCATAACGTTTTAACCAACCTTTATTGATTTTAGCTGGTAAGATTTTTTGATTCTTTTTACGTTCAGCTAATTCTTCATCGCTTACTTGTACATTTAATTGATGTTCTGGAATATTCAATTCGATTAAATCACCTTCTTGAATTAAACCAATTGGTCCACCACTCGCAGCTTCTGGAGCAATATGACCAACACTTGCTCCACGACTGGCACCAGAGAAGCGTCCATCTGTTAATAAGGCAACACATTTATCTAATTTCATTCCAGCTAAGGCACTCGTTGGATTTAACATTTCACGCATACCTGGACCACCTTTAGGTCCTTCATAACGAATAACTACGACATCACCAGCCTTGATTTTTCCAGCATAGATAGCTTGGATGGATTCGTCTTCGGAATCAAATACGCGAGCTGGACCAATATGATGCATCATTTCTGGAGCACAAGCACTTCTTTTTACGACTGCTCCATCTGGACAAATGTTTCCATATAAAATGGCAATGCCGCCATTTTCTGAATATGGATTCTTGACTGGACGGATGATTTCTTCGTTTTTATTAATTGCATATTTGGTATTTTCTCCAACCGTTTTACCTGTTACTGTTATACAATCCAAATCAATTAAATTAATACTTGAAAGTTCATGAATGACGGCTTGAATTCCACCAGCACGATCTAAATCTTGCATGTGTGTAGGTCCTGCAGGTGCTAAATGACAAAGATTAGGTGTACGATCACTGTATTCATTAAATGTTGATAAATCTAAGTTATAACCAGCTTCTTGAGCAATCGCAAGTAAGTGTAATACAGAGTTTGAAGAACATCCTAAAGCCATATCACAAGTTAAGGCATTTTTAATACTTCTTTCATTGACTATATCTTTAATTTTAATATCTTTTTCTAAAAGTTCCATAACAGCCATACCTGCATGTTTTGCTAATAAGATTCTTTGGTTTGTGACAGCTGGAATGGTACCATTTCCAGGAAGGGCAATCCCCATTGCTTCACATAAACAAGAAACACTATTTGCGGTATACATACCTGCACAACTTCCACATCCAGGACAAACACCTTGTTCAAATTCTTCAAGGTCGGCATCGTTAATTAAATTCGCTTTTCTTGCACCTACGGCTTCAAAGATTTTCGAAAGGGAAACTTCTTCACCTTTTACATGTCCTGCTAACATAGGTCCACCTGTACAAACAACGGTAGGAACATTAACTCTTAAGGCTCCCATCAACATACCAGGAACAATTTTATCGCAGCTTGGAACTAAGACAAGCGCATCAAAACAATGTGCTTCTGCCATTGTTTCAACACTATCGGCAATTAATTCACGACTCGCAAGGGAATAGTGCATTCCTTTATGTCCCATGGCAATTCCATCACAGACACCAATTGCTGGAACGACAATTGGTGTACCTCCAGCCATAGAGACGCCTGTTTTAATGGCATCAACTAGCTTATCTAAATGGAAATGACCAGGTACGATGTCACTTTTAGCAGAAACAATTCCGACTAAAGGACGATCCAATTCTTCTTTTGTATAACCCATAGCATAAAATAAGCTACGCATTGGAGCTTTTTCAACACCTTGCGTTACTTGCGAACTTTTTTTATTATTCATTTTATTCTCCTTTTTTAAAAAGGTGGTCAAGCCACCTTTATTTGTTGATTAGTCTTCATTTTCGTCGATTTCAACGGATTCACGAGAGATTCCTGTGATACCCGTACGACAAATTTCTTCAATTTCATAACAACTTAACATATCGAGTAAGCCATCAATCTTTTCAGGCGCACCGGTTAATTCAATAATCATATTGGTTTTGGTGCAAGAAATAATTTTTCCACGATAGATATTTACAATTTCAATTAAACCAGAACGAATGGATTTATCACAAGTTACTTTTACCAATAAGAGTTCTCTAAAAAGAGAGTTACTTTGATTTAATAAATATAGATTTTTTACTGGTTCAAGTTTACGTGTTTGCGTCATGATTTGAGATAAAGATGTATCATTTCCATCGAATACAACTGTAATACGACTGATTTTTGGATCATTGGTTGTTGATACCGTTAATGAATCAATATTGAAACCACGACGACCAAATAAACTCGCTACACGCGTTAATACATTGGATTGATTTTCTACAAATATACTTAAGACTTCTCTTGACATGGTTTCACCTCTAATCTATGATCATGTCTTCCACTGTACCACCATTTGGAATCATAGGAAGAACTCTTTCTTCTTTATCGATATTGCATGCAATCCATACTGGACCTTTACATTGAAGCGCTTTTTCGAAAGCTTCTTCGAATTCTTCTAATGTATTACATTCAAATCCAGTTGCACCAAAACCTTTGGCAACTTCTGGATAATTGGTTTTACGATTTAAGACAGTTTGTGAATAATGTTTATTGTAGAAGACAGTTTGCCATTGATAAACCATACCTAAAACTTTATTATCCATGATAATTGTAATAATTGGTAAATCGTAACTTACAGCTGTACATGCTTCATTTAAATTCATATGGAATGAACCATCGCCAGTAAAATGAATGACACGTTTATCAGGATTACCCATTTGGGCTCCAATAGCTGCACCATATCCAAAGCCCATGGTTCCTAAACCACCACTTGTAATAAAACGGCGTGTTTTATGGTGTTTTACATATTGAGCGGCCCACATTTGATGTTGACCAACATCCGTTACATAAATTGTATCTTTATCTGTATGATCACAAACTGCTTCAATTAAATCCTTTGGACGTAAAGCTGCATCTTTTAAAGGAACACGTACGGATCTTTGATAAGCAGTGACTTTATCAACCCATTCCGTATGTTTTGTTTCTTCTATATAAGGAAGCATTTTACTTAAAACTTCTTTTAGATCACCAATTAAACTATAATTGATCAATACATTTTTATTGATTTCACTTTCATCAATATCGATTTGAATAATTGCTGCTCTTTGTGCAAAACGTCTTGGATTTAGTGCAACACGATCACTAAAACGTGTACCAAGTGCAATAACTAAGTCCGCTTCATCAATTGCTTTATTTGCCGCGATGGTTCCATGCATACCAATTAAGCCTAAATTTTTCGGATCATCACAGTCTAAAACACCAGCAGCCATCATTGTATATGTTGCAGGAATATCTGCTTTTTGAAGTAGGGTATGTAATTCTTCACGTGCATCACTTGCTTCTACGCCGCCTCCAAAATAAATGACTGGTCGTTTACAAGTATTGATAATACGTGCAACGGTTTGAATGTCTTTGTCTTTAACAACAGGATTAGGACTTGTTGTTAAAGGTTCTTGTTTTTCATATTCAATCATAGCAGCTGTGACATCTTTCGTGATATCAATCAATACAGGACCTTTCCTTCCTTCGTTTGCGATGCGGAAAGCATTTCGTATTGCACCTGCTAAATTTTCAATACGATTGACAAAATAATTATGTTTTGTGATTGGTAAAGTTACACCTGTAATACTAATCTCTTGGAATGCATCACGTCCAATTAAGCTATCACCGACATTACACGTGATAGCTACCATAGGAATACTATCCATATAAGCCGTTGCGATACCTGTTACAAGATTGGTTGCACCAGGTCCACTTGTTGAAAAAACTACACCCGTTTTTCCAGTGGAGCGTGCATAGCCATCGGCTGCATGCGCAGCGCCTTGTTCATGAGCAGTTAAAACGTGGTGAATGCGATCTGAATATTCATAAAGTGCATCATAGACATTTAATGCAGCACCTCCAGGGTATCCAAATACGGTGTCAACTTTTTGTTCAAGTAATACTTCCATTACGATTTGTGAACCAGTTAATTTCATATTTCCCCTCCTTAAAAAAATCGTTTGTGCTTATTATATATCGAATAGGGCTTTTCCTCAACTTGAATTGCATAAATCGATGAAAATTTCAGAAAATGAAAGCGTTTAAAAGAAAAAAATATGGACTATTTTCAGTCTCGATATTGAAAATAATATTTATTTCTTTTATAATTAAAATCAATTAGGCAATGAACTGAAGTAGTAGTTTTTAGATGCTTGTTTTAGAGAGCAAACGGATGGTGAAAGTTTGTACAGCTATAAAATGAACTTGTCAGGGAGCTTAACGCAACTCAGCGTTATCGAGTTTATGAGTGTTCATATCTATAGATATGGAAACTAAGGTGGTACCGCGTTTATAACGTCCTTAGATTAGGACGTTTTTTTTATTAAAGGAGGAAAAACGTATGGATTACACGAAATATGGTAAAGAATATTATTTACCGCCAGAACCTTGTTATGATTGGGTAAAAAAAGATTGCGTTGATCATGCACCAATTTGGTGTAGTGTCGATTTACGTGATGGAAATCAAGCTTTAATCATTCCAATGAGTTTAGATGAAAAGATTAAATTTTTCAAAACGCTTGTTCGTGTAGGTTTTAAAGAAATAGAAATTGGTTTTCCAGCTGCAAGTGAAACGGAATATGAGTTTTGTCGTAAACTAATTGAAGATCATTTGATTCCAGATGATGTGACGATTCAAGTTTTAACGCAAGCTCGTCCTCATATTATTCGTAAAACTTTTGAAGCTTTAAAAGGATGTAAAAAGGCAGTCGTTCATGTGTATAATTCAACATCGGTTGCGCAACGTGAGCAAGTGTTTAAAAAGAGCAAAGAAGAAGTGAAACAAATTGCGATTGAGGGAGCACAAATGTTAAAAGATCTAGCTTGTGAAAGTGATGCAGATTTAATGTTTGAATATTCACCAGAAAGTTTTACTGGAACTGAACCAGAATATGCTCTTGAAGTTTGTAATGCAGTCATTGATATTTGGGAACCGACACCAGATCATAAAGTGATCATCAATTTACCAGTTACCGTTGAAATGAGCATGCCTCATGTTTATGCAAGTCAAATTGAATACATGTCAAAGCATTTAAATCGTCGTGATAGCGTCGTTCTTTCTTTGCATCCACATAATGATCGTGGAACAGGAATTGCGGATACCGAATTAGGTTTACTTGCCGGTGCAGATCGTGTAGAGGGAACTTTATTTGGTAATGGTGAACGTACTGGAAATATTGATATTATAACGGTTGCAATGAATATGTATGTTTTAGGAATTGATCCTAAATTAGATTTTTCAAATATGCCAGCTTTACGTAAAGTTTATGAAGAAGTAACGAGAATGCACGTTTATGAGCGTGAACCTTATTCTGGTGATTTAGTTTTTGCGGCTTTCTCTGGTTCACATCAAGATGCGATTGCGAAAGGTTTTGCTCTTCATCGTGAAAATCCAGGACATTGGAATGTTCCTTATTTATTAATTGATCCAGCGGATATTGGACGTAAATATGATAAGGATGTTATTCGTATTAATTCACAATCAGGTAAAAGTGGTATTGGCTTTGTCTTACAAGAATACTATGGATATGACTTACCAAAGACCTTCCGTCAAGAGTTTGGTTACTATATCAAGGATATTAGTGATCATAAACATGCGGAACTAATGCCAAATGAAATTAAGGATATTTTTGATCGTGATTTTGTGAATTTAAAGACGCCTTTAGAAGTCAATGACTATCACTTTACACGAAATGGGCAAGTTGTAAGTGCATATTTGGATGTGACTTTTAAAGGTGAACAAATGGATATTTCTGGAAAGGGAAATGGACGTTTGGATGCGGTTGCTAATGCGGTTCGAAAATTCTTCCATATTGATTTCGATGTTGAAGATTATTCAGAACATTCATTAAGTATTGGTTCTACTTCTAAAGCATGTGCGTATGTTCAAATGACCGATGAAGATCAAGAAGATCGTTTTGGTGTAGGTGTCGATGATGATATCATTTTAGCTTCTATTTATGCTTTAGTTAGTGCAATTAACCGATATTATCGCGAAGGAAAAGGAGAAAAGTAAGTATGGCAATGACAATGACTCAAAAGATTTTAGCTGCACATGCAGGTCTAGAATCTGTAAAAGCGGGTGACTTGATTGAAGCAAATTTGGATTTGGTTATGGCAAATGATATTACTGGACCAATGGCTTTACCAATCGTCAAACAAATGGGTGGACATGTCTTTGATAAGGACAAGGTTGTTTTTGTACCCGATCATTTTACGCCAAATAAAGATATTAAAAGTGCTGAAAATTCAAAAGCAATTTTAGACTTTTCAATTGCTGAAAAATTAACCCATAAAATGATTCAAGGAAAGTGTGGTGTTGAACATGCCATTCTTCCAGAAAAGGGGTTAGTTTATGCTGGAATGTGTGTTATTGGAGCTGATTCTCATACTTGTACATATGGTGCTTTAGGCGCATTTTCTACAGGTGTTGGTACAACGGATATTGCAGCTGGTATGACAAGTGGACAAGCTTGGTTCAAGGTTCCTACAGCAATTAAGTTTTATTTACATGGAAAATTAAATCCTTTTGTAAGTGGAAAGGATGTTATCTTACATATTATTGGTCGTATTGGTGTTGATGGTGCTTTATATAAATCAATGGAATTTTCAGGACCTGGTGTTAGTGAATTAAGCATGGATGATCGTTTTACAATTTGTAATATGGCTATTGAAGCAGGTGGAAAGAATGGGATTTTCCCAGTTGATCAAAAAGCAATTGATTATATGAAAGAAGCTGGTGTCAGCAACTATACAATTTATGAAGCAGATGAAGATGCGGAATATGAAGAAGTGATTGATGTGGATCTATCAAAAGTAAGACCAACTGTTGCGTTCCCACATCTTCCAGGAAATGCACACACAATTGATGAAGTTGAAGCACAAGAACCAATCTATGTTGATCAGGTTGTGATTGGATCTTGTACCAATGGACGAATTAGTGATTTGAGAAAAGCGGCTAAGATTTTAGAAGGACATGTTGTTAGTGAAAATGTACGGGTAATGGTAGTTCCAGCAACACAAAAGATTTTCTTGGAATGTGTGCATGAAGGTTTAGTCGATATCTTTGTCAATGCAGGATGTGCTTTTAATACACCAAGTTGTGGACCTTGTATGGGTGGTCATATGGGTGTTATGGCTAATGGTGAAAAATGTCTTTCTACGACGAACCGAAATTTTGTTGGACGTATGGGAGATACAAAATCTTTAATCTATCTTGCGAGCCCTGAAATTGCGGCGGCTACTGCAATTAAAGGTTATATCGCCAATCCGGAAAAAATTGAAGGAGGAAATAAATAATGAAAGAAGCTCATGGAAAAGTATTAAAATATGGAGATAATGTCGATACAGATGTTATCATTCCAGCTCGTTATTTAAACTCTTTTGATGCCAAAGAATTAGCAAGTCATGCCATGGTTGATATTGATCCGACTTTTACACAACGTGTAGAACAAGGCGATATTATGGTTGCTCGTAAAAACTTTGGTTGTGGCTCAAGCCGTGAACATGCGCCTTTGGCTTTAAAAACAGCAGGTGTATCTTGTATTATTGCAGATAGCTTTGCGAGAATCTTCTATCGAAATGCAATTAATATTGGCTTATCAATTATGGAATGCCCAGAAGCTGCAGAAGGAATTAAAGAAGGGGATGAAGTTAAGGTAGATTTTGATACAGGAACGATTACCGATTTAACAACTGGACAAGTTTATCAGGCAGCCCCATTTCCACCTTTTATGCAAAATTTGATTTTACAAGGTGGATTAGTAAATTATGTCAATTCCAAAAAGGAGAAATAAGAATATGGAAAAGAAAATTGCTGTTGTACGTGGAGATGGAATCGGTCCTGAAATCGTCGAAGAAGCGTTAAAAGTCTTACATGCCATTGAAAAAAAATATAATCATCATTTTATTTTAGATGAAGTTTTAGCTGGAGGATGTGCAATTGATGCAACTGGTGAATGTTTACCACAACAATCGATTGATCAACTACTAGCAAGTGACAGTGTATTATTAGGTGCAGTTGGTGGTCCAAAATATGATAGTCAACCACCACATAATCGACCTGAAAAAGCTTTATTACGTATTCGTAGTTTATTGGGTTTATTTGCAAATTTACGTCCAGCTGTATTATTTGATCAATTGGCTGATGCTTCACCTTTAAAAAAAGAAATTGTTGATGAAGGCATTGATTTTGTTGTTGTTCGTGAATTAACTGGTGGTATTTATTTTGGAGAACATAAAACAGAAGGTGATACTTCAATTGATATCATGAAATATAGTGAAGCAGAAATTGAAAGAATTGCTAAGGTTGCTTTTGATAGTGCTATGGTACGCCATAAAAAAGTAACTTGTGTAGATAAAGCAAATGTTTTAGATACTTCAAAAATGTGGCGTAAGGTTGTTGAGCAGGTTGCTAAAGATTATCCTGAAGTTGAAGTAAATTATATGTATGTCGATAATGCGGCAATGCAATTGTGTCGTAAACCAAGTCAATTTGATGTCATCTTAACCGAAAATATGTTTGGTGATATTTTAAGCGATGAAGCAAGTATGTTAACCGGTACAATTGGAACCATTGGTTCTGCTTCTTTAGGCTCATCGAGTGTAGGGATGTATGAACCTATTCATGGCTCCGCTCCTGATATTGCAGGACAAGATATTGCGAATCCTTTAGGAACAATTTTATCGGTTGCAATGATGTTACGTTATTCTTTCCACTTGGAAAAAGAAGCACAAGATATTGAAAAAGCTGTGAATGAAGTCTTAAATGAAAATTATCGTACACCAGATATGATGAGTGCTGGAATGAAACAAGTCGGATGTAAGCAAATGGGTGACTTGGTTGTAACGCATCTTGCATAACAATGAAAATAAATGAAACATTGTGAAAAAGATTTGACGTATATTTTAACAAGGTGTATTTTTAGAACAGAAAAACAGGAGGTTTTATCTTATGGAAATTAGATTTGAAAAGGCGGATCAATTAAAAGAAAAACCAACCGGGGCATTAGGATTTGGTAAATATTATACCGATTATATGTTTGTTGCCGATTGGGATGCAGGACAAGGATGGCATGATGCACGAATCACTCCTTATGCACCAATTGTAATGGATCCAGCAACAATGGTTTTACACTATGCACAAGAAACATTTGAAGGTTTAAAAGCATATAAAACGGAGGATGGAAAAGTATTGATGTTCCGTCCAGAAATGAACGCTCGTCGTTTTATTAATTCGAATAAACGTTTAAGTATGGCTACTTTACCAGAAGAAGATTTTGTTCAAGCATGTGAAGCTTTGGTTAAAGTAGAAAAGGATTGGATTCCAACTGGTGAGGGTGAATCTTTATATATTCGTCCTTATATGTTTGCAACTGAAAAAGCTGTTGGTGTTCATCCAAGTCATTCTTATAAGTTTATTATTATTTGTTCACCTGTTGGTGCTTATTATCCAGAAGGTGTTAGTCCAGTTAAAATTTATATTGAAGATGAATATACACGTGCTACAGTCGGTGGTACAGGCTTTACAAAATGTGGTGGAAACTATGCCGGTAGTTTAAGAGCACAAGAAAAAGCTGAAGAATTAGGTTATACGCAAGTTCTTTGGTTGGATGGTGTACATCGTCAATATGTTGAAGAAGTTGGTTCAATGAATGTTATGTTCAAAATTGACGGTAAAATCATTACAGCACCAGCTGGAGAAACCGTTTTACCAGGTGTTACAAGAGATTCAATGATTCAAATCTTAAAAGATTGGGGTTATGAAGTAGTTGAAGAACATTTGGATGTAAATGATTTAATGGAAGCTGGAAAAAATGGAAAGCTTGAAGAAGCATGGGGAACAGGAACAGCAGCTGTTATTTCACCAATTGGAGAATTGTACTATAAAGGTGAAAAGGTAACCGTTAATAATTTCGAAACTGGTGAATTAACACATAAACTTTACGAAACTTTAACTGGTATTCAATGGGGAAGAATTGAAGATAAATTCAATTGGACTCTTGAAGTAAAATAATTGATACAATAAGAAAAGGACTTCTTTGGAAGTCCTTATTTTTTTAAGATAACTCAGCAACTTTCTTAATTTCTTTTGTAGTATATATCTTATATTTTTTGGTTTCGAAATCTGCTTTTTTATTTGGTGCTTTCTCTTGGTCGAAAATCCATATTGCTTCTATATTTTCTTTTTTTGCAAGAGCATAGGCAGAATCAAAATCTAAACAAAATAAAGCAGTACTTAACCCATCGGCCTTGGTCGAATCCTTTGTAATGATCGTAACACTTCGACATTGTGAGGCTGGATAGCCAGTATCTGGATCGATAATATGAGCATATTTTTTATTGCCAACCGTATAATATCTTTGATAATCACCACTTGTTACGATGGATGTATTGGCATCTTTGATTTTTATATTGAGTAAGGAATTCGAATCATCCGGACTTTGTATCCCAATATTCCATGCAGAACCATCACTTTTATTTCCTAATAAAACGATATTACCTCCTGCATTAATAAAACCATTTTTAAGTCCTGCTTTATTGAGTTTTTTCTTAGCAAGCTGTGCTGTATAACCTTTGGCAATTCCACCTAAATCAATCTTTGTTTCTGGATCATTAAATGAAATGGTATTTCCACTAATTTGTATGTTTTCAAAACCACAATGACTAAGCGCATTTGAAATCTCCTCTTCACTCGGTAGATTTCCATCTTTACCTGAATTATTCAAAGTGATTCCTTCTTCACGATAGTTATGCCAAATATTCATTACGGCTCCATAAGTAATATCAAATTTTGAACTTATTTGGTTTATTTTTATCGCATTATTTATACAATCTAAAGTAATGTCATCTACTTGAACTGGATGCTCATAGGCTTCATGATTAATGGTATATATATTGTTATAACCAGAATATGCATGGTATTGATCAAAGCGTTTATGATTTGTTTTAAAGGTTTTTTTCAATATTTTTGTATATTTAGTAAATTCTTCTTCTGTACAATCGGCTTGAAAGGTAATTGAAGTATCAAAGCCTACATTGGTTAAAGTGATACTTTGTGTTGATGTACTATTTCTAGAATTGATGAAACATATAATAGAAATAATAATTAATAGAAAACAAAAAGAAAGAATAAACCAGCTTTTAATATTTTTTTTCATGGGTATATCATAGGGTATTTATAAAAATTTGTCCATGTAAGAAAAAGAAAGGACTTTGTTTAATTTATCGATTTTTAATCAAGTTATTCGGATATGATTGTGAAATCGTTTAGCTTGTTCACAGATTGAATTCATAAATTCAGTGATAATTTATGAAAAATATCGTGATTTTATAGGTTATTTATCGATATTTGTCTAACAATAAATTCTTGCTTATATTTTAAAAAAATTGTATTATTCAAATGATTACATGGAAGGAGAGGAATAGGTCTATGTCATTGTTTTTAGGATCTATGAGACATCATATTCCTGGAAGAAAAGGATTGACTGAAAAATCTGAAGTTAAAGCTTTGATGCCAAAAGAGAATGTATATATCCCTTTAATTCATGGTAGAAGCACAGACAAAGATTTTGAAGTGTTTGTTTCTGAAGGAGATGAAGTCAAAGTTGGAACGAAACTTGCTCAGACAAAAGGTGGTTTATTTGTTCCGATTTATTCAAGCGTTTCTGGGATTTACCGTGGTACTGCAAAAAGAATGCATAATTCAATGCGTCCTCAAGTACATATGGTAATTGAGCCTGATGGTAAACAAGATTCAATTCAAGCTTTTGAACCAAAGGATTATACAAACTTAACGGAGAAAGAGTGTGTTGATTTTGTTAAGGAAGCAGGAATTATTGGTTTAGGGGGTGCTGGGTTCCCAACCTATGTTAAGTATGGTAAACCAGATGGGGTTCAATGTGTTTTAATTAATGCAGTTGAATGTGAACCTTATATTACAGCCGATTATCGTAATATCATGGATGGTGTAAATGATTTAATTACGGGTTGTTTAATTATGAAAAAGATGGCTCAAGTAAGTACAGTTTATGTATGTATTAAAGAGTCACATCCAGATTTAATTGAAAAAGTGAAATCTGCATGTAAGGCAGGCGTTGAAGTACGCCCAGTTCCAGATGTTTATCCAATGGGATGGGAACGTGTTTTAGTTCGTGAAGTTTTACATAAAGAGTATGAAATGTTACCTGCTGAAGCAGGCGCAATAGTTGACAATGCAACAACTGCAATTGCTATGGCACGTGCTTTTGAACATGGAGAAGCAATCACAAAAAAGACAATTACGGTTAGTGGTGAAGGCGTAAAAAATCCAAGCAATGTCTTAGTTCCAGTTGGAATGCCTGTGAAAGAAATTATTGAAGCCTGTGGTGGTTATACAAGTGAAAGCGTACGTTTAATTGCAGGTGGTCCAATGATGGGTAAAACAATCATGAATGATCAATTCGTGATTGATCGTGCAATGAATGCATTAACGATTTTAAATCATGTTGAAGATGATGCCATCGAATGTTTACGTTGTGGTCGTTGTTCGGATCATTGTCCTGCTGGCTTACAACCAGTTCGTATTGGAATGGCTGTAAAAGCAAACGATGTGGATGAAATGATTAAGCGAGCTGCTTCAAGTTGTATTGAATGTGGTTTATGTACGTATGTTTGTCCAAGTCATATTAATGTTACTGAAAATGTACGTAAGGCAAAACGGATAATTGCCTTGAAAAAGAAATAAGGGAGGATGAATATGAAGTTTAATTTTCATGTGAGCCCAAGCTTAAAAGGCAATTTGACAACGAAAGAAATTATGCGTGAATTAACGCTTGGTTTATTAATTGTCTTTATCTTGGCTGTTGTATATTATGGAAGCGCATATGGTACAAGTTACGCATTACAAGCGATTATCTTATTGGTATGTGCTTTATTAACTACTTTTGTTTGTGAATTTTTATTTGCAAAAATTCGTAAAAGAGATCCAAAAAAAGAAATCCAAAATTCATTTGGTTGGGTAACTGCTATTATTTTAACTTTAATGGTACCTATTTCTACACGTCCATATGCATTGATTATTAGTACGGCATTTGCGATTATTTTTGGAAAAATGTTATTTGGTGGCTTTGGGCACAATATCTTTAACCCAGCTGCCGTTGGTCGTGCTGTTATCTTTGCGACTTTTACAGGTGCAACAACGGAATTAACAACTAGTGCTACACCTACAACTTTCTTAGCAAATACTTACAATTGGGTACCAGGAAATCAAACAACTTTAGATGCTTTCTTAGCTCAATATGGTGGATGGAAAGGTTTATTCTTAGGTACTTATCCAGGTGCTTTAGGTGAAACCTTTACAATTGCGATTGTGCTTATTGGTATTTTCTTAATTGTACGTAAAATTATTGATTGGCGTGTACCAGTTGTTTACTTAGGAACAATTTTTGTGATGACGGCAATTATTGCAGTTATTTGCGGTGTTGGTTCTTATCATGGTATTCCAGGCTTTATTTGGTATCCTGTCTTACATTTAATTTTAGGTGGTGTTGTCTTCGGAGCATTCTTTATGTTGACAGATCCTGTTACTTCACCAACAAGTGCTGCTGGACGTACTATTTTTGCCTTAGGTGCTGGTATCTTAACTGTATTAATTCGTATGACTGGAAACTTACCAGAAGGTTGTTTATATTCCATCTTATTGATGAATATGATGTCACCTTTAATTGAATCTTTATTGGATGGTAAACAATTAGAAGTTGTTAAAAAAGCAAAACATGGCTTTATTTACTTATGTTTGGTTGGTTTAGCAATTACTATTTTTGCAGCTTGCTCGGTTCATGCAGTCAATGATCCAAATGGTGAAAGTGAAGCGAAAGTAGTTGAAAATGTGGAGGTGAATATTCTATGAATAAAATCTTACATTTAACCATTTTCTTAGCTATTATTTCAGCCGTAGCGGGTGGAGCTTTAGCTTTTGCGAATCAAATGACAGCGCCTGTTATTGCTGCGAATAATTTAAAGACGGAACAAGAGTCCTTACAAAAAATGTATACAGAAGCTGCTTTAGATGATTTTAAACAAGTGGATTACACTGGTGATTCAAAAACAATTCAAAAAGTTTATTCTTATAAAGATGTTTATATCTTTAATATGTCTGTTTCTGGATATAAGGATGGAACGACCTTCTTAGTATCCATTAATAAAGATACAGGTGTTGTTGATAAATATCTTGGTCTTTCAAATGGTGATACAAAAGGTTTAGGATCGAAAGTACTTGATGATGATTCATTCATTAAAGGAATTGAAGGAAAGAAAGCAAGTGATCATTTGGATACAATTTCTGGAGCTACAATTTCAAGTAGTGCTGTTACTGCTGGTATTAATGAAGCCGCAGATGCAATGGATGATTTGAAAGGAGAATAGTGATGAGTAAGTTA
Source organism: Bacteroidaceae bacterium (assembly GCA_963596085.1). Taxonomy (GTDB): domain Bacteria; phylum Bacillota_I; class Bacilli_A; order Erysipelotrichales; family Erysipelotrichaceae; genus Absicoccus. The sequence goes on along the minus strand of CAVBLW010000007.1, from coordinate 36,985 downwards.
GAAAATTTTAAAAATGGTTTATTGAAAGAAAATCCTGTTTTCTCTTTATTCTTAGGAATTTGTTCAACGCTTGCCATTACATCGACAGTCGATAATGCGATTGGTATGGGTATTGCGGTAATCTTTGTCTTGATTATGTCTAATGTCATTATTTCTTTATTACGTAACATTATTCCAGATGAAGTACATATTCCTGTTTATATTGTTATTATTGCGACTTTAGTTAAAATTGTACAAATGTTAATTGAAGCTTATGCACCAGCTTTAAATACAAGTTTGGGTGTCTTTATTCCATTGATTGTTGTTAACTGTATTATTTTAGGACGTGCAGAAGCCTTTGCATGTAACCATGGACCGTTTGATGCTGCTTTAGATGGTGTCGGAATGGGATTGGGTTATACTTTAGCAGTTCTTGCTATGGGATTAATTCGTGAAGTTTTATCTACAGGTGGATTTAAAATTTCAAATCCATTGGATACAACACAAGTTTTCTTAAATGTATCAATCATTCCTGAAAACTTTACAATTAATATGTTTTCTTCTTCTGTCGGAGCCTTCTTAACATTTGCACTTTTAGCTGCTTTTGTTGGATGGTATAAAGATCATTCTGCTAAAAAAGAAGCAGAAGCTGCAAAGGAGGGAAAATAATCCATGGCTGAATTATTTGGTTTATTATTTACAAGTTGTATTGTAAATAACGTCATTTTAACGCAATTCTTAGGAATGTGTCCTTTCATGGGTGTCTCAAAGAAGCGTTCGAGTGCATTAGGAATGGGCGTTGCTGTTATCTTCGTTATCGTAGTAGCTGCTTTAATTACTTATGCTTTGTATTATTTAATTCTTGTACCATTAGGACTTGAATTTATGAACTTAATTACTTTTATCTTGGTTATTGCTTCTTTGGTTCAATTAACTGAAATGTTTATTAAGAAAACAAGTCCTGCACTTTATAAAAGCTTAGGTGTTTATCTTCCTTTGATTACGACAAACTGTGTTGTATTAAATGTTTGTTTAGTAAATATTCAAAATGGTTACGACTTTGGTCATATGATCATGTATTCTGTTGGTACACCTTTAGGATTTGCCCTTGTTTTATATATTTTCTCTACAATTCGTGAACGATTAGAGTTAAGTGATGTACCTGAATTCTTTAAAGGAAATCCAATCGCATTAGTTGTAGCTGCAATTATGTCGATGGCATTTACAGCCTTTGCAGGAGTTATTTAATGGAACGAATCCTTGCTGCCATTTTATTATTTGGGGCATTAATTGGGATTTACATTTGGGCATATTTGAAAAATAAAAAAACACCCCTTCCTGAAGGATGTGAAGATTTAAAAACCGATTGTGATGGATGTAAGTTAGTTTCTTGCTCCTTACATCCAGATCATGATAAAAAATAGGAGGAGAACAAAATGCTTGTTGCTATCATTATGATGCTTGTTCTTGGTGGACTTTTAGGTTTTGGATTAGGAATTGCTGATTCAAAATTGAAAGTGGAAGTTGATGAACGTGTTGAACATGTTACAGGAATGCTTCCTGGTTATAACTGTGGTGGTTGTGGATATCCAGGATGTTCTGGCTTTGCAGAAGGTATGGTTACAGGTGAAACCAATCAATGGTTATGTAAACCTACAAAACCGGATCAAAAAGCTTTAATTATCCAATATTTGAAAGAAACACCAGGTCCAGATGGACAAACAGTTGATATTAAAGGATAGTAAAAAGGTGAATCATTGATTCACCTTTTTTTGTATCTTTTTAAATATTCATGGATGCTTGTAGAATCTGGATCGATATAAATGGTTTTATAACTTTTCATTGTCACAAAACCGATTTTTGAACCAGGTACCTTTTTTAATTGATGTATTGGACAATAGTCAACAGGTACACTACTTGATTGTTGACCTTTTGAGTAATAGGCTGCAAATTGTGCACACATTCGGATTAATTTTTCATCTACTTCGTTTGATTTTAAAAGAACATGAGATCCATGATAATCTTTGACATGAAACCAGAGATCATTTTTTCGAGATAATTTATGCGTGATGTAATTATTTTGAAGATTATTTTTACCAATATAAATATCTGCATCTTCTACTTGTAAATGAAGGAAATTTGGAAGCTTTTTCTTCTTATTTTGACGTTTGTTTTTTCTTTCAAATAATACATGGTTTGAAACCAATTCTTCTCGTATTTCAAGAGCATCTTCAATCGATGCATTTTCTAATTGTTGATGTAATTGCATATAATAAGCAATTTCTTCTTCGCAAAGCTTGATTTGTTCTTTTAGAACGTCTTTGGAACGTTTTAATTTATGATATTTTTGATAATATTTATTCGCATTGCCTTTAAGATCTAAACGCATGTCTAATGGAATCTCTATTTCTTGATTTGTTTCAAAAGATATCAAGCGAATGATTGGTTCTTTTTTTATTTCATACATATAGGCAAATAATAAGTCTCCATACTCTTTGTATTTCTGATAGTCATTGGATTGTTCTAAGCTTTGTTCGAGTTTGGGTAACTTTTTTTTGGCTTTTTTTAATTCTTTATCAACGGTTCGATATACATCTCCACATTGTTCTTTAATACGTATTTTATGTTCATTTTCAATATATAATGAATCTAAACCTTCCATTAAAGGGTATACTTTAGCTTCTTGATTTAGATGTTGAAGGGCAATGCAATGGTATTCTTTTTTATAGATATAAAGGTTTTGGCTTTCTTTTAGCTCGTGCATAATTTCTGAATAGTTTTGTCCTTTTTTGAATCGATATTCAAATTCATTTGCTAAAAGAGGAGAAAAACCATAAACTTGTTGCACTAAACTTTGATCTGGATCAATTGTATCAATTTGACTAGGAAGTTTTTTTTCTTTTTGTAGCGGTAGTTGATATTTGGCTCCCGGATGAATATAACGCTTTGAATTTTCATAGACAGGTATTCGTTTCAAGGCATCAACGATAATTTCATCCTTATTCACTAAAACCATATTGGCATATTTCCCCATAAGCTCTACATATAAATCGAATTCGACAAAATCACCAAGCTCATTTCGACAAGATAGATGAAGATCTAAAATACGATCAAAATTTTTTTGTTCAATCCCAGTTAAAATGCAATTACTGCATTGTTTTCTTAAAACCATTACAAAGTTACTTGGATTCGACTGGGTTGTTTCTTTTTGTTGGGTAAAGTATATACGATTTGTATTTGAATGGACATTAATGACGAGTTTTTTCGTTCCATTGTGTCGTGTATGTAGATGAAGGAGAATTTCCTCATCGCTTACGTTTTGAATCTTGTTGATTTTACAAGGTGTATATTGATCTAATTCTTTACTGATTTTATGTAAAAGTAATCCATCAATTGCCATTTTATCCCTCCTAATCTTGCACATTGTAACATATGAATAAATTCTTTGACAGTCTAAACGTTCAAGGATACAATGGTAAAAAAAGGGAGATGTAATATGAAACGAGGATTGTTAATTATATTAAGTGGTCCAAGCGGTGTAGGAAAAGGTACGATTCGTAAGTTCTTTGAAAAGAATACGAAATTGAATTTAACGTATTCAACCTCTATGACAACACGTAAACCAAGAGCAGGTGAAGTGGATGGCGTAGATTATTTTTTTTCAACAAGAGATGATTTTGAAAAGGCCATTGAAAATGATGAACTCTTGGAATATGCAGAATTTGTCGGTAATTATTATGGAACACCGATTAAAGAAGTCAATCGCTTAAGAGATGAAGGGAAGAATGTTCTTTTAGAAATTGAAGTTCAAGGTGCGTTACAAGTACAAAAGCGTTGTCCGGATGCTTTAAGTATTTTTATCATTCCACCTTCAATGGATGAACTTGAAAGACGGATTCGTGGTCGACGCAGTGAGCCTGAAGAAATTATACAACAGCGTTTATCAAAAGCATCTTCTGAAATGAAAATGATTAACCAATATAAATACATTGTATGTAATGACGATCCGAAATTAGCAGCAGAGTTAATAGAAACGATTATTTTACGCCATATTGAACTTGAAGAAAATAAATAACGAGGAATAAAAGTTCTTCGTTTTTTCTTTTGATCCTTTTTCAGATCCGAAATTAAATACACTTGAATATTTTTTACTTTTGTGCTATTAATTAATTGTATGAAAAAAAGGAGTGGGTAAAACCACTCCTTCATTTTGGAAGGAGATTATCTATGAATCGTTTAAAAGAATGGATCGAACCTCTTTTAGAGCAACAAGGATGTCGATTGTATGATTTAGAATGGTTAACAAATGAAAAGCCACCTTTATTACGAATTTCAATTGAAAAGATTGATGGACCAGTTGATTTAGATGCCTGTGCTGCATGTTCTGATGTGATTGGAAATTGTCTTGATGAAAAAGATTGGTATGGCAAGGAATATAACTTAGAAGTTTGTTCACCAGGCGCAGAACGTGAATTGAAAACAGACGAACAAATTCAAAATGCGATCGGTTTATATGTTTATGTAAAATTTAAAAATCCGAAGCAAGGCTTAGATCATGTTTTAGGAGATTTAAAAGAAGTTAATGATGATTCTGTGACGATTCAATATAAAGATAAAACACGAAACAAAGAAATTTCGATTGATAAAGAGAATATTTCTCTCATTATGACTGCAGTAAAGATATAGGAGAAAAGAATGAAAGTAAAAGTTAAAGATTTAAAAAATGCATTATTGGGAATTGAATCGAATCGTCAATTATCATCCGATATTGTAGAAGGTGCTTTGATTGAAGCATTGACGAAAGCTTATCGAAAACATGTAAATCAAAGTGATGTTTATGTACGTGTTGCCATTGATGATGGACATATTCATATCTATCCTGAACGTAAAGTTGTTGAGGAAGTTTTTGATGATGCTCTAGAACTTTCTTTAGAGGATGCACAAAAAATTAATAAGAATGCGCAAATCGGCGATATGATTAGTGAAGAAGAAGTTGATTTTTCAGAGTTTGATCGTGCAGATGTAAACTTAGCAAAAAATGTCATGAAACAAAAGATTCGTGAAGCTGAAAAACAATTGGTTTATGAAGAATATTGTGACAAAGTGGATGATATGGTTTTAGGTACCATTGAAACAGTTGAAGATAAATTTGTGATTGTAAATATCGGAAAAACTTTGGCAATGATGCCACGTATGAATCAAATTCCAACGGAACGTTATGTTGAAGGACAAACTTTACCTGTTGTTATTTCAACGGTTGATAAAGAATCAAAAGGGGCTCAAGTTTTAGTTAGTCGATCTACACCTGTATTTGTTCGTCGTTTATTTGAAAAAGAAGTTCCTGAAATTTATCAAGGAATTATTGAAATTAAGGCGATTGCACGTGAAGCTGGTGAAAGATGTAAAATGGCTGTTTATTCACATAATGAAAATATTGATCCAATTGGTGCTTGTATTGGGCCAAAAGGTCAACGTGTACAAAGCATTATCAATGAATTAAATGGAGAAAAAATTGATATTTTTGAATGGTCAGATAATATTAGTGAATTGATTCAAAATGCTTTAAGTCCTTCAGAATCAATTGCAGTCTTTAAAAATGCTGAAGTTAAAGATGGTTTAGTTGTCGTTGTTCCAGATAATCAATTATCTTTAGCGATTGGTAAAAAAGGGAAAAATGCTCGCTTAGCTGTATTATTATCTAATCATAAAATTGATATTAAATCAGTTTCAGAAATGGAAGAACTTGGCATTGATTACATGGCTTTAGCTCAAGAAATGCAAGATGAATATGAAAAGAAAAAAGCAGAAGAGCGTGCCTATAAACAACAATTACGTATTGATGAATTGAAAAATGAAGAAGTTGATATGGAAAATATGGAACTTCCTGATTTTGAATACAATGATGACGATAGTGAAGATGATTTGATTTTAGATGAAACATCAAGTGAAGAAGAAATCATTATTGAAGAAGAACCACAAGTGGTTGAGAATCAAGACGAAGTTGTTGAAGCAGTGAAAGAAGAAGATGAAATGGAAGTAGCTGCTCGTATTGCGAAAGAATCTCGTGCGAAAGAAAGAGCAAGTGAAGTAAAAGAATTTACATCGAAATTTGAAAACTTTGCGGATGCTTCACATAAAGAAGAACCTAAGAAGGCTAAGAAGAAACAAGAAGAGCCTAAGAAAGTAGAAGTTAAAGAAGTTGAAGAAAAGAAACCTCAATTTGAACAAATGAAACCAATTTACTCAGAAGAAGAATTGGCTGAAATTGAAGCTGAGGAAGAATATGAAGACAATCGTTGGGACGAAGATGTCGATTATGAAGAATATGATGAATATTACGATTAGGAGAGATTATGCGTAAGATTCCAATGAGAAAATGTGTTGTGACACAAGAACGATTTCCAAAAAAGGAATTGATTCGTGTGGTACGCACACCCGACAATCAAATTGTGGTTGATCCCACAGGAAAGCTTAATGGTCACGGTGCTTATGTAAGTAAACGTAGAGAAACCATTGAATTAGCTAAGAAAAATAAAGCTTTGAATCGAGCGCTTGAACAAGATATTCCTGAAGAAATTTATACGAAACTCTTGGAGTATGTAGATGAATAAAGAAATTTCTTTAGCACAATTAGCTTGGAAGGCAGGAAAAGTTGTTTCAGGGGATCGTTTGATTCCTGCAATACAAAATGCAAAAGTTTATTTAGTCATTATTTCGAGTGCCTGCGGTAACAATCGCAAGAAGAAATTAATGGATAAATGTAAGTATTACGATATCCCATGTTGGGAAATCGATGCCTTGGAGTTTAATCAAATTTCTTTACGTTCCATCAATTCGTTTGGAATTATTGATCAGAAGTTTGTTCGAGCAATGACAGAGAAAGGATAGGTGACGCGAATGGCATACAACAATAACAATAAAAAGAAGGGGAATTCACAACATAAGAAAAGACCGAATAAACATAACAATAAAAATAACAATGGCCGTTCTAGACAAGCTAGACCAGCAAGAAAGGTTGAAGAAGTAAAAGAAATTACTTATTCAGATACTTTGACGGTAGGTCAATTAGCTGAATTAATGCATAAGAATAGTTCGGAAATTATTAAGTTTTTATTCTTATTAGGAAATATGTCTACAATCAATACAACCTTAACTGATGATGATATTGAATTAATTTGTGCTGAGTTTAATATTGAAGTACATAAAGAAATTATCATCGAAGAGGATAATATTGAAGATCAATTAGATCATATTGAAGAAGATGAATCAAAACTTGTATCACGTCCTCCAGTAGTTACGATCATGGGTCATGTTGACCATGGTAAAACAACTTTATTGGATACGATTCGTAATACCAATGTAACAGGGGATGAGTTTGGTGGAATTACACAACATATTGGGGCATATCAGGTTGAAGTATCTGGTCGTAAAGTGACCTTTTTAGATACACCAGGACATGAAGCTTTTACAGCAATGCGTGCCCGGGGAGCTCAAGTTACCGATGTTGTTATCATCGTTGTTGCAGCCGATGATGGGGTTATGCCTCAAACGAAAGAAGCGGTTGATCATGCCAAAGCGGCTGGAGTGCCAATTATTGTTGCTGTTAATAAAATAGATAAACCTGGTGCAAATCCAGATCGTGTAATGTCAGAAATGTCTGAACTTGGTGTTATGCCTGAGGACTGGGGTGGAGATACAATTTTCCAACCGGTTAGTGCGAAGACAGGCGAAGGGGTTCAAGACTTATTAGAAACGATTTTAATTGTTTCCGATATGCAAGAACTAAAAGCAAATCCAGAAGCTATGGCTAGTGGAACCGTTATTGAAGCGAAGTTAGATAAAGGACGTGGACCAGTTGCGACTTTATTGGTTCAACGTGGTTCTTTACATGCAGGGGATTCGGTTGTTGTAGGTACGTCTTATGGCCGTGTTCGTAAGATGACCAATGATAAAGGGAAAGAAATTAAAACAGCTGCGCCAAGTACACCAGTTGAAATTATCGGTCTAAATGAAGTACCGAGAGCAAGTGATGTTTTTATGGCTTATAGTACTTATAAACAAGCACAATCAATTGCTCAATCTCGTGAAGAAAAACAAATTGAAAAAGAACGTAATTCTTCTTCTGCTTTATCTTTAGAAGATTTAGCACGTAAAATTAGTGAAGAAGATATGAAAGAAATCAATGTCATTATTAAAGCGGATGTACAAGGTTCAGCCGAGGCTTTAAAGGCATCCATGGAAAAATTAGATGTTGATACGGTTCGTATTAATGTTATTCGTTCAACGGTTGGTACGATTAGTGAATCTGATATCTTATTAGCAAGTGCTTCGAATGCAATTATTTATGGTTTTAACATTCGTCCAACAGCTGCTGTTCGTAAGAAAGCGGAAGAAGAAAGTGTTGAAATTCGTTTACATAATATTATTTATAAAGCCTTAGAAGAGTTAGAAGCTGCTATGAAAGGTTTATTGGCACCAGTTTATGAAGAAGTTGTCATTGGACAAGCAGAAGTTCGTGAAACGTATAAAGCGAGCAAAATTGGTACGATTGCTGGATGTATGGTTACAGATGGATCCGCAAAACGTGATTCAAAAATCCGTTTAATTCGTGAAGGTATTGTCATTTATGAAGGGTCTTTAGGATCATTACAACGTTTTAAAGATTCTGTTAAAGAAGTTCAATCTGGTTATGAATGTGGTATGACAATTGAAAACTTCAATGATATTAAAGTTGGCGATATTATTGAACTTTATGAAGATCAGGAAGTAGAGCAAAACTAATATGTCATTAAAACAAGAACGATTAGATATGATTCTACAAAGAGAAATTTCAAATATTTTGCAATTTGATTTAAAAAATCCGAAACTTGGTTTTGTGACTGTAACAGATGTACAATGTTCGAAGGATTTATCGGTTGCTAAAATTTATGTCTCTTTTTTAGGGAAACAAGAAAGAAATGATGCAGGACTTCGTGTATTGGATCATTCAAAGGGATATATTCGATCTGAGCTTGCAAAACGTTTAAGTATTCGTAAAACGCCAAATTTGGTTTTTTTACAAGATAAGAGCTTAGATCGAGGAAATCGAATTGAAAAAATATTACATCATTTAGAGGAGGAATAGTTTCATCTATTCCTTTTTTTGTTATAATTTAAGTATGACAATATTAGGCATTGGACAATCGGTTTTTGATATTCTTTATCCGATTCGTGAATTTGAAACAAATAAAAAATATCGTGTTAAGGACAGTGTACAATGCGTTGGAGGCCCAGTTACTTGTGCAATGGTCTTATGTGCAAAATGGAAAGCGCAAACAAGGATTTGTTCACGTGTTGGTCAGGATGGCTTTGGAAAGGAGATAATCGAGCAATTAAAGGCCTATTCTATTGACACGACATATATTTTTATGGATCCAAATGATCATACTTCAATTAGCTCAATTTTTATTGATTCGAGAGGGAATCGAACGATATTTAATCATCCAATGACATTTGAGAGTATTTATCCTTATGAAGTGGATGAAAGTTGTGATGTAGTTTTATTTGATGGACATGAAATAGACTTATCTTTAAAGGTTTTCCATAAGCTTCAAAATACGATCACAATTTTTGATGGTGATAAATTGAAAAAAGAAAGTATGGAATTAATTAAAAATGTTGACTATTTAATTTGTTCTTTAGAGTTTGCTCAAGAAATTACGAATCATGCCTTCAATCAAAATACGTATAAAGAATTATGCCAAATCAATCAAAATCATGTTGTATTAACAATGGGGGAAAAAGGCTGTGTTTTTGAAGATCGAATCTATCCAGCATATCCATGTAAGGTAAAAGATACAACTGGAGCTGGTGATATTTTTCATGGTGCCTTTGCTTATGGATTGGATCAAAAATGGCCAATCGATCAAGTTATTTCTTATGCCTCAATGGCTAGTGCAATCTGTTGTGAAAAGATTGGAGGAATTCCTTCCTTACCAAGTTTAGAAGAAGTTAAAAAGCGCTTAAAACCGATGTAAACGCATACATTTTAAGAACTTGTGAAATTTGTAACAAAAACTTGTGAAAGTTTTGACAATGCTTTTAACTTGTGATAAGTTTATCAATGTAAACAGATTGTATAACAATCTTGGAGGTCTTATGGAAACAAAAGAAGTTGTTATTGTAAGTGCTTGTCGTACTGCGATTGGTAAGTTCTGTGGTGAATTCAAAAATGTTTCAGCACGTGATTTAGGAATTGCAGCTGGAAAGGAAGCCATCAAGCGTGCAGGTGTTGATGCCAAAGCTGTTGATGAAATCGTCATGGGTCAAGTCTATGGTGGCATGCAAGGGTCCTTACCAGCTCGTCAAGTATCAATGCGTATTGGAATGAGTATTGAATCAAATGCTGTTACAGTGAATCAAAACTGTGCTTCAGGTATGCGTGCATTAGAAATTGCATGTAACGATATTCAATTAGGTAAAAGTGATATTGCTTTGGTTGTTGGTACCGAAAATATGTCTCAAGTTCCATTTATGTTGCCAAATGCTCGTATGGGTTATCGTATGGGTAGTATTCCACAAGCTGGTGGAGCCGCTTTATATGATGCTTTATTGCATGATGCACTTTATGATGAATTAAGTGGTGGCCACATGGGAGCTACTGCTGATAATGTTGCGAAGCTTTATAACATTACACGTGAAGAATGTGATGAATTAGCAGTTATGTCTCATCAACGTGCTTGTAAAGCAACCGATGAAGGTAAATTTAAAGATGAATTAATTCCAATTGTAGAACATACACGTAAAGGGGATGTAGTTCATGATACAGATGAACATATGATTCGTGGATGCAATTTGGAAACTATTTCTAAATTACGTACGGTATTTAATAAAGATGGTGTAACAACCGCTGCAAATGCTTCTGGTATTAATGATGCTGCAGCTGCAGTTGTTGTAATGTCTTTAGATAAAGCAAAAGAATTAGGTATTCAACCAATGGCTAAGATGCTTTATATTTGCGGAAAAGGTGTTGAACCGGAATATATGGGTTTAGGACCAGCTGTAGCCATTCCTGAATGTTTGGATCGTGCTGGTGTTAAGTTTGATGACGTTGATTATTGGGAAGTTAATGAAGCGTTTGCGGCTCAATTTATTGGTGTTGAACGTAAGTTAAAAGAAGACTACGGCTATATCGTAGATCGCAATAAAACGAACTTAAACGGCTCTGGTATTTCATTGGGTCATCCAGTTGGATGTTCGGCTTTACGAATCATTGTAACTATGCTTTATGAAATGCAAAGACAAGATGCTAAGATTGGTTGTGCTTCACTTTGTGTAGGTGGAGGACCAGCTATGGCCTCTCTTTGGACTCGTGAAATTTAAAGCTTGTGAAAAAAATAATTTGTGAAAAAATATAAAAAAATAACTTGTAAAATATTTCACAAAGTCATTGACGAAGAAAAGTAATGTATGTAAAATGAAGCATGTATGAAAGTTTTCATGCATGAACTTGAAGTTGAATAGTTAGGAAAGGAGAACTTCAATTTATGGATTTCAATTTAACACCACAACAAGAAATGATGCAGACTTTGTTCAGAGAAGTTGCGAACGGTGAAGTTAAAGACAACGCAGCTGATGTTGATGAACAAGAAAGATTTCCAAAAGAATCTGTCGAAGTAATGCGTCAAGCAAAAATGCTAGGAATCCCATATCCTCGTGAATATGGTGGAGCTGGAGCAGATTATTTAAGCTATGTATTAGCTGTTGAAGAATTGGCAAAAACATGTGCAACTACATCAGTTGTCTTAAGTGCACATACATCATTATGTACATGGCCAATTGCTCAATTTGGTAACAAAGAACAAAAGGATAAATATCTTCCAGATTTATGCTCAGGTAAGAAATTAGGAGCATTCGGATTAACAGAACCAAATGCTGGTACAGATGCTGCTGGTCAACAAACAACAGCTGTATTAGATGGCGATTATTATATTTTAAATGGTACTAAAATTTTCATCACAAATGCAGGTGAAGCAGATATTTATGTTATCTTTGCGATGACTGACAAATCAAAAGGAACTCGTGGTATTTCCGCATTTATCGTTGAAAAAGATTATGAAGGATTTACATTCGGTTTACATGAAAAGAAATTGGGTATTCGTGGTTCGGCTACTCGTGAATTAATTTTCAATAATGTAAAAGTTCCAAAAGAAAACTTATTAGGACAAGAAGGAAAAGGTTTCCGTATCGCAATGCAAACTCTAGATGGTGGACGTATTGGTATTGCGGCGCAAGCTTTAGGTATTGCACAAGGTGCAATTGATGAAGCAGTTCCTTATGTAAAACAACGTAAACAATTTGGTCGTCCAATTGCTAAATTCCAAAATACACAATTCCAATTGGCTGATATGCAAACAAAAGTAGATGCTGCTCGTTTATTAGTTTATAAAGCAGCAATGGCTAAAGAAGAAGGAAAACCTTATACGGTATTAGCTGCTGAAGCAAAATTATTTGCAGCAGAAGTCGCAATGGAAGTTACGACAAAAGCAATCCAATTATTAGGTGGATATGGTTATACTCGTGATTTACCAGTTGAAAGAATGTTTAGAGATGCTAAGATCACAGAAATCTATGAAGGTACTTCAGAAGTACAACGTATGGTAATCTCTGGCGCCATGTTACGATAAGAAAGGATTGAGGTTAGAATATGAAAATTGTCGTTCTAGAAAAACAAGTTCCTGATTCAACTGAAATTACAGTTGATAAAAAAACGGGTGCGTTAGTTCGTGATGGAGTTCCAGCAATCACAAACCCAGATGATTTAGCTGGTTTAGAAGCTGCATTAGAAGTTAAAGATAAAAATCCAGATACTGAAGTTGTTGTTATGACAATGGGCTTACCTAAAGCTTCAGATATGTTAAAACAAGGTGTAGCAATGGGAGCAGATAAAGGTGTTTTACTAACTGACCGTGTATTAGGTGGTTCAGATACTTGTGCTACAAGTATTGCTTTAGCTGCTGCATTAAATAAAATTGGATTTGACTTAGTTATCGCTGGTCGTCAAGCAATTGATGGTGATACAGCTCAAGTTGGTCCTCAAACAGCAGAACGTTTAGGTATTCCACAAGTTACTTATGTTGATGAAATTATTGACATTAAAGAAGATTCAATTACGGTAAAACGTTCATTAGAAGATGTTGAACAAATTGTTACGGCAAAATTACCTTGTGTAATTACAACATTATCAGAAATGAACAAACCTCGTTATATGCAATGTGATCACATTGTTGATTTATGTAAAGAAGATAAGATTGAAGTATTAACGAATGCAGAATTAGGAATTGATCCTGAAACTGTAGGATTTAAAGGTTCACCTACATCTGTAAAAACTACATTTACAAAAGATGTAACGGATGAAACAGAAGTATTTACTTTATCTGAGCAGGAAACTGCTGATATGATTGCTAAGACATTGAAAGAAAAGCAAATCATTACGAAGTAGGAGGGAAGATTAAGAATGGCTCGATTTGAAGAATATAAAGATATCTTCGTTTTCGTTGAACAAGAAAATGGAAACATTGCAGAAGTAAGTTTTGAACTTATTTCTGAAGCAAGAAAACTAGTTGCTTCTATTCCTAGCTTTGAATATAAAGTAGTTGGTGTTTTGCTTGGAAAAGATGTAAAAGATAAAGCACAAGACGTAATCGTTCATGGTGCAGACAAAGTAATTGTGGTTGATGATGATTTATTAAAAGATTATTCAACGCAATTCTATGCAGATGCATTAACTCAAGTTATTCAAGAATATAAACCAGATGCTTTCTTGACTGGAGCAACACCTTTAGGACGTGATTTAGCACCACGTGTAGCTGCTCGTATTAATGTTGGTTTAACAGCGGATGCAACAAAAATTGTTGTTGATACAGAATATGCAGAACAAACTGGTGAATCATTATTAGATGTTACTCGTCCAACTTTTGGTGGTAACTTATTTGGTACAATCGTATGTAAAGATACACGTCCACAAATGGCAACAATTCGACCAAAAGTATTTGAATTAGCACCTTCTGATGCTTCTCGTACTGGTGAAGTTGTTGAATTTGCTCCTCAATGGACAACAACAGATCCTCAAGTATTTGTTGAAAAAGTAATTGAAAAAGTAAAAGCAGATGTAGATATTACAAAAGCTGATATTTTAGTTGGTGCAGGTCGTGGAGCTGAAAATTGCTTAGATGTTGTTCAACAAGTTGCAGATGAATTAGGTGGCGTAGTATGTTGTACACGTGCTGTCGTTGAAGATGGTTTCTTAGGAAAAGAACGTCAAGTTGGTCAAACTGGTAAGACTGTACGTCCATCGTTATATATCGCTTGTGGTATTTCAGGAGCTGTACAACATTGTGCAGGTATGGATAAATCAGATATGATCATCTCAATCAACCGTGATCCATCTGCTGAAATTTTCTCAATTTCAAATATGGGATTTGTTGGTGATGTTCAAACTGTATTACCTCTATTAGTAGAATCAATTAAAAAAGCAAAAGCTGAATAATTATAGGAGAGTTAAAATGAGTAAAATAGGTGTTGTTGGTGCAGGTACAATGGGGCAAGGTATTGCTCAAGCCTTTGCACAAGCTGGTAATCAAGTAACTGTATGTGACATTAAAATTGAATGGGCACAAGGTGGAATTGATAAAATTGCTGGAAAATTAGATAAATTAGTTGCTCGTGGTAAAGTTGAAGAAGCTGCTGCAGCTGATGTAAAAGCAAACTTAAAAGCTGGAGAATATGCTGATTTAGCAGATGCTGATTATATCGTAGAAGCTGTATTAGAAAAAGTAGAAGTAAAACAAGAATTGTTTAAAACTTTAGATGAAATTTGTAAAGATGAAACAATCTTCTGTACAAATACTTCTTCATTATCGGTTACAGAAATTGCGAATGGTATTAAACATGAAGTAATCGGTATGCATTTCTTTAACCCAGCAGATCGTATGAAATTAATTGAAGTTATCCGTGGTGGAGCTACGAAAGACGAAACGAATGATACGATTGTTGAATTATCTAAATCAATTGGTAAAACACCAGTAGAAGTAAATGAAGCACCTGGATTTGTAGTTAACCGTATTTTAATTCCTATGATTAACGAAGCTTGCTTCATCTTACAAGAAGGTGTTGCAAAAGCTGAAGATATCGATACAGCTATGAAATTAGGAGCTAACCATCCTATGGGACCTTTAGCATTAGGTGACTTAGTTGGATTAGACATTGTATTAGCTGTTATGAATGTTCTTTATACAGAAACAGGTGATCCTAAATATCGTCCATGTACATTATTGAAGAAAATGGTTCGTGCTGGTAAATTAGGACGTAAGACTGGAGTAGGATTCTACGACTATTCAAAATAGATCTTAGACATTTAGAAGTGGAACCGTTTCGTTTCACTTCTTTTTTTAAAAAGAGAGGATAAAAAATGGAAAACGTATTATTAGAAAAACAAGGACATGTAAGCATTATTACAATTAATCGTCCAAAAGCATTAAATGCTTTAGCAACTGAAGTATTAAAAGACTTAGAAGCTGTTGTAGCTGAAGTTGAAGCGGACAAAGATACATATTGTGTAGTTCTTACTGGTGCTGGTGAAAAATCATTTGTAGCTGGGGCAGATATTGTTGAAATGAAAGATAAGAATGTTGAAGAAGCGAAAGAATATAGTGCATTTGGTAATAAAATCTTTAGAGCTATCGAACAATTACATTGTCCAGTCATTGCAGCTGTAAATGGTTTTGCCTTAGGTGGTGGATGTGAATTGGCATTATCTTGTGATATTCGTATTGCTAGTGAGAATGCTATCTTTGGTCAACCTGAAGTTGGATTAGGAATTACTCCTGGATTTGGTGGAACTCAACGTTTAGCTCGTACAGTTGGTGTTGGATTCGCAAAAGAAATGATTTATACAGCACGTAATATCAAAGCGGATAAGGCTTTATCTATTGGTCTTGTAAATGCGGTTGTAGCTCAAGAAGAATTGATGCCTACAGTTTTAAAAATGGCAAATGGTATTGCTAAAAATGCTCCAATTGCGGTTGCACAATCGAAAAAAGCTATTAATAATGGACTTCAATTAGATATCGATGGTGGTGTCGCTGAAGAAGTTAAAGATTTTGCAGAATGTTTTGCAACTGAAGACCAAACTTATGGTATGGAATGCTTTGTCAATCGAGTAAAAGAAAAAGAATTTAAAAATAAATAATGATTGAAAAATCGTCTTGGTTTTCCAAGACGTTTTTTATCAGAAGGGAGTTATTTATGGATTATTCAAAAGAATATCAATCAAAATTATGTTCAGCTGAACAAGCTGTACAAGGAATTCAAAGTGGAGCTTGGATTGACTATGGTTTTTGTACAGGTACACCTGTTGTTTTAGATGCAGCCTTAGCTAAAATTCTTCCATCCTTAGAAGATATAAAGGTACGTGGTGCTATTTTAATGCAAGTTCCAGAAATTTTTAAAATTGAAAATCCTGAAAAGCATTTTACATGGAATTCTTGGCATATGTCTGGAATTGAAAGACGTGCGATTAAACAAGGATTTTCCTTTTATGCACCGATTCGATTCTCAGAACTACCTGGATACTACCGTGATAATGTAGAAGATATCGATGTTGCTATGTTTCAAGTCGCACCGATGGATCGTTTTGGTTACTTCAATTTTGGTCCAAATGCAACTTATATGGCTGATATGTGTAGTCGTGCCAAAAAAATTATTGTTGAAGTGAATGAAAATATGCCTAGAGCACTTGGTGGCTTTAGTGATTCCATTCATATTTCACAAGTTGATTGTATTGTTCAAGGCAACAACGATCCAATTAATGAAATGCCTGCAGCTGGAGCAGCAAGTGAAGTCGATCAAAAAGTTGCTGAGTTAATTGTTAATGAAATTCCAGATGGTGCTTGTTTACAATTAGGTATTGGCGGTATGCCAAATGCTGTTGGTTCATTGATTGCAAAATCAGATTTAAAACATTTAGGAATTCATACAGAAATGTATGTGGATGCTTTTGTCGATATTGCACAAGCAGGTAAAATTGATGGCTTATGTAAGAATTTTGATAAAGGACGTCAAACCTTTGCATTTGGGGCAGGTACGAAAAAGTTATATGATTATATTGATAATAACCCAGAATGTATGTCTGCACCGGTAGATTATGTCAATGATATTCATCGTATTTCATGTCTAGATAATTTTATTTCAATAAATAATACCGTTGATATTGATTTATTTGGACAAGTAAGTGCTGAATCGAGTGGATTAAAGCATATTAGTGGTGCTGGTGGTCAATTAGACTTTGTTATGGGGGCTCATTTATCGAAAGGTGGTAAAAGTTTCATTTGTTGTTCTTCTACTTTTAAGAATAAAGAGGGGCAACTTCAATCTCGTATCTTACCTACTTTACATCCAGGATCTGCCGTAACGGATACACGTGCAAATACACAATATGTTGTAACGGAATATGGAATGGTAAATTTAAAAGGATTAAGTACTTGGCAAAGAGCTGAAGCTTTAATTTCAATTGCTCATCCACAATTCCAACAAGAATTGATTGATCAAGCGAAAAAAATGAATATTTGGCGCTTATCAAATCAACATCTCAATTACTAAAATCTACCTTTTGGTAGATTTTTTCTTTTGTATTCTTATAAAATTCATGTTAATCTTACAGATATTCTTTAAATGAGATATGGTATACTATATGCGTAAGGAGGATTTTTATGCTACATTTTCGTAATGATTATCAATCTTCAACGATTCCTGAAGTCTTAGAAGGTTTTTCGCAACATATCAATGATATATATGCACCTTATGGTATGGATGAATTGACACAACATGCTAAGGAAGTGCTTTCTTCTAAAATGCGTGATCATAATTTAGATATTCATTTTGTAAATGGGGGTACATTAGCAAATTTAATTATCTTCCGTGCAATCTTACGCTCTTATGAAGGCGTAATTGCCTGCAAAACAGCGCATATTAATACCCATGAAACCGGAGCTATTGAAGCTTGTGGACATAAGGTGGTTGAAATTGATGATACAGATGGAAAAGTAACACCGGAAAAAATACAACGTGTTTATGATTGTCATCATCGACAATATGAACATATGGTCGATTTAAAAGCAGTTTATATATCAAATGCCACAGAATTGGGAACGATTTATTCTGAAGATGAATTACATGCCTTACATGAAAAGTGTAAAGAATTAAATATGTATTTGGTTTTAGATGGTGAACGCATTGGTGCTGCACTTATGTCTGGTGTGGGTTATACATTAAATGATGTGGCTGCTTGTTGTGATATTTTCACAATTGGTGTGACAAAAAATGGCGGACTTTTTGGGACGGCAATTGTTATTACCAATGATATATTAAAAGATCGTTTCCGATTTGCAATCAAACAATCTGGTGGATTGATGGCTAAAAGTTGGTTAATTGCTTTACAATTTAGTGCATTATTCGAGAATGATAAATTTTATGAAATAGCTAAAAAAGAAAATGAGTTCGCAATTCAAATTCAAAATTGCTGTCATAACCTTGGTTATCCATTTCTTGTCAAAAGTTATACCAATCAAATTTTCCCGGCATTAACCGAAGAACAATACAATTACTTGAAAAACGAAGTTGATTTTGAAATTTGGGATATACGAAACGGCTATTATTTTATTCGAATTGTTACTTCCTTTTCAACGACACAAGAAGATGTGAATGCTTTGTGCGAATGTTTTCGACAAGCTTCTAAAATTCATAAAAAAGAATCCGTCTAAACGGATTCTATAAATATAGATGGTCAAGATAGGTCCAACCAATCTGGCCATTTTTTTTCACTTGTGCTTTATCTTGATAAATACGTAAAAGTTTAACC
The DNA here is from genome assembly GCA_963596085.1 of Bacteroidaceae bacterium. GTDB lineage: Bacteria > Bacillota_I > Bacilli_A > Erysipelotrichales > Erysipelotrichaceae > Absicoccus. The sequence continues at coordinate 18,111 of CAVBLW010000007.1, read as the reverse complement.
CATTCTCCTTTTTTTAAAGGAATTCGATAATTGGTATATTCATTGGCTTTTCCATTGATATAAAACTCTTTTGGAAGCCAAAATTCACGATTTAAATAGGCATTATAGACAAGATATTGTTGTTTTTTTTCTTGCCGGATTTCAACTTCTCCTTGATTCCAATTGATAAAAAAAGGAAGTTGATTTGAAATCCATTGATCTTTCTTTACTTGAATTGAAGGAAGATGATCGACAGAAGCAACTTCTATATGATTCCCTGATAAAATAAGAGCATTTAATTGACCGATTCTTCCTTTTACAACATTTCCACCATCTATACTGAAAACATTCATTTTGGCATTATAATAGGGATTAAAATCACCAATTTGATGACAATATTCTGTAACAGGCATATGTCCACAAATAACCCGTTTTTCAAAATATTGTGCACCATTCGCAAAAAAGGATTGGTTGATTACTTCTTTAAAATCATCACCATAATGTTTACTCGATTGTAGGGCAGAATGAACATAAATGCTTGAATTGGTTTCAATGACATGGGGAAGATCATTCACAAAGCTTAATTCTTTAAGGTAATGCTTTCGTAAGGTTAAACAAAAAGCATCCATATTTGTATTTTCATCAAAGCTTAAATGAATTTGATCCGCCATTTCATGAAGAATGGATTCTTTTCTTGAAAGTAATACTTTTTTAAGAAAATTTAAGCGATAGGAATAAAGAACATTTTTACAAACAAAATCACAATTTCCCATTAAAAGATGAACATCTTCTTCTTGACTTTGTTTCATTAACATTTTAAGCAGTTTTAAGTTCTGGTTTCCTTTTTCTAAGAAGTCTCCTACAATAATCAAACGATCTTTATTTGCTTCATAGTTTACTTTTTTTAATAGTTTAATATAAGAATCATAATCCGCATGTATATCACTTATGGCAATGGTTCTTCCAATTGAATCACTTGAAATTCTTTTGATTTTTATTGATCGGTCCATAAAAAATCTAAGATTTCAGGAATTTCTTTTTCCCAATCTTCTTCACAATGACGTCCATTTTTACGAACATTAAAATGGATAGACAAGCCTCTTTTAATTAAAACATTCGATAGGGATAAACAATCAATTGTTTCATTGACAAAGCCATGACTTCCTGATTCCTCGCTTCCCCATGAAAGATAAAATGCGGTTTTTTTTCGAATCGAAAGCTTTGTACTATCTTCATATAGATAGGGCATCGTAGGATGAAAATAAGGCGATACACAAACGGCTTTCGAGAAAGTAGAACTAAAACGAATCCCTGCATAATAAGCCATGAGACCACCGCAGCTTGATCCAGCAATCCATGTATATTTTCTTGCGGGTTTGCTACGATAATGTGAATCAATATAGGGTTTTAGTGTATCAATAAAGAATCGCATGGTTTGATAACCATGTCCTTCAAATGATTCTTCTTGATATTCGCTTGAAAAAGGGTAGGGACCATATTCATCCAAACGATTGTTTCCTTGATGACTACATTCTTGACCTACGACAATTAAATCCTTATTTGCAGCCTTGATTTGATTGCCTAGTCTCCATGAACGGCCATAAGTTGCACATTGATCATCAAATAAATTGTGCCCATCAAACATATAAAGAACAGGATATCTTTTTTCCGATTGTTCATAATCATCTGGTAAATAGAGATGAATTTTACGTTCTTCATTAAATTGAGGCATATATAAACTAAAAATCTTAATCACTACTTGAACTTCCTTTCGCTTTATTTTCGACTTCAAAAGCTTTTTCAAAGAATTTTGTACGCGTTTTTACATCCGAAAATTTGGCAATGATAATTTCATCTCCCATAGCTTGGGCATAAGCAGCAGGTAGGTAATTGGTAGCAATCCATTCTTCTGAAAACATTTCTTTGATTTCTTTTGCGCTATAAGAATAATGCATCGAGTTTCTTCGTCCGGCAAATGCAGCAGAAAAACGATGTAATTTCGAATAAGATGCTTGATGTTTTAAAATGACTTCAGCCCATAAATCATAAACATCCAAACTACCTGCATAATTCATTAAATCCGGACATAATCCTCCTGGAGGACGGAAGTTGAGTTCCAATCCAATCACATCGCCTTTTTTTCCTAGTCCTTCTTTATCTTGTCTAAGTCGGAAATATTCCCCATGGAAGAAACGATTTTTTAATTGGAAGGCATTGGCAACACGTTGTGCAATTTCCTTTTCTTTTTGAGGGATATCAAATTGTGTATAACAACCAATACTTAATTGATAGACAACACTATCCATGACACTTCCAACATATTCAAAAGAGGACATATAAAGAATTTTTCCTTCATGATCAACGAGACCATCCAGTGTAAATACATCTCCATCGATGTACTCTTCAATAATCATGGTATATTGTTCAGTAATTGTATAAAATTTTTTCAATTCGCGCATACTTTCAATTTGATAAGTAAAACCAGCGCCTACACCATGATCTGGTTTCATAACAACTGGGAAGCCAACCTCATTAACAAAGTCAATCGCATCGTCTAGAGATTGAATTACACGATAACGCGCAGTTGGAATTCCAGCTTTTTCATAATATTTTTTCATGCCAGCTTTTGATTGATATTCTTCAATTGTTTTTAAATCAAAACCTGTTTTGATATTAAAGTCATCGCGTAATTGCGCATCTAAATGCAACCAAGCTTCATTGTTGGATTCAATCCAATCAATTTTGCCATATTTGAAAGTAAAGAAGGCAACGGCTCTTAACATGGCATCATAATCGTTATATGTATCAACGACATAAATTTCATCGCAATATTCTTTTAATTCTTTTGACAAGCTATCATAAGGTTGATCCACAATGGCAAGTACTGTGGCACCATATTTCTTCAATCCACGACAAAACATCCAGTAACTTTCTGGATAGTTAGGGCTAATAAAAATAAAGTTCATTCTATTTCTCCTTCAATTTCGCATATTGTATCGCAATAATCGTTTTGGCATCAATAATTGTTTGATCTAAACATTTTTGATAGGCTTCATCTAGGTCCATCCATACCAATTGAATATCTTCATCGATATCTTGAGAAAGATGAACACTTGCTTTTTTTGGATCAATTGCTTCATAGATTTTTATTCTTTCATCACAGAAACCAGGTGTTGATACAATATCATAAATTAAATTTAAATCACTGGCTTCATAGCATGCTTCTTCATTTAATTCTCGGATACCGCATTCTTTTGGATTTTCCCCATATTCAAGCTTTCCAGCAGGAATTTCCAAGGTATCTTGATTAATGGCATGACGCATTTGTCTTACCAATAAAATTTTGTGATCAATCTGAAGTAAAACACCGACACCTCCAGGGTGTCTTATGATATCACGATTAACTCGAATTGAATTGACTTCAACTTCCTTTTGAACCAGGGTAAAAATAACCCCTCTAAATATTTCTTTTTCTTCCATTTTTTTCTTCCTCTATTTATTTGTATTTACAATTCCTTTGGTAATTGCCTCAGCAATCTTATCTTGTACACTATCATTGGATAGATTTGTTAGGTCGATATCATTTGAAGTGTAACCAAGCTCAATTAATATTGCGGGTGTATCTGCTTTATTTAAAATTGGAAAATTGGCATAATGATCGCTATCAATCCCTTGAAAAGTTGTATAATTGATAGCTTCGAGCTGTTCGGAAATATTTGTCGATAGCTTATTTAATTTCTTTTTTTCTTGTGTCATGATGGAAAAACCACGTTGTAAATTATCCGTATCACTGTTTGTGGTAATGGAAATTAAATAATCGGCATTTTCCTCATTTGCGATTTGAATTCGTTCCGAATTATCAACAACAACATCTTCGCTTCGTGTATAAACAACCTTATAACCGGCATTTTCTAATAAAGTGCCTAGTTTTTGCGTGATATCTAGGTTGATATCAACGCCATTGGCGTCGTTATTGTTGTTGGCCGCATCTAAACAGATGGTTTGATTGGTTTCTTTTGAATTAAATTCCATGGTTTCATTCGTAGCTGGAATTCCACTTGTTGTATTTTTAGGCACTCTTTGATTTCCTTTTGTCAAATTTGTAACCAAGTTAGGCTGAACGACTAAAGCTAAAAAAAGTGCAATAAAAAAATAGATCAATGCTTTTTTCATGAACTTATGATACCACACTTTTGCTTTAGATATTTTTTTTACTTAAAATTTGTTATAATAAAGAGCGGTGAATTTATGAAATTTGAAGTCTCAATCGAACAATTTGATGGGCCCTTAGATTTAATGCTCCATCTTGTTAAAGAAAACAAATTGGATTTATTTGATTTAGATATGGATGTATTAGCAAGTCAATACATCAATTTTATTCATGCAATGCAAAATCTTCATCTTGAAGTTGCAAGCGAATATCTAGAAGAGTTAGCAAGTCTTATTGAATATAAATCAAGAAAGCTCTTACCAAGAGAAAAGGTTGAAGTCAAAGAAGAGTATGAACAGGACCAAAGAGAACGTTTGGTTGCTCGCTTATTAGAATATCAACAATACAAAGAAGTCTCCGCTTATTTCAAAGAATCTTTTTCACAAAGACAAAAGCACTTTTCAAGACCGGTTTCTTCTTTAGTGGATGATTGGAAAAAACACAATGATCAAGGCCCATTACAAGAAGAATCGGTCTATGTTTTAATGAAGGCTATGCAAAGAGTACTTAAACGAAAGGCAATTTTACAGCCTTATGAAAGTAAAATAACAATCAAAGAATTATCAACCGAAGAAAGAGTTGAACAAATCAAAAACAAATTTATTGGAATGAATGAACGAATTTCTTTTGAGGAATGTTGTAACGATTGTATTAATTTACATATGGTTATCGTAACTTTTTTAGGAATATTGGATTTAATTCATCAAAAATGGTTATCTTATACCATTGATGATCAAGAAGAAATATGGATTTGGAAAGGGTCGGATTATGAACAATCAAAAAGCGATTATTGAAGGTCTTTTATTTTTGAGCGGAGATGAAGGGTTAAGTCTAGAACAAATACAAGGTACTTTAAATCAAGAAAATAAAGCGAGTATTCTTGCGGATATTGAACTTTTAGAAAAAGAATTTGCATCACAAACAAAAGGAATTGAACTTGTTGAATATGCAAGTCGTTATAAATTTGTGACCAAAGAGTTTGTCTATCCATATGGAGAAAAACTTTTTGCTTCGGAAAAACCTGTGAATCTTTCTCAACCGGCTTTAGAAACATTGGCTATCATTGCTTATCGTCAACCCATAACACGAGTTGAAATCGAAGATATTCGTGGTGTTGGATGTGAAGTGATGTTAAAAAAATTACAAGCTCGAGGCTTAATTGAAGCAAATGAACGATTAGATACGGTTGGAAAGCCTTTATTATATACAGTGACGGATACGTTTTTAGATACATTTCAATTAGAAACCATTCAAGAATTACCGGAATTACCGGAACGTAAACAAGATGAAGAATTATTTGATGTTGAGGAAGGTGAATAGGTATGGAACGTTTACAAAAAGTGATTGCAAAAGCTGGTATTTGTTCACGTCGTAAAGCGGAACAATACATTATAGATGGTCGTGTAAAAGTCAATGGAGAAGTTTGTCGTGAGCTTGGAACGAAAGTCGATGGCAATGATCAAATTCAAGTGGATGGACAAATCATTGAAAGAGAAGAATTTGTTTATTATCTTTTATATAAACCGAAAGGATGTATTTGTAGTGTAAAGGATGATTTAGAACGTAAAACGGTCATGGATTATATGCCAAAAGACAAACGTATTTATCCTGTCGGACGATTAGATTATGATACCAGTGGTGTTCTTCTTCTAACCAATGATGGAACTTTTACCAATGAAATGACACATCCTCGATATCATTTACCAAAAACCTATATTGTTAATCTTCAAGGAATTTTATCAAAAGATGATGTAAAGAAAATTCGCAAAGGTTTTAATGGTTATCAAGCTGCAAAAATTTATTTCCTTGAAAATGATGTCACACGGGATCGTATGCGTTTTGAATTGACGATTTATGAAGGAAAAAATCATGAAGTTAAAAATATGATGGAAGATTTAGGTCATGAAGTACGTAAGCTTCATAGAAAATCTTTTGCCTTTATTGAATGTGGTAATTTAAAACCAGGAGAATATCGTCCTTTAAAAATTCATGAAATTAAAGAATTAAAGAAATTGGCTAAACAAGGAGAACTAGAATGAAACAAGTCTTTGTGGATCAAGATTGTGAAGTGAATTCAATGATTAATTTGGATGAAGCACAAGCGCATCACTTATTTGATGTTTTACGCATTCAAAAAAAAGAAGTCGTGCGTGTAGTAAGCAATGATTCGAAGGTTTTTCTTGCTCATCCATCGGAAAGAGGTTTTCTATATTTATATAATGAAATTGAAAGTGAACAAACATTAAAGCATGTCACTTTATGTACCGCTTTAATCAAACAGGATAAATTTGAATGGATGTTACAAAAGGCTTGTGAATTAGGTGTAACGCGTATTGTTCCTTTCACTTGTCGCAATACCATTATTCATTTAGATTCTACAAAAGAAAAAAAGAAATTAGAACGTTGGTCAAAAATATTAGAAGGGGCTTGTTCACAATGCAATCGAAATGATTTAGTTGAACTTGTTCCAATTCAAAACATTGATACTTTAGTTGATTTTCAATCCGATTTAAATTTAGTCGCCTATGAAAAAGAAAATAACCCTTCCAAGCATCTTGCACATTATTTAAAAGATTCGAATGAATCAATGACAATTTGTATTGGACCGGAAGGAGGCTTTGAAAGTTTTGAAATTGAAAAGCTTGAAGCAAGTCACTTTCAAACTTGTTCATTAGGACCACGTATATTAAGAGCGGAGACTGCCGCTTGTTATGTCTTATCGGCTATTGAATATCAAAATCATATAGAGGAGTAATTTATGCGTTTTTCAATTACAACATTAGGATGCAAAGTCAATGCCTATGAATCGCAATTCTATGCTGAAGAATTAAAGAAATTAGGTTTTGAAGAAGTATCTGATGATCAAGAAAGTGATATTTGTATTATTAATACATGTACTGTAACCAATACCGCTGCACATAAATCTCGTCAAAAAATTCATCAAGCAAAAAAGAAAAACCCCAATGCCTATTGCGTTGTCGTTGGTTGTTATGCACAATTTGCAAAAGAAGAGGAAAGAGATCATTTGGATGCGGATCTTATTATTGGGGCTAATCATAAAAATCAATTGGCGCCATTAATTCAAGAAATGGTTCAAAAAAATGAAAAGAAAGATACCGTTAATGAAATTGTTCAATTTAATGATTTTGAAGCCATGCCAATTCATTATTTTGAATCGAAACATCGTGCTTTTCTTAAAGTCGAGGATGGATGCAATCAATTCTGTTCGTATTGTGCCATTCCTTATGCCAGAGGAAGAGAGCGCTCTTTAAAATATGAACAAGTAATTGAAATTGCGCAAAGCTTAGTAAAGAAAGGCCACAGTGAAATTGTCTTAACTGGAATTCATACGGGACGTTATAAAGATGGAGATTACCATCTTTCGGATCTATTAAAAGGTTTATTAGAAAATACGCCAGAAGACGTCTTTTATCGCATTTCAAGTATTGAAATTACGGAAGTCGATGATGCTTTAATTGAATTGATGTCTAAGAATACACGTATTTGTCGACACTTACATATTCCAATTCAATCCGCTTGTAATGAAACCTTAAAACGAATGAATCGTCCCTATACAGTTGAAGAATTTAAAGAACGAATTGTGCAAATTCGTAAAGCTTTACCTGATCTTTCCATTTCAAGTGATGTAATTGCTGGCTTTGTTCAAGAATCGGAACAAGAATTTGAAACAACTCTTCAAAACATTAAAGATATAGAATTTTCATTCTTACATGTCTTTCCTTATTCAAAAAGAAATGGAACAAAGGCAAGTTTTATGAAAGGTGAAATCAATGGCAAGATTGCCAAAGAAAGAGTCGCAAAATTGCTTGAATTATCCAAATCACTCCGTATAAAAGATATGCAACGTTTCCCAATTGTGTCGGTTTTGATTGAAAAGGGAGCCAATGGAGTCTATAGTGGTTATACCAATCAATATCATCCAATTAAAGTTTATTCCAATCAAGTCTTAGAAGGTCGTCTAACTTTGAAATGGGATGAAATGGATGAGAGTGGGTATATCGCAAGAAAGGATGATTCAAATGCGATTGAGTAAATTATTTAAAAATGCGCCGACGACTAATGTAACCGGTCTTTGTTTTGATTCACGGAAGGTAAAAGAAGGAAATGTTTATTTTTGTTTACCAGGAATTATGCATGATGGACATGAATTTATTTCTCAAGCGGTTAAAAATGGAGCCATCTGTATTGTTCATTCAAAAGAATTAACAAAGGATGAAATGCCACAAGGGGCAATTTATATACGTGTTGATGATGTGACGGATGCTATGAATCAAGTTGCACGCATCTTTTATTCAAAACCAAGTGATAAGATGATGATGTATGGTGTTACAGGTACGAATGGAAAAAGTACGATTACGAATATTATTAAAAATATTCGTAATTTAAAAGAACCAACGGGTTATATTGGAACCATTTCGATTGAATATGGAAATGTTCATCTTCAACCTGATTTAACAACACCGGATGCTTTATTTCTACAAGAAAAATTATCGGATATGGTTCGCCATGGTATGAAAGCTTGTGCTTTAGAAGTGTCAAGTCATGGACTTGCGCAACATCGTGTAGATGGAATTGATTTTGATGTTGCCATCTTCACCAATTTAACTTATGACCATTTGGATTATCATGGAACCATGGAAAGCTATTTTGAAGCGAAATCGCTTTTATTTAGCCAACGGGTTAAAAGTGATGGAATCTCTATTTTAAATATTGATGATGCAAAGTATGAAGATTTAAAAAAGCTTTCGCAAGCACGTGTTATTTCTTATGGAATAGAAAAAGAATGTGACTATCGTGCGATTAATATTAATATTTTAGCAGATTGTACAAAGTTTGATTTGATTTATCGTGGTAAGACTTATCCTGTAACCACAAACCTTGTAGCAACTTACAATGTTTATAATTTATTAGCAGCTATTGCAGCTTTGAATGAAACCGACATGGATTTAGAAGTGATTTTACAAGCTTGTCGTCGTTTATCACAAATTGATGGACGCATGGAACAAATTAAATTGGGACAACCTTTCCATGTGATTGTTGATTTTGCACATACACCCGATGGAATTGAAAAAATGCTTCAATTCGGACGAAAGATTGCCAAGAAACATAAAGTGATTGTCGTCTTTGGTTCAGCTGGTAAACGAGATGTTCATAAACGAAAGATCTTTGGTCAACTTGCAGATCAATATGCTGATTATATTGTCTTAACAGAAGATGATCCGCGAGATGAAGATCCAGCTCAAATTGCCGATCAAATTAAAGAAGGAATTGAACATACCAATCAAATCTATATTCAAAATCGTTACGAAGCGATTCGTCAAGCGATTGAAAGTGCAAACGAAGGGGATGTTGTGCTTCTTTTAGGTAAAGGAGATGAACCTTTTATTTATCGTGAAGAAGGACGTGCACCATATACAGGTGATAATGTCATTGCCAAAGAATGCATTGAAAAATATTCAATTTATGCTAGTGAATTAAATAAAGAACAAACAAAATAAGGACCGAATGAATTTTTTTTGAAAAGAATTTGCTTTTTTAAATCTTGTCCTTTATAATCAAATAGGACTCGGGAAGGGAGGTATGTCGGAATGCCAAAAGTAGTAGTAAAAGAGAACGAGCAATTGGATGACGCTTTAAGAAGATTTAAACGTCAAGTTTCTCGAAATGGAACCCTTGCTGAGGCACGTAAAAGAGAATTTTACGTTAAACCAGGTGTTCGCAGAAAATTAAAATCAGAAGCAGCACGTAAGGCACGTAGAGGTAAGAAATAATCTGCATTTAATGCAGATTTTTTTCTTTAGGAAGGAAGGTTTATGATCGAAATTGATTTATCAGATCATAGCTATGAAGAGATTCAAACATTTGCAGGTGAACAAGATGTTAATTTAGATGTCTTATCGAAGCATTATAAGGTCCCTTTTGTGTTGCGTTCTTCGACTTTAAAATTTACAGAATGTGATTTGTATCAACAAATTATTGATTTAGTGAATCAAAGTTTTCAATTGATCGAGATACAAAATCGATTCAGTCATCAAGATTTAATGTATTTGATTTCATTAGCAGATGCCAATCGTTTAAAAGATTTTCAAGCCGAACAATTGCTTCCAATTGGAAAAACAAAAACTGGGAAATTAATTTATCCGAAAACTTTAGGACAAGCACAATATTGTGAAGCACTTAAAAAAAATGAGATCATTTTTGCGACCGGTGTAGCTGGAACGGGAAAGACATATCTTGCGGTTGCTTATGCGGTAGCTGCTCTAAAAAGAAATGAAGTGAATAAAATCATTTTAACTAGACCTGCTGTTGAAGCAGGAGAGTCTTTAGGATTCTTACCTGGTGATATGAAAGAAAAGGTCGATCCGTATTTACGACCTCTTTATGATGCTTTATATGATATGTTGGGCGTTGAATTGGTTGAACGCTATATGGAAAAACAAGTGATTGAAATAGCACCACTTGCTTTTATGCGAGGACGTACCTTAAATGAAGCCATTGTCATCTTAGATGAAGCACAAAATACAACGCAAGCGCAAATGAAGATGTTTTTAACTCGTATGGGTAAACATACAAAGTTAATTATTAATGGGGATGTGACGCAAATTGATTTGTTAAAAAAACATGAATCCGGTTTACATCAAGCTTGTTCACTTTTAAAAGGAATTAAAGGAATTGAGATGGTTGAATTCTCAAGTATTGATGTAGTAAGACATCCTTTGGTACAAAAAATAATCGAAAGATATGCAAGCATTGAAAAATAAAAGATCTATTGATATACTAGTAAAGAAATTTGGAAGGTGAAATTATGGGAAGACATTTTGAAGTTCGTGCAGCTGCAATGCAAAAAACAGCAAACGCGAAAGCAAAAGTATATTCAAGATATTCAAAAGAGATTTTGGTTGCTGCTAAAACGGGTGACCCAAATCCAGATATGAATCAAACTTTAAAAAAAGCAATTGAACGTGCAAAGGCAAATGATGTGCCTGCAAACGTTATTAAACGTGCAATTGATAAAGCGAAATCAAGTGCCGATGAAAGTTTTAATTCAGCACGTTATGAAGGTTTTGGAAATGCTGGTTCAACCATTATTATTGATTGCTTAACCGATAATGCGAATCGTACAATCAGTGATTTAAGAACTTGTTTTAATAAGTCTCATGCCAAATTAGGCGTTGCCAATTCCGTATCTTTTGGTTATGAACATTTAGGTGTTATTGTTATTAAATATGAAGATGAAGATGCGATGATGGAAGCTTTATTAGAAGCGGATATCGCATTAAATGATATTGAAGTTGAAGATGGTTATATGACAATCACAACCGATCCTACAGTTCTAGATGATACAAAGGTCGTTATTGATCAATTGATTCCAGAATGTAAATATGAAGTTTTCGAAGATCGTATGGTTGCCAATGACACAGTTACCTTAGAAGGGGAAGACAAAGAATTATTTAAACGTTTAGTTACTATGTTAGATGATGTTGATGATGTGCAACAAGTTTATCATAACGTTGACAATTTAAATGATTAATCCGTTGAAAAAGAAGACTATCTGAAAATATTTTAGAGAGAAACGGTTAGGTGAAACGTTTCATATGGAAAGATAGAAAGACACTTTGGAGGAGTCAAGTGAATAAGCTTGACCGTTGGTTGCGTTAAGACCTTAAGCGTTCAAGAATAGTCTTGAAAAGTAAGGTGGTACCGCGTTTATAACGTCCTTATGATAGGGCGTTTTTTTATATTTTAAAGGAGGAAAATATGGCTTATAAAATTCCAAGAGGATGCCAAGATATCTTTAAAGATGCATCCTATCAATGGCAAACATTAGAAAATACATTGCGTTCAGTTTGTGAGTTATACAATTATGATGAAATTCGTACACCAATTTTTGAAAATACGAATGTCTTTAAAAGAGAAAATGATTCCAGTGACATGGTCAATAAAGAAATGTATACCTTTCAATTAGAAAATTCAAAAACTTCTTTAACGATTCGTCCAGAAGGTACAGCAGGTGTTGTCCGTAGTTTTGTCGAAAACAAAATGTATGCCAATCCAGATTTACCAGTAAAACAATATTATATGGGACCTATGGCTCGACATGAACGTCCACAAAAAGGTCGTCTTCGTATTTTTAATCAATTTGGTGTGGAAGCCTTAGGTGAAAAAAACCCTTATGTCGATGTTGAAACCATTGTATTAGCTTATACTATTTTATGTACAGTTGGACTAAAAGATATTAAAGTTTGTATTAATACTTTAGGTGATGATGAAAGTCGTAGTGCTTATCGAAATGCCTTAAAGGAATACTTTAAACCGTATTATGATGATTTATGTTCCGATTGTAAACGTCGTTATGAACAAAATCCATTACGTATTCTTGATTGTAAGGTAGATCATGAGATGGATTGCATGAAAAATGCACCAATTATGTCGGATTATTTAAATGAAGAAAGTAAAGAATATTTTCAAACCGTTTTATCTTTATTAGATACCTTAGAAATTCCATATGAAGTAGATGATAAATTGGTTCGTGGATTGGATTATTATACACATACAGTTTTTGAAATTGTTTCTTTAAATAAAGAAATGGGTGCCCAATCTACGGTTTTAGCTGGTGGTCGTTACGATGGTTTAATTTCTTATTTTGGTGGTCCAGAAGGTATGAGTGGTATTGGATGGGCCCTTGGTATGGAACGTTTATTAATTGCTTTAGAAGCAGAAAATGGTCCATTAGCACAAAAACCAGGACTTGATTGTTATGTGATGTGCTTAGATCAAGAAGCTAAAACCTATGCCTTCCAAGTTTTAACAAAATTGAGAAGCTATGGTTTCCGTTGTGAAATGGATATGATGTCCCGTTCTTTTAAAGGACAATTTAAAGCAGTTGATCGTGCAAAATCAAAAACGGCTTTGTTAATTGGAAATACGGAAAAAGATAAGCAAACGATTACAGTCAAAAATTTAGCGAAAAGAGAACAAGAAAGTGTTGCTTATGATGATTTAATCACATATATGGATACTTTATTTGAGGAGGAATAAGATGTTACGTAGTATTGAAAATGGAAAATTAAGACGCGAACATGTCAATCAATCCGTTGAACTTGTTGGATGGGTTGCGAAGAAAAGAAATTTTGGACAACTTGTCTTTATCGATTTAAGAGATCGTACAGGTATTTGCCAATTGGTTTTTGATGAATCTTTTTCCGAACAAACCAAAAATATTCGAAATGAATATGTGATTCATTGTAAAGGAACCGTTCTAGAAAGAAAAGACGCCAATCCAGACCTTGCAACTGGAGAAGTGGAAGTCAAAGTCGAAGAAGTCGAAATTATCAATGATGCGCAAACTACACCACTAATTATTGCAGATGAAACCGATGCTTTAGAAGATACACGTATGCAATATCGTTATTTGGATTTACGTCGTCCTGTTATGCAAAAACGTTTAATCATGCGTCATAAAATTTCTAAAAGTATGCGTGAATATTTAGATGGACAAGATTTCGTAGAAATCGAAACACCAATGTTAGGTAAATCAACACCAGAAGGGGCACGTGATTATTTGGTGCCAAGTCGTGTGCATCCCGGTTCTTTTTATGCCTTACCACAATCCCCTCAATTATATAAACAATTGTTGATGATTTCAGGATTTGAACGTTATTATCAATTTGCACGTTGTTTCCGTGATGAAGACTTACGTGCCGATCGTCAAACCGATTTTACACAAGTTGATATTGAAACCTCATTTTTAAGTGAAGTCGAAATTCAAACCATGATGGAAGAAATGATGGTTAAATTGATGAAAGAAGTAAAAGGAATTGATATTCAAGCCCCTTTCTTACGTTTAACCTATGATGAAGCAATGAATCGTTTTGGTTCGGATAAACCAGATAATCGTTTTGGAATGGAATTACAAGATTTAACCGATCTTTTTAAAGATACAGAATTTAAAGTTTTCCAATCTTGTATTGAAGCAAAGGGTTCAATCAAAGCGATTGTAGTAGAAAATTTTGCTCAAGGACTATCTCGTAAAAAACAAGATGCATATACCAATCTTGCAAAGAAAAATGGTGCAAAAGGATTGGTCATCTTAAAAGCAAAGGATCAAGAATTAACAGGATCTGCACGAAAATTCTTAAGTGATGGGGAAGTAAAAGCGTTATATGAACATTTATCTTTAAAAGATGAAGATGCCATCTTTATTGTCAGTGATGCATGGTTGCGTACATGTACCGTTTTAGGTGCTTTAAGAAATGCGATTGCGAGTGAATTAGGCTTGAAAAAGAAAGATGAATTCTCATTCTTATGGGTAACCGATTTCCCTATGTTTGAATGGTCAGAACAAGAAGGTCGTTTTACAGCTTGTCATCATCCATTTACCCAACCAAAAGAAGAAGATATTCCTTTATTAGATACGGATATTGCTTCAGTAAAAGCAAATGCTTACGATATTATCTTAAATGGTTATGAATTAGGTGGCGGAAGTCTTCGTATCTATGATAACCAACTTCAAAAGAAAATCTTTGAAATCTTAGGATTTAGTGATGAAGAAATTCAAAATAAATTTGGATTCTTTATTGAAGCCTTTAAATATGGAACACCACCACACGGTGGATTGGCTTTTGGTTTCGATCGAATCGCAATGATCTTAGCCGAAACGGATTCCATTCGAGATGTCATTGCGTTCCCTAAAAATGCGAGTGCATCTGATCCAATGAGTAAGGCTCCATCGGAAGTCGATCCAAAACAATTAGAAGAATTATCGATTTCAATCACAAAGAAAGAAGACTAGGCGTAAATTTTACGCCTTTTTTCATTGTTTAAAATTTCATCTGATTTTATAATAATTATAAAGATAAGTGATAGAGAAAGGAGAAAATTATGAAAACAGATCAAATGAAAAAAGTATTTATCACAACCTTAGCTAGTTTGAGTGCAAGTGCCATGGTTATTCCTTCTACCATGCCTATTTTCGCTCAAGAAAGTACGACTGAAGTAGCCAGTAAAGAAAGCTTGAAAGAATTAGAAATCAAAAAGGCTCAACTTGAAAAAGAGCTACAAGCTCTTAACGTAAAAGTAGATAATAAAAAGGCTGAAATTGAAAGTACAATTCAAAACAAAATCGATTCAATAACAGCTGAAATATCCAAATTAAATAAAGAAATCGATTCGAAACAAAGTGAATTGGATCAAAAAACAGAAGCTTTAAAGAATGCAGAGTTAGATTTAGAGCAAGCTAAAGCTGATTTAGAAAGCAAAAAATCGGATCAATCGACTCTTCAAAAAACAATCGATGATTATGGTACATTGGAATCTTTAAATGATGAATTGACAATCGCAAAACAAGAACACTCTCAAGCAATTACTGATTTTGAACAAGCGCAAACTCCATTATATAATGCAGAAAAAGCTTATTATAGTGCTAAAGAAGAAGCAGAATTGACTCGGGAAAAGGCTAGAATTGCGCAAATAAATTATGATGATGCGAATAATCGATATACAGAAGCGAGAAAAAATCTTAACGCTGCGCAAGTAAAATACGATACGTGTTCTGAAGATGAAAAAGCGCAAGCAAAAATTGAATTGGATGAATGTCAGAAAACATTTGATGATGCAAAGGATAATTTAGAATATGAATATGAAATGTTAACGCAAAGAAAACAAGATGAATATAATGCATCGGTTGCTGCAGATAACGCATTAACAGCATATGAACAAGCAGCTGATACTTTCAGAAAAGCATCGACTAATTTAAGCAATGCAATTAATAAAGAAAAAGATTTAGAATCTCGAATCAATGCCTATGATACGGACTACTACAATTCACTTTCGAAACAATATGAAAGCTTAAATAAAGAAATTACAGAATTAGAGGATGAAATTGATTCTTTAAATAGCAAGATTGAAAGCTTAAATCAATCAATTGAAGATTTATCCAAAGACTTAACGGAATTAAAGCAAGATGTAAAAGAGAAAAAAGAAGAACTCGAATTAATTACAAGCTATAAAACGGTTTACAATCAAGTATTGAAAGAGGGAACAAAGGCTGATTTATCTTCAATCAAAGATGAAAGTCTTAAGAAAAAAATGCAAGAGCTTGCCTCATTGCTAGAACAACAAAGTGCTCTATCAAGCAAATTAGCAGAAACAAAAAAAGCTTATGAAAAAGAAAAGAATAAGCAATCAAAAGATGTACAAACAAGCTTTGAAACAAATCTACTTTCTTCCGCAGCTGTATTTGGATTATCGGGTTTAGCTTTAGTTGAAATCAAACGTCGTAAGTCAAAAGAATAAAGAGGTGATGAAAATCACCTTTTTATTTTAAGAAATATATTTTTATACCAATATCATTTGTAAAAATGTCCAACAAAATTTATAATCTTTATATAAATAACTTACACAGAGAAAGGATTACAATATGAAATCAAATCAAATGAAAAAAGTATTAATGGCTACAATTGGTGGGCTAACAGCTAGTACGACAGCAATTCCTTCGACAATGCCTGTATTTGCCCAAGAAAATGTAGAAATTACAAATCAAGAAACAAAAAGTGAAAAAGAAAAATTAACGGAAGCAGTTGAAAAAGCGCAAACAAATCTTGATCAAAGTAAACAAAATTATGATGAAAAAAATGAAACTTTCAATCAAGCAGAAACAAATAAAGCACAAATTGAATCAAAGCTTCTAACTATTACTGGACAAGTCGAAGCTAAAAATGTTGAAGTTTCAAATACGATTCAAAGTGAAATTAATTCTACCCTACAAAATATTTCTGATTTAAATCAACAAATTAAAGATAAACAAGAAGAGTTGGATCAAAAAAATAAAGCTTTAGAAAGTAAGAAAAATGATTTATCGGAAGCCGAAAAAACATTAGAAGCAAAAAATAAAGAGTTAACCGATCTTCAAGCACAACTAAAAGAATATGAATCAGAAGATTTAAATACGCAATTAGAAGAAGCAAAAAAAGCACAGGAAGAAGCGCAAACAGCTTATAGTAATGCACAATCAGAATATGATAAAGCCAATACAGAATTAACAAATGCAAAGAGTGCGCAAAGTGAAGCTGAAACTGCGCTTAATACCGCCCAAAATGAATACAATGATGCTTTAAGTAAATATAACGAAGCAAAAGAAGCTTTAATCCAAGCAGAAGAAAATTATAATAGTTATTCGGATGAGAAGAAAGCCGAAGTAGAATCAGATCTTTATAAAGCACAATTAAATGTGACTACTCAGTCGGAAGGCGTAGAATTAAAAAAAGTTTTTGTTGCGAGTGCACAAAAAGCCTATGATGAATCGAGTGCTACTGCACAGGCAGCTCAACAAAGTGCGGATGATGCTTCAAACGCATTAACAAATGCTGAAAATAATTATAATACATCATGTACAAAAGTTACTGAAGCAGAAAAAGCATTTAATCAGGCAACGAGTGCTGCACAAAGTAAAAAGGATGAAATTGATGCATTAACTTCGAAAATTGCAACAGCGCAAGAAGAAGCAAATAAGGCAAATGAAGCCTATGAAAAAGCAAAAGCAGCCTATGAGAATGCATCAAGTCCAAAAGATCAAGCACAAAAAGAATTGGATGAGTTTGAAAAACAATATGCAACAGAAATTAGTCGCTTAGAAAGTGGAATCAAAGGTTATTATGAATCCATTGGTGATACAACAGCGGTTGAAATCTTAAATAATCCAAAAGGTAAATTAGCTGACTATACAAATATTGGAGCAACAAACGATGCTACGAGTCTAGAAAATGTGCAAGCCTCTATTAAATGGTTGAAAAAATGCAATGAATTACGTAAACAAAACAATTTAGATGAGCTTCAAGTAGATATGGCTTTGATGGCTATTGCTCAGGTCAATGCTAACTGGTCTGCAGCAACAATTGCATCGC
>CAVBLW010000006.1:0-8602 GCA_963596085.1 Bacteroidaceae bacterium | reverse complement strand
AAAAAAGCTTCCCTTTTTGAGAAGCTTTCGTTCTTTATTTTTTTACCTTTTGATCTTTAATTGTTCGATAGGCCTTAAACATTGTATTGTATATTTTATTATAGAATGGATTTGTCACATAGGTGAATTCTCCAACCAACTCTTCGACACAGGCACCAAAACCTCGTTTAAAATCAAATAAACCAAACATTGGTGACTCTTCATCAAACTCACCTGTAATACCATAAAAATTATATTGTTTGTATCCATTTTCAATCGCATAGCGAATCATTTGATCATTCAAGAAGTATTGCCCTTTATATTTCATAAATTGTCGATAACTTGCTCCGAATAAAGAAACAACTTGTTTTCCAAATATCATAAAAAGGCCACCTGCAACCACTACATTTGATCCATACTCTTCTTTGATTTGTTTCATTTCATCAATTTTCTTATCCGCGGCTACAGCTTGTTTTGTCAACTCTTTAACCAAAGATTCTTTCACTTTTTCTTTTGATGTTTCACGATCCAATTTCTTTTCTAATTGCTCTTTTTTTGTTTGATAAGAAGAAATGGAAGCGTCCACATCCAATTCAACCAACATAATTTTAATATGGTCACCAAATACATCATACATATGATTATAATAAGAAATTGGACGATCTAAGAAACCTCTTCTTTCTCCTGTATGCTCCATTAATTTTTTGAATTCATCCATTCGACTCTTATCAATTTGTGTCAATTTCAATCCATGCTTATAAGAGTTATTCACATTCAAACGCGTTGTTTTATGTAATCCTTTTTTATATCCATCAACTGTCTTACCTTCAAGATTCAATACAGAAATCCATCTTGGCTCTAAATCTTTACCATAAACCTTTGTAAAACCCGTGTGTTCATATCCTTCAGCTTGTAAAAAATGAACTAACTTTTTATGATTCATTCCATTTTCAACAAGATCCCCATTAATATCTCTTTCTTGATAAATCACAGCTGGATTGATTTTAATAAATATCCCTTTATGCTCTTTCACAAATTGAACAATGCCATCCGAATACTTTTTCACAAAATCAAGATCGTTATAATCAATTAAATAGCCTCTTGGCGAATAAAAAATATATTTCCCAATAATTGGCGCTTTTTTGGCTAATAAAATAGAAACACCTTTGATTTCATCGTTTTCTTTATATCCAACCAAATAATAAATCCATCCTGTTTGTTCTTTCAATTTTCCCCAATAGGAACTTTGAAAGAAAATACTATCTTCTTGTTTGCACGCATATGCGTTAAATTCATCTTCACTTAATTCAACAATCATTTTTATACCTCTATGCTTAAGAATAATTCTTTTAGTTTAAACATAACTTAAATTGAATCAAATTTTTGGCAAATAAAAAAGAGACTTATAAAAGTCCCAATTCTATAAAAACTTATTTTTCTACAACTTGACGTCCGTTGTATTCACCACATTCACACATTTTATGTGCTAATTTGTATTCGCCACAGCTAGGGCAACGTACCAATGTTGGTGGTACTAATTTGTAGTGAGTTCTACGTTTGTTCTTACGTGTTTTAGAACCTCTTCTTTGTTGAACTGCCATGCTCGCACCTCCTAGTCATCATCCAGTTTGAATTCACTTAACTTTTCCCATCGTGGATCAATTTTATCTTGATCATCTTCCAAATCTTCTTCACTCATAACTTTCCAACCATTCCCACTTGGATAATCCTCTTTGGAAACTCTTGTAAGACTCATGGGTGCTTCAAAAAGAATAGCTTGAAAGATTTCAGGATTCAAATCAATCGTATCTTTTTTCACGACGATAATTTCATCATCTGCTTCTTCTTCAAGACGAACAAATGAATACGTTGTTTGCGACTTTGTGTCAAATGTCACTTCAAGATCCTCTAATGTAATGGAATCCGGGACGATCATCACACCGTCCATATCCAATTCTGAGAAAACGAGTGATTTTCCGTCAAACTGTAAAGTACCTGTAACATGTACTTCAGGTATGGACTTGACTTGAGTATGATGAAGGAGATCGTTCTCTTCAACCGCTAAATGTTCATCAATTAAAATGATGCCATTTTTTGATTTTATAAAATCTGTCTTCGTAAATTTCACGATCTTCACCTCATGTCGCATTTGATATTATAATAAAAGCCATCACGAATGTCAACCATTCATCACAGACCTTTACTATTTTAACAAATTTGAAAGCTAAAATCCAGTTGTGTTAAAATATTTTTATGAAAATTTGTGGAATTATTGCTGAATACAATCCTTTTCATCAAGGGCATATCTATCAATTGCAATCTATTCAAAATCAATTTGATGCGATTGTAGTCATTCTTAGTGCTTATTATAGTCAAAGAGGTTTACCTTCTTTATTAAAACCTAACGATAAAGCCAACTTTGCTTTAACGTATGGCGCAAATCTCGTTTGTCAGCTTCCAGCCCATTTTACTTGTCAAAGTGCCGAATATTTTGCTAAGTATGCCATAGAATCTTTAAGTTATTTAGGCATTGATTCGCTTTGTTTTGGATCCGAATGCCATTCACTTACACAACTTGAAGAATGGAATGATTTAATTCAATCAAAAAAAGTCAAACCAAACTTAAGTCTACATCAAACTTTGCCTGAGCGTATTCAAGCAAATGACTTACTCGGCTTACATTATTTACAAGAGTGTAAAAAAAATGGGATTCAAGCCATTCCGATTGCTCGGAATCCAAACTTTGAATCCGCTACTTCCATTCGTAATGCATTTTTCAATGGAGAGCGAAAACAATTTGATGCTTATTTCCATCAAGAGCAAAATTGGCAAAATTACTATCCTTACCTACAAACCTTCTTACTTTTGAGCAGTGCTAGTGATTTATCTTCTTATTTTTTAGTCAACGAAGGGATTGAATATCGTTTAAAAAAAGCGGCTAACAATCCAGATTGGGACTCTTTTTTACAAGCCGCAATTTCAAAAACTTATACCAAAGCTCGCATCCAAAGAACTTGTTTGATGATCCTTCTTCAAATTAAAAAAAGTGAGATGAAAAATCTTCATTTTAATGAAGTACAAGTGTTAGGCTTTGATTCGATTGGACAAAAAATACTGAAACAAAATAAAAACAAAAAAATTATAACAAAATTTCATCAATTATCCGCCTTTGAGCAAACAATTGAAAGTAAAACACTCACATTGTACAATAGTGTTATGAAAAATAAGATTCAAAGAGAGGAAGTTTTACATCCATGATTTTATTATTTATCATCTTTATCGTACTTCTTCTATTAGGCATCCATCGTTATTATTTCCCGCCCATTCCGGAACAAAAAAATATTTATACCTATGCCTTATTACTTGGTTGTCCATGTCATAGTGATGGAAGTCTATGTACATCCGCAAAAAAGCGATGCGAACTAGCCATTGAAGAATATAATAAACATCATTTTGAAACGCTAGTAATTAGTGGTGGCGCAGTAAAAAATCAATATAAAGAAGCCATCGAAATGAAAAATTATATTTTGGATCGATGCCCCTTGCCTATAATTTGTGAATCAAATTCGCAAAATACCTGGGAAAACTTCACCTTTTCAAAAGAAATCATCCAAGATCATGATGTTTTAATCTTAACGAGTAGTTGTCATGCACGACGTGCTTGTGCAATCGCAAGAAATTTTTTTAAAGACTATAGTGCAGCTTGGTATCCAGAATATCGTTTTAAACACATTCTTCGTGAAATTGCTAGTCGTATTTTATATATTCAAATTGAATGGGAAAAAAACAAAAAGAAAAAAGACTTTGACGAATCCTAAGCCAAAGTCTTTTCTTTTTATAATGCAAATTGTGAGTTATACAAATTGGCATAAAAGCCCTTTTCTTCCATCAAAGAATCATGATTACCTTGTTCAATAATATCTCCTTGATCCATAACTAAGATTAAATCTGCATTTCGAATCGTTGATAAACGATGAGCAATAATAAAGGATGTCTTTCCTTTCATTAAAAGATCCATTGCTTTTTGTACCAATTCTTCGGTACGTGTATCAACATTTGAGGTTGCTTCATCTAAAATCAAGAATGGTTTTTCTTCAACCATAGCTCTAGCAATCGTGATCAATTGTCTTTGACCAACTGAAACTGCATGCTCATCATTTAATATGGTATCCAAACCTTGTGGAAGTGATTTAATAAAATGGGATAAACCTATTCGATCACATACTTCCCAAATTCTTTCATCCGTTACATTGGAGTGATTATATGCGATATTTTCCCGTACACTACCTTCAAAAAGCCAAGTATCTTGTAAAACCATTGTAAATAAATCATGCACATTTTCTCTTGTTAAATCATGAATAGAAGTTCCATCAATTAAAATGTCTCCATGATCAATTTCATAGAATTTCATTAATAAATTCACCATGGTCGTTTTACCTGCACCAGTAGGTCCTACAATCGCAACCTTTTGTCCTGATTGAGCTTGCGCCGTAAAATCGTGAATAATCACACGATTTGCATCATATCCAAAACGAACATGATCAAAAGAAATGTTTCCTTCTTTTTTCAAACTAAGCACTTGTTGCTCTTCCACTTCCATTTCTTTTTCATCAAATAATTCAAAAACACGTTCGCTTGCTGCAGCCGTTGATTGTAAAGAAGTGATTGCTTGCGCAATTTGTGCAAGTGGTGAAGTAAACAAACGAACATAAGTCATAAATGCCACAATCACACCAAAGGTGATTACATCATTCATCGTTAACAATGCCCCCACGATACACACCGCAGCATATGCAAAGTTACCTATAAAACTCATCATTGGCATCATTAGACCAGATAAGAATTGACTCTTACGATTGGCTTCATAGACCTCTTTATTCAATTCATCAAACTTTTCATCCGCTTTTTCTTTCGCATTATATGCCTTTACAATCAATAAGCCAGAATAAATTTCTTCAATATGTCCATTCAATTTACCTAATGCAGATTGACGATTACGGAAATATTTTTGCGATCGTTTCATAACAATCATCATAAAGATAAATCCAAATAAACTAGAAGCAACTGCTGTAAGAGCCATAATCCAATTGGTCGCAAACATCATAATTAACGTACCAAAGAATAAAGTGATATTTGAAACCAACATACCTAATGATTGGTTCATTGACTGTGCAATGGTATCAATATCGTTAGTCACTCGACTTAATAAATCACCCGTTTGATTTCGATCAAAATAAGCTAAAGGCAAACGATTAATTTTCTCAGAAACACCCGTGCGTAAGCCTTTGGCAAAACCATTGGAAATATAAGTCATAATCAAAGATTGTAAATAAGATAAAAGTGCACTACTAATATATAAAAGAGCTAAAATCAGCGCAATTTTCTTAATCATTTTAAAATTCATATGTGGTTTAATTAATCTTTGAATCGATTTTGGCATTTGATCAACTTTTTTATATAAAGCTTTCGCATCACTTTTCTTAGACATGGTTGAAATCAATTTTAAATATTCTACTTGATCTTCACTTGAAATTTTTGTGCCATCTACTTTTATTTCCGGAAAAAAGACTTCCTTTTCATGCGAACTCAATTGATCTAACATCTGCATGGAACTCTTTGTATTCTTTAAATCAACCGTTTGAAAAGCACTCATCAATTCTTGTTTTTCTTGAAAGCTCAATTGCGAAGAAGTCATAATGGATTGAATATTTTCTTGTGTTAATTGTCCAGTTACTTTTTCCGTAATTTCTTTCATATTGTCTTGTTCAACGACCAATCCAGACGTTATTTCATCCGTTAATTCTGATAAACGATTCGGTGCTGAAATCGATAAAACACTCGAAGCAATCGCAAATAAGATTGCAATCAAAATTCCAGTATGAAATCGTTTGAGTTCTTTAAATAATCGAACAATCGAACCTTTAAAATCTTTTGACTTTTCATTTGTAAATCTTGAAGGTCTAGGCATTGGCTAATTCCTCCTTACTTAATTGTGAATAGGCAATTTCTTGATATACTTCACATGATTCCATCAATTCAGAATGTGTACCAATTCCAACACATTCTCCTTGATCCAATACAACAATTTGATCCGCATGAAGAATGGTTCCAATTCGAGCTGCAATAATTAAAACGGTTGTATCCTTCATCTGTTCATGCAAAGCCTTTCTTAGTTTTGCATCTGTTTTATAATCCAAGGCTGAAAAAGAGTCATCAAAGATCATAATTTCTGCATTCTTAGCAATGGCACGTGCAATAGACAGCCTTTGTTTCTGTCCACCAGAGAAATTGCTTCCACGTTGTGCAACCTTTGCATGATATTGTCCTTCTTTTTCTTGTACAAATGATTCCGATTGCGCAATTTGAATTGCTTTTTTTACTTGATCTAAAGAGTAATCTCCTTCAGCTTTCTTTCCATAAGCAACATTGGAATAAATATCCCCTTCAAACAAAACAGCTTTTTGCGGAATATAAGCGATTTTTTCTTGTAAAGTTTTTTCCGAATATTCCTTCACATTATGTCCGTCTACAAGAATTTCACCTTCACTAACATCATAGAATCGAGGAATTAAATTCACTAAAGTACTTTTTCCAGATCCAGTTGATCCAATAAAAGCAACCGTCTGTCCTTGTTGAATTTTAAAATTCAAGTGATTCAAAATTGGAGCTTCAGCCCCGGGATATTGAAAACTAACATTCTTAAATTCTATCGTTCCTTTTTGTTCGGTTTGATCAGAAAAATCACCTTCTTGAATTGAAATGGTCGTTTCAAGTACTTCATTAATACGACTTGCAGAAACTTGAGCTCTTGGCCAAATCATAAAAATCATTGCTAGCATTAAAAAAGCCATAATAACTTGCATCGCATAACTTGAAAATACAATCATATCGCCAAATAAAGATAATTTATCAACCATCAATGCACCTTCAATTAGATAAGCACCCATAAAATAAATAAATAATGTTAAAAAATACATTACTAGATACATAACTGGTGATAAAACAGCCAACGATTTTTGCGTAAACAATTGCGTATTCGTTAAGTCTTCATTGGCTTGATCAAACTTCTTTTCTTGATATTCCTCGGCATTAAAAGCACGCACTACACGAATACCAATTAAATTCTCGCGCATAATTTTATTGATTTGATCCGTTAATTTTTGAGTAATTTTAAATTTCGGAAGAACAAGGCTCATGATACAAAAAACAGTAAGCAATAAGACCAATACAGCAACACTGGTTGCCGCAGACCATTGCCAAGACTTATTCAATATCTTCGTTACTGCCCATATTGCGGTAATGGGGGCTTTTATAATCATTTGTAAGCCCATAGCTACAAACATTTGAATCTGCGTAATATCGTTTGTTGAACGAGTAATTAAGCTTCCAGTTGAAAAGTGATTTAATTCTTCTAGATTCAATTGTTCCACTTTATTAAATAAAGCCTTACGAACTCTTAAAGATAAAGTAGCGGATAAATTACTTGCGATATATCCAACACAGATTGCAGATAATAAACTTGCGAATGCACAAGCAATCATATACATCCCATTTCGAAGAATATCCGCCATTTCACTTCCATCCGTCTCAACTAATTGCGTGATTTCTGACATATAATCTGGAAGTTTTAAATCAAAAAAAACCTGAATACAAACAAGAAGAAAAACAACAAAGATCCAAAAGTATTCCTTTGCTTTATATTCTTTTAACAACTTAAACATTTGACTTCTCCTTTTTTAAGTTTTCGATCATCTTTTCAATAACAGAATCAAAAACTTCTAAATCTTCACTCGGTATATCTCGAATCAATATCTTTTCAGCATATTCAAAACTTTGTCTAGCACTTTGACATGATTTTAAAACCCGTGGACATAAGGTAATGATTTTTTTTCGCTTATCTTTTTTAGAAATAGAACGAATAATCATACCCTTTTTTTCTAAGGTATCTAAAATCCCTGAAACCGTTGCTCTTGAACGATGAATTGCTCGTTCGATATCTTTTTGGGTAATTTCGATTTCCTCATTTTCAACCAAATAAGCCAAAACCATCCATTGTGAAATATTATCCAGTTTTAATCCATTTTCTGGTGGCATAGGTAAAAAAGAGCGCATTTCCTTAAATAAAGTACGAAATTGAATAAGATATTTTTGATTCATATATAACCTCTCATTAAATAGTTCGTTCGCGAACGAACTATTTATGATTAGTATATATTAATAGAATGAAAAGTCAATTAAAAATCTCAGATTAATCAGATAAAAACCCACCTCGATAGGTCAGTGAAATTCAACAATTTCATTGACCAACTTTAGTGGGATTGCTTCCATCTGAGATTTGTAGGATTAATGATTTTTTAAAACTGCATACTTTTTCATATAAATGTCTTGTTCTTTTGGTTCTGTGATATCTAAAATTATCAAAGCACCTTTGAAATCTAAATGTAATTTATTAACTATAGATAATGCAGCTTTAAAGTTTGCATCCATTGAACCTTTTTCACGTCCTTCTCGCAAACCTTCTTGATGGCCTACTATACGACCTTCCTTTAAAAATTCTTCACGATACGCTTCTCCTAAATTACACATTGTATTCACTTCCTTTTCTATTTCTTTATCTAAAAAT
>CAVBLW010000005.1:0-7716 GCA_963596085.1 Bacteroidaceae bacterium | reverse complement strand
ATTTTTTAAACCGATAAAAATTGTCTTTTCGTCATGTCTGAAAATCGAATTGATTAAGAAATACAGTCAATGATCAAAAAAGCTAAAGTAGTTTTTATGACCATCTTAGCTTAACTTAATATAATTCACATTTTTAATAGTTAATCAAAGCTTAACTTAATGACATTGACATTTCATCACCCTTTTTTTGCTGTTAGTCTGTTCTAACATTTGTATCATACCCTATCCTGACAACTTATAGCCTATCGTTTTATAAGAACTTTTAATCATTAAGCTCCTAAAAAGCAGCCTAAGACATTGAAATTCATTTAAATTCCAATACCCTAGACTGGACTATTCTATTCAGTTGATTTTGTTTTAACAGTGACTTTCTTTCCTGAAAATGCAATTCCGAATTTTAAAATATTCTGAACGCCATCTGTCTTCATTTCTGCATCATATCGATTTTCATCAATCTGAGCTAACGCTTCATCTGCAAGTTTTAGAAGTTTATCTTCACTCAAGTCCTTTTTCCATTTAAGTTCCATAATGATTCCAGGATACCTGTCTTCTCTTGGAAGTAAACAAATATCATATTGCCCATCACCAGACTCTCTGTTTGACTTGATCTTATATTGATTATCCATCAAAGCAATCAGACCTAGCACCAATCCATGATAAAATCCTTCAGCTCCAGCATCATAAAAGCTAATGGATTTATCCATATATTCAGTGATGGCCTTCTGCAGCTTCTTATAATCATTCGCATAAAGACTTTCTGCAATCTTATTCGCAGTTGTTCTTGTAATTGCACCAATCTGTAACAAGTGCGCTAAAATCTCACTTTTATATACTGCCATAATTTCCCTGTTTGGAATCGTTGCCTCGCACAAGTATGAACCATCTGCTTGCAATTCCTTCTTTAGAATCTTCAAATATCCGGCTACTAACAATAAGCTATAAATGTTTTCTGGATCCTCTGAAAGAGATCTGTAAACAACATTCTGGTCAATTCTGGCAATCACCTTTTCTCCTTTCAGTAAAGAATATAGTTTTTCTGTAACATTGTCTGTTGCTAGCTTAAGAACATCTTCCAAAATCTCATTCTTTCCGGTATTTACCCAATAAGCCTGAGGGATACATCCTTTTGAAACGTAATTGATAACAGACCAGGGATTATAGATTTCTGTAGATCCGAACAAATATCCATCGAACCAATTTTTAAGTTCTTCCTCTTTATCAACTACTTCATAATATTCCAACATATCTCTAACTTCTGAAGCCGTAAACCCAAAGAATCGATCATACTCGTCATCCATCACAGAATTCACTGTTAGGTTGTTGAGTCCACTAAAGATACTCTCTTGGGCAATTCGAAGAATACCTGTCATAAATCCATAAGTTAGATTTTTATTATCTTTAAATGCTCCTGAAAAAAAGTTCCTCATAAATCCTATGATTTCATCGTAGAAGTCTTTGGAATAACCTTCCTGAATCGGTGTATCATATTCGTCGATAATAATAATAGGTGCTATGCCATGATGCTTGGCAAGCATTTGAGACAGCTTGGCTAACGATGCACTCAAATCAACTTCTGATGCGCCACCATTTATGATTCTTGCAAAATACGCTTTTTCATACTCTGCAAGCTTTTCACTGGTTGCAAGTTCCTGATGTCTTCCAAACTCCTCCTGCAAAAGATCCCTAATCTTATCTAAAGTTTTTTCCCAGGAATCGAACTTAACATCCTTGAAAGTAAGGAATACAACCGGATATTTTCCCTGATGCTTGCAATATTCCTCGCCGCATCGCCAGATTGCTTTATCTTCAAAATATTTGCTAGTATCCTCTTCTGAAATTTCAAAAAAGACTCTGAGCATATCCATGTTCAATGTCTTTCCAAATCTTCTTGGCCTTGTGAACAAAGAGACGAAAGGCTTCTGATCCAGGAACTCCTTTATAAACAAAGTCTTATCTACATAGTAATAATCCGACTGTGCTCTAATATAATCAGAGATTCCAATCGGTAATGGTTTTCTTTTCACTTTAGCTGATTGACTAACGTATTTGCCAGATTTGATTCTTCCATCAATTGGCTTCTTAACCGCATCAGGAATTTGCCACCTTCTGCCTACTTTTATAGCTCCTTCAATCTTACCTGTTTTGCAAAAATTATTAATGGTACGTTCTGATAATCCCCATTCCAGTGCTACTTGCTTACAGTTCTTCATCGGTTCAACTCCAATCCTTTTTTATTAAGATTCGCTTTTCTATCTACCGCATATTATAAATTCTCTTCCGCAATATATCAACGTTACTTTGATTTTTTGCGGAATATCACTCTATCCATCAAACGGATGAATTCGAACCATCGATATTTCTTATGTAATAGATTTTCAGTCTGTCGCATTCGTTGCTACGCTATCCACCTATTCTCAACATAATTATATCATTGCATAGCAACGCCATCTTCCATTATCCTTTCCTCGTTTAGATATAAAAAACTCCGAAATACATTTCTATACTCCGAAGTTTCGTGGTCTTTTTGGTCTTAAATTAATTTTTTGCGGGAAATTTGCGGGATTTTTAGCAAAAATGATGCTTTTTCAGGCCTATTTTGACCCTATTTAAATAAGCAAAGTCCTTTATATAAAGCGTTTTATTCAATCGAAAAACTATTTATTTTTCATGTGCGGGAATAATAAGACTTCACGAATCGTTGATTGATCAGTTAACAACATCACAAAACGGTCAATTCCAAGTCCTACACCTCCCGTTGGAGGCATACCATATTCTAAAGCTTCTACATAATCTGTATCTACTTCATTGGCTTCATCGTCTCCAAGTTCACGTAATTCCAATTGTTTTTCAAAACGTTCTCTTTGATCAATTGGATCATTTAATTCAGAGAAGGCATTCGCATATTCATGTCCACAAATGAATAATTCATAACGATCGGTAAAGCGTGGATCTTCACTATTCTTCTTTGCCAATGGACTAATTTCAATTGGATATTCATAAACAAAGGTTGGTTGTTCAATGGTTTCTTCCACATATTTATCAAAGAATAAAGAGATAATATGACCAACGGAATTATGTTTCTTTTCTAATTCAATACCATGTTCTTCTGCTAAAGCACATGCTTGTTCAAAAGTCATTTCAGCTTTGAAATCAATACCTGTTTTTTCTTTAATGGCTTCACACATCGTCACTCTTTTAAAAGGTTGTCCTAAGTGAAGTTCACAACCTTGATAAGTAATATCTGTTGTTCCTAAAACTTTATTTGAAACGGATTTAAACATTCCTTCAATTAAATCCATCATGCCATGTAAGTCACTATATGCAACATAGGCTTCTACGGTTGTAAATTCTGGGTTATGGGTTGCATCCATTCCTTCGTTACGGAATAAACGACCAATTTCATATACGCCTTCTAATCCACCAACAATCAATCGTTTTAAAGGCAATTCCGTAGCGATACGTAAATAGAAATCCATATCTAATGTATTATGATGCGTTACAAACGGACGAGCTGCTGCCCCACCTAAAATCGGTTGTAAAACAGGCGTTTCCACTTCCATTAAACCTTGTCCATCTAAATATTCTTGAATGGCACGAATAATTCTTGGACGTGTTAAAGCAACTTTTTTTGCTTCTGGATTCATGATTAAATCGACATAACGACGACGGAAACGTTCTTCCGTATCGGTTAGACCATGAAATTTTTCTGGCAATGGACGTAATGCTTTTGATAAGTGGGTATATTTCATTGCACGAATGGATAATTGTCCATGATCTGTTTTCATAATCAAACCTTCAATTCCAACGATATCTCCAATATCATTTTTCTTAAAGATTTCATATTGATCATCACCTAAAACATCTTTACGGCAATAAATTTGGATATCTCCACTCACATCTTGAAGATTCATGAATCCAGCTTTTCCTTGACGACGTTTACGCATGATTCTTCCTGCAATGGTTACATGTACATCTTTTTCTTCTAATTCTTCTTTCGTATATCCTTCATATTCTTTTGTGATTTCACCACATTTTGCATCTCTTTTAAAAGCTTGGCCAAATGGATCAATGCCCATATCGATTAAATCTTGCATCTTGTCGCGACGAACTTTTTCTTGTTGCGTTAATTTTTGTTTCATTTTTATCTCCTTCTCATAAAAAAACACGAACATTCTCCCAAGGGACGAAATGTTCGTGGTACCACCCTATTTTATCTTTTGTTGCCAAAAGACCTCTTCTTCCTTTAATGCAGGAAATACATATAGCTCCCAGTTTTTATTCCTAATTAGCTTAACAGCTGATTTGCACCATCCATCAGTTCTCTTTTGTCTTACTAAAAAGTACTCGTCTGTTCAACGCCTTAACGGATGTATCTTATAAAATTATTGACCTTTTGTCAATTGATTTAATTGTTCCAAAGAAATTGGACCTTCTCTTAAAATCTTTAAACTTTCTTGTGTACAATCAACAATTGTACTTGCTTGCATTTGTTTGCATTCTCCTTGAATAATTCCATCAATATTAGGTAAATTTTCAATGGCTTCTTTTTGTGTGATAGCTGCTGGTTTACCTGAAACATTGGCACTTGAAACACAAAGCGCTTGGTCTAATTCTTCCATAATAGATAAGACAAAAGGCTCATCCGGAATTCTTAAAGCGACTGTTTTCATACCGTTCGTAAATTCTAAATTAAAATCATCTTGTACAGGCAAAACCAAAGTAAGTGGGCCTGGTAAAAAGTTCTCCACAATTTTTTTTGTTCTTTTATCAACTTTCGCAATCTTTTTCATTTGTTCTAAATTTGCTACCATCATTGGAATAGCTTTGGTTTCTGGACGGTGTTTTGCCTGCTTTAGTCGTTTTAAATCTTCGATTTCTCCATATAAAACCCCTACTCCATATACCGTATCTGTAGGCAATGCCAAAACTTTATGATTTTTAAAAGCCTGAATAATTTCTTCTTTTTGATCTTGTGTATAAATTTCCATAGTCATCTCCTATATTGCTTCTTCTATTTTATGCTAAAATACATCATAGAAAAGAGGAAATTTATGTTTGATTCAACCATTGCTGTCATATCCACTGCCTTAAGTCCAGGTGCCATCTCTATTGTTCGTGTATCTGGTGAAGACGCAATTTCCATTGTTCAAAAGATATTTGATGGAAACCTTCTAGATGCCAAAAGCCATACCATTCATTATGGTCATATCATCGATCATGAAAAAGTAATTGATGAAGTATTAGTCTCTGTATTTCGTGCACCCAAAACTTATACGACAGAAGACATTGTTGAAATCAATTGTCATGGTGGTGTTTATATCACACGTAAGATTTTAGCTTTGGTTTTAAGCCATGGCGCTCAACTTGCCAAGCCTGGTGAATTTACCCAAAGAGCTTTCTATCATGGGCGCATTGATCTTTCCCAAGCTGAAGCCGTTGAGGATATGATTGAAGCGACAAATGATACCGCAAGTCAATTAGCCATTCAAGGCATTCAAGGCAGTATTAAAAAACTGCTTGATCCTTTAATCGAAGATCTTTTAAATATCATTGCTCAAATTGAAGTGAATATTGACTATCCAGAATATGAAGATGTCGAACAATTAACCAATGATCATCTTTTACCTTTGGTTAATCAATGGTTAGAACGATTGGATGAAATCTTAAATCGAGCACAATGTGGCCAATTGGCTAAAAAAGGGATTGATACCGTTTTGATTGGACGACCAAATGTTGGTAAAAGTTCGTTATTAAATGCCCTTCTAGAAGAAGATAAAGCCATTGTTACAGATATTGCAGGAACGACAAGAGACATTGTCGAAGGACAAATTCATATTGGTCCTGCCCAATTTAATTTAATTGATACCGCTGGTTTACATGAATCAAAAGATGCCATTGAACAAATTGGAATTGAAAAATCACTTGAAAAGCTGAATCAAGCTCAATTAGTTATTCTCGTTCTAGATGGTTCTAAACCACTTTCTAAAGAAGATGAAGAATTAATTGAAAAGACAAAATATAAGAATCGCATCATTGTTTACAATAAAAAAGATATCGTTGATCAAAAGAATGATCAAATCTGGATTAGTGCCCAAAACAAAGACATTGATCAATTGCTTGATGCCATGAAAAAACTCTATCAAGAAGATGTTTTACTAGAAGAACCTTTACTTTCCAATGAACGACAAATTGGCCTATTAAATAACGCAAAACAAGAAATGCTCCAAGCGAAAGAAGCAATGATAATGGGCGTTGAACCAGATTTAGTGGAAATTGATATTCAATCCGCCCATAATCATTTAAAAGAAATCTTAGGTGAAGTTCATCGGGATGATTTATTAGATACATTGTTCTCAAAATTCTGTTTAGGAAAATAGGAGGTAGATATGACACAACTCGAAGATAAAATTAAAACGTATTATACCCAAGGTTATAATTGTTCAGAAACCTTATTACATGCTTGTAATGATGTCTATCAACTTCAAATCAATGAAGATGATATGCGTCTTATGGCTGGCTTTGGCGGTGGTATGTTTATTGGAAGTACATGTGGTGCTTTAGTTGGATGCATTGCAGCTCTATCTAAAATGTTTTGCCAAACAAAAGCTCATGATACTCTTCCAACTTTACGTCCAATGATCGTAAAATTGAACCAAAACTTCAAAAAAGAACTAGGCGCTTTAGATTGTGCCCACGTTAAAGCAGTTCATCACGATCCTTTAAAAGGCTGTTTATATACTTGTCTTCTTGCAGGTAAAGCCCTTGAACAAACATTGGAAGAAATGCAATGATTTGGAAAATAGTCTTATGTCTTTCTTTGTCATTTGGCCTACAAAGTCAAAGCAATCTTGCGAATCCTTGGATTGAATATTCCTCAATTGAAGAAGCTTCCAAACAATCCTCTTTTTCTCTTTCTTCTATTCCAAATGAAATAGAACTAGAATCCATCTCTTATATTGGATATCTCAAAAAAGAAAAGATTTGGCAAGTTAACTATGGAGAGAACGCCTTTGTTCTTCGTAAAGGAAAAGGCAAAAAAGATATTTCTGGAGATTACAACGATTATGCCCTACAAAAAAAGAAAACAATTCATCATTGTAAAGTAACGATTAAAGCATTAAATTTTAATAAATCCAAAGATGCTTATAATTTAGCCATTTGGCATGATCAAAAATATGCTTATTCCATTTATAGTCAATATGGTATGAGTCTAGATACAATAAAAAAACTGATGATACAAATGTAAAACATAATTCCTTTCATTGATTGATCAACCAAGAATAGTTACTCTCCCCATACCATTTCAATTTTTATGGACCTAAAAGTTGAATTGCTAATTAATTGCTCCAATAGTTTTTATGCCAACAAATTGAAAGAAAAATAAAGACAAAAAAGAAGCCAGGTAATTGCCCTAGCTTCTCTTTTCGTTTCATTAATTTCTAAAGGTTCATTTTATTAGATGCTATCTAATTTTAAAGTGCCATAATTAATGATCATTGTTTAAATGTTTATACTTTTCTAAATAGATTGCTTGTTCTTTTGGGTTTGTTATTTTTAATACGATCAGTGCCCTTTTAAAGTCAACATGAAATTCTTCTACGATTGATAAAGCAGCCTTAAAAGTTGTATTCATTTGGCCTTCTGCTCGTCCGATTTCTTTTCCTTCTTTTTGTCCAATTTTTATACCTTTATTCATACTTTCTTCTTGTATCATTT
>CAVBLW010000004.1:0-68109 GCA_963596085.1 Bacteroidaceae bacterium | reverse complement strand
GACGTGAAATTGTAATTGTGATTGGTTTTTTCATACCCATATTTTACTCTTATTTGAGTTGAATTTAAATTTAATTTCTACGATAATAAGCAAGAAGGATGATGATATGAAGAAAAAAATAATATTTTTAGATTTAGATGGAACCCTATGGGTAAATGAAAAAATTCCTCTTTCTGCTTTATCAGCCATTCAACAAGCAAAAGAGAATGGACATATTATTTTCACAAATACTGGACGTACCTATTGTGAAGGTATTACAACTCTACTTCCATTACAATTAAATGGAACTTGTTTCTCGGCTGGAAGTGAAATTTATATAGGAAATGAAACCATTCTTTATGACCCTTTAAATGAAAAGGATATTCAAAAAATGGTGCACTATCTTAGTGAACAAAAAGTTGGATTATCTGTTGAAGGAAGTGCACGTGTCTATGTTGATCAAATTAACCGAGATTATTTCTTAAAACGATTTGAATTGGAAGAAAATGGTGAAACTTTAAATCGTTTCTTAATTCTTGAAGATATTTCTAAAGCTTCCAAAAAAGATTATCAACAGTTTATGAAACTCTTTCTATGTAATCCAAATCATGTACCTATTTCTATTATTGAAAAAGGAATCCAACCTGGTTCTGAATTAACAATGTTTGGAATTGAAACAGGTGAAATCACTAATGCCAAACATAACAAAGGAACCGCTATTCAAATGGTTAAAAATTATTATGGAAATCAATATGAAACAATTGCGATTGGTGATAGTGAAAATGATTTAAGCATGTTTGAAGCAGCCGATTATTCTGTTTCGATGGGAAATGCGAAAAAAGAAATTCAAGAAAAGACAGATTTTGTCACAAAAGATATTTTAAGCAATGGCTTATTTTATGCCTTCAAACAATTAAAATTAATTTAAAAAAAAACGATATCTAATTTAGGTATCGTTTTTATTCTTGATCTTGTAAAGCTTCTTGATATGTTCTACGACTTGGATCTAAATTATCCACATAATAACGGATCGTTAAGCTTCCAGCTACTTTTGTACGAATTTTTGGTTCAACAATGAAGCCGTCTCCTTCAAGCATTGCTGCAAGCATAGCTTTACAACATGGCGTTAAATTTTTAACTTTAGCTTCACATTCTTCGTTGAATTCTTTCGCATTCACTTCAATATATAACCACATTTTGTCATGTGCTTCTTGTTTCATTTCTTGTAAACGAGTAGCATATTGCTCTTGTGTCCACTTTTCCTTTTTACTTGCCATAATCAGCCTTCCTTTCACTCATTTATAATAATCATAACAAAATTAAAATGCAAATTTTATCGAAAACTTACGCATTACCAGGCAAGTACTTCAATACCTTTTTCTGTTACAAGAAGAGTATTTTCCCATTGTGCACTTAATTTTCCATCACTTGTATAAGCCGTCCATCCATTTTTCTGATCAACAAATAAACTTGCTTTTCCTTGATTAATCATTGGCTCAATGGTAAAGACCATACCTGGCGCAAGAACCATACCAGTATTAGCAATTCCATAATGCATAACATATGGATCTTCATGAAAGGCATTTCCTACACCATGTCCACAAAATTCACGAACAACACTATAACCATTTTTATGTGCATGTTCTTGAATCGCAGCTCCAATATCACCTACATGTCCCCAAGGACGTACAGCCGCTTTACCAATTTCTAAACATTCTTTGGTTACATCAACCAAACGTTTTGCTTCATCGGAAACTTTTCCAACACAATACATACGACTTGCATCGGCATAATGATCATGGAAAATTGTTGTGCAATCAATATTAACAATATCGCCTTCCTTTAAAATCACCTGATCCGATGGAATTCCATGGCAAATTTCATTATTTACGGATGTACATACACTTTTGGGATATCCTTCATAACCTAAATCAGCTGGTATACCCCCATGACTAGTTGTATAATCATAAACAAATTGATCGATTTCAAGTGTTGTCATCCCTGGTTTTACCATCGTTTCTAATTCATCTAAAATGCCATTGTTAATAACAGCAGCTTTTTTAATCCATTTAATATCTTCTGGACTTTTAATCAAGTGATGTTCTGGTACAATTTGCCCTTGAAGACGTAACACATTAATCGTATTATCCCACTCCTCATGACAATGTTTATATTTCTTTTTTGATCCACACCAACAAGGTGCATTTTTACTCATTTTCATATTTTCACTTCTTTCTTAGTTAGCCAAACCTTATTATACACAAAAACCACCCTAATGGTGGTTTTTTTATCAAATCATCGTGTAATTAGTAAAATCAAGTAAAAAACAACAATCAATATCACAATAGCAAGTACGACATATTTTAAAATCTTTTTTACTTTATCCATTTTCTTATTCTTCTTTCTTTTTGATGGCATCTTATTCTACTTCCTCAAATTCTATTGTATAGGTACTCAAATCATAATTTTGTGAAAAGAATTCTTTAAGTATTCTTTCGGCATTTTCTTTTGCACGATCCTTTATTCCTTTTTCTTTAGCGCTATCTTTTGCGGTCTTTCTTAATTCACTCAAAGATCCATTAAAATCATTCATCGATATATTGTTAAAGACACTTTCTTTCTCATAGTATAATTTATAAGAATCTGTATCAATTTCATTGGACAGGATTTTTACTTTTGGACATTTTACCGTGATTTTTTTTGTATTTTCATCTACATCATAAGTGATTTTTGAAAAATCAAGTCCCGCTTTAATTGTTACATCATAGCTAAAGATTGCCATACTATTTGTACCTGGAATATCAATATCGAACATTTTTTTACTATCGCTATAAGGTTTAACGATTGTCATATTTGCTTCTTGTGTACACAACTCTCCAATATCTTCAAAGTCTAACTTCACAACTTTTGCGGCATTTTGATTCCCTTGTTTTTCTCCTGCGGCAAATCCTTCATTATAGACTTCATTCTTAAAGGAAGTGACACCATAGGTAATCAATCCAATCAATGCGCAAAGTAAAACAATAATAAAAATGGTCTTTTTACTTAATTTCACTTGTTTTCTCTTTTGGATCAAAGGCGATTTTTCTTCTTGTTTGTCTTCCTGTAATTCCCTATTCTCTTCCATATACTTACTCCCAATCTGATAAGTAAATTGTAGTATATATATATATATATATCAAACAGAAGATAAAAAAATACGCCACATTGTAGCGTATTATTTCGTCTCAATTGTTAACATTCGATCTTTACCACTCATATCTTGATGAACTTTTATCGTTGCATCCGGAAAGTATTCTTTTGCCAAGGCTGATAAAGAAGCTCCTTGATTATATCCCATTTCAAAGGCTAAAAATGCACCTGAATTTAAAACCAAATGCGCTTTTTCAAATACATCACGATAGAATTTTAAGCCATCATCTCCACCGAATAAGGCAACATGTGGTTCATAATCAACCACACTATGTTCCATGGTTTCTTCATCTGGAATATATGGTGGATTACATACTAAAATATCACATTTTAATTGTCGATCAATTAATGGATCCAACATATTTCCACAAAGAAAATTAACCGATGCCTTTAATCGTTGGTTATTTTCACTTGCAACCTCTAAAGCTTCCTTAGAAATATCTGTACAAATTACATTTAATTTTGGTTCTTCTAAATTTAAAGTAATTCCAATGGCTCCAGATCCTGTTGCCACATCAAAGACTTGAACATTCTCTTTCTCATTAAAATGTTCATCATACAAAGATAAAACCAAACCAACTAGTTCTTCTGTTTCAGGTCGTGGAATTAAAACATCTTTATTTACTTTAAAATCATAACCATAAAACCATTCATAACCTAAGACATAACCCAAAGGTTCACCTAATTCCATTTGATGAACAGCTTCTAAATAATCAACTTTTAAATCTTCACAACATTCCTGTTCCATTTCCATATATAAGTTGATATTTTTTTGTCGACAAAGCTCAACCATTAAGACTTGGGCCGCTTGTTCTCCTTGCCCAGCTTTATATAATCTCTCTTTGCCTTCATTGATTAACTCATGAAAGGTCATTATTGAGCATCTCCTGCAATTTTTGCCTGTTGATCAGCAAGTGCTAATGCTTGCATTAAATCTTCTAAACGTCCATCCATAATGCGATCCAATTGGTTTACTGAATAACCGATTCGATGATCTGTCACACGGTTTTGTGGATAATTATAGGTACGGATTTTTTCTGCACGATCCCCTGTTCCAATTTTTGACATTCTTTCTTTTTCATTTTTGGCTTCAAGTTCTTCTTGATGTGCTTCATAAATTCGTGCACGAATGGTCATTAAAGCGGTTGCTCTATTTTCATGTTGGCTTCTTCCGTCTTGACATTTTACAACAATTCCAGTTGGTTTATGTAAAATACGAACAGCTGAATCGGTTTTATTGATATGTTGTCCACCAGCACCGGATGCACGCATCGTTGAAATCTCTAAATCATTCATATCAATATCGAAATCTTCTTCTTCGATTTCAGGCATACATAAAACAGTCGCTGTAGATGTATGAATACGTCCTTGACTTTCTGTTTTTGGAACACGTTGTACACGATGAGAACCACTCTCAAATTTAAAGGTACCGTAAGCACCTTCGCCATTTACTTTAAATGAAATCAAAGAAAAACCACCCGCTTCACTGGTTTCACTTTCAATCATTTCAGTACGCCAACCCTTTTGTTCACAATATTTAGCATACATACGATATAAGTCACCCGCAAAAATATTTCCTTCATCGCCACCTGCTGCACCACGAATTTCAATGATACAATTATGCGAATCATTTGGATCTTTTGGAACCAATAAAATTTCAAGACGATCTAAATAATCTTGAATTTTTGGTTCTAATTCTTCAACTTCCATTAAAGCCATTTCACGAATTTCTTTATCATCTTCTTTTGATAATTCCTTTGCGTCGGCTAGTTCTTCTTTCGTTTGTTTATATTCTTGGTACGTTTCAATAATGGGAGTTAGCTCTCTTTGTTCACGTCCAAGCTTTGCCATTGCTTTACGATCCGATACGATGGTATTATCCATCATCATATTATTAATTTCATTATAACGTTCGACCATGCCGTCTAAACGATCTTCCATTTTTGACATACTGTATTCATCCTTTCAACCTTAATAATATACCATGATTGCCTAATAAATGACACTTTTATTCTTTTTTGATAAAATAAGACCATGAGTAAGAAAAAGAAGCAAAAAATGACCAATAAGAAAAGAAATAAAAAGAAACAAAGACATTTTTTACCTTTACTTTTATCCATCTTATTTTTATTGTTGATTGGAACCTATCTCTTTTTTCGAATTACAGAAGATGGTACTTATCGAGTCGTTGATTATTCCAATGGTACGCAAGAAGTTTTGAAGACCTATCATCACTTTTATCTTGCAAAATATGAAATGCAACATACGGATTCCGATTATGCTTGTGTTTTAAATGAGGAAGATAAAATCATTGCTTTAAATAGTGGCCTTGTAAATCTTAAAACAAAGAATGTAACAGAAAATACAAGCTATACTTTAGATGGAAGTGATGAAACTGGATATACAAATGGAAATTATGGTGCTGATGCTTTGTATCTAGATATCAGCAGTGATGGTAAAAAAGTCAAAATGTTATTAAGCGGCGTAACTGCTTGGGTCAATACCGACGATATTCAACTTTATTTTTTCTTAGATAGCATTCATCCATCCTACTATTATGTTAAAGATGGAACTTTAATGCATGCCATATCCTTAAGTGTGACCGATACCAATGTTCAAAAATATGGCATTGGTCCTGCCCCAAGTGATTTAGAAGAAAATACTTATTATTATTCCTATGATGGACATTGGTTTTATACCTCTTTATCCGACTATTCTTCGGACATTGATCAAAATAGCCATGAGCATGCTGCTAACAAAAATGCCTACTATAATTATTATCAATACGTTCCTCATCGTTCTACGAGCGCTTTATCTGCCAATGATTATGATAACTATTTAGAAGAAATGGCAAATATTACATCGGATGAAACATCTGCTCTTTATGATGCTGGTTCTTATTTCTTAAATGCCCAGAATAAATATGGAATCAATGCATCGATGATGTTTTCTCTTGCATGTAATGAAAGTGATTATGGTCGTAGTCAATATGCACTCTACAACAACAATCTTTTTGGACATGCCGTTTATGATTCATCACCAGATTCAGCCAATAGCTACAAATCAATTAAGGCTTGTATCAATGCACATGCATATGACTTTCTTCAAAAAGGTTTTGCGAATCCAGAAGATGATCGCTATCATGGCTCTTGGTTTGGAAACAAAGCCAGTGGCATTAATGTCAGCTATGCCTCTGATCCTTATTGGGGAGAAAAAGCTGCTGCCCTTTATTATTCTTTAGAACCGGAAGCTTATCAAAACAATACCTTGATCACAAAACAACTGGATCAAGACCTCAATGTTTACAGCAAGAATGGAAACGTCTTATATCAATATAAAGCAGGCGATACGGTTAGTTTTCTTATAAAAAAAGAAACAAAGAATCGTTATGAAGTTGCCAGTGAAGTTCCAATTCAAAACAATCAAGCCAATGTAAAGGCTTCATATAATAACGCAAGTGCTTATATTAAAAAAAGTGATATCGAAGATTAATTCTTCGTATCACTTTTTCTTTGCTCAATAATGTATTTTTCACAAGCTTTAATCATCTTTCGAGCACGTCTTGATGGCGGATTTAAAATCGAATATCTTGGCTGTTTAGAATATTCTTCAATATAAGTAACCTTACAAGAAAAAGGTCCTGTTTCTTCAAGCTGATATGTAACCTTCGTCGATAATTCAGAAACAGAAAAAGTATTCACATATTGTTTATTTTTAATAAGTTTTCCAACATGAACTTTTACATGCTCATGTTGCGTATGACTTTTCTTCTTATAACGAATTCCACTCAATTCCTCTTCACGATATTTTCGATGATTGACTTTTTCTAGTTCTTCTTGTAGAGAAAGAATCATTAAATCATAGAATTCTTTTGCACTGACTTCTAAATTGACTACAACTTGCATATCATTTCTCCTTTTCGTATGATTAATCATAGCACAGGAGGATGAAATATGTATACGGATAGTCATTGTCACATTACTTGTGATGATTTATATACAAGGATTGATGAAGTTTTAGATCATATGAAGCATGTATCCCATGCAATGATCATGTGTACCAACGAAGAAGAATTTAAAAGAGCTTTACCAATTAAAGAAAAGAATCCCAAATTTAAGATTGCCTGGGGATGGTTTCCAGGTGATGCCAAAGAAATTAATGAAAGTCATTTTCAAAAATTAGAAGCAGCTATTGCTTTGAATCAAGTTGATTGTATTGGCGAAATTGGATTGGATTATCATTGGGATCAATCCTTTAATGATCGACAAAAAGAAGTTTTTATTCGGCAAATTCAAATCGCAAATCAAGCCAATCTTCCCATTTCCATTCATATGCGAGATGCTACCAAAGATTGTCTTGAAATATTAAAAGATTATGCCCAAACAAAAATTATTTTCCATTGTTTCTCTGGCTCTTTAGAAACACTAAAGACTTGCCTATCAATGAATAGCTTTATTTCTTTAGCAGGCCCTGTTACTTTTAAAAATGCCAAAAAAGCCAAACGAATTGCGATTCATTGTCCAATTGATCGTCTATTAACGGAAACCGATAGCCCTTATATGTGTCCAGAACCTTATCGTGGAAGACAAAATGAACCTATGTATGTTGAATACATCACAAAAAAAATCTGTGAATTGAAGGAAGTGGATGAATCCTTACTTACATCACAGATTTCTATGAATTTTTCAAGCTTATTTGATTAAGCTTTCATATTCCTTTGGTTTATTTCCAATGATGATTTGATCATCACTCACAACAATTGGACGTTTTACTAACATTCCATCTTGCGCTAAAAGTTCAACGAGCTGTTCTTGCGTATAAGTTTGACGTTTCTCTTTCACATTCCGTTGGCGATACAACTGGCCACTGGTATTAAATAATTTTGAAAGTTCTACACCACGATCCATCCAAGCAAGAATTTCTTCTTTGCTTGGATTTTCTTTTGTGATATCACGATATTGTGCATCAATACCTAAATCCTTTAAAGCTTGATACGCTTTTTTACACGTTGAACATTTCGGATAACCGATAAATAAAACCTTAGTCATCGAACGCATGTGATAATGCGACAGATAAAGATGAGTTGTTTTCTACCGCACTAATTAGACGTGAAATTAAAGGTGCTACGGATAAAACTTGCATTTCTGGGAAGTCTTTTTTGTGTTCTGTTTGATCAATCGTATTCGTGCAAACAAATTCTTCTAATCCTGTTTCACGTAAACGACTAACAGCTGGTCCTGAAAGAATGGCATGAGAACATGTCACAAAAACTTTTTTAGCTCCATGATCTTTTAACATTTGAACACCACTGGCAATGGTTCCACCAGTATCAACCATATCATCAATGATAATTGCGGTTTTTCCTTTTACATCACCAATTAAGTTCATCGCAACGGCTACGTTTGGTTTTGGTCGACGTTTATCAATAATAGCAATTGGTGCATGAAGAACTTCTGCAAGTTTACGCGCACGAACGGCTCCACCATGGTCTGGTGATACGACAACTAATTCACCTAAACCTTCTTTATTATTAAAATAGTCTCCGATTAATGCATTTGCGGCAATATCATCCGCAGGAACATCAAAGAAACCTTGAATTTGTGTTGCATGCAAATCAATTGTAACAACGCGATCAGCACCTGCTCTTTCTAAAAGAGAAGCCACTAATTTAGCCGTAATTGGTTGACGAGGTGCAGCCTTACGATCTTGACGTGCATAGCCAAAATAAGGAATAATCGCATTGATTGTTTCTGCACTGGCTCTTTTACATGCATCAATCGCAATCAATAATTCCATTAAGTTATCGTTTACTGGGTCATTTGTACTTTGTACAAGATATACGTGTTTTCCACGAACCGATTCTTTTGGCGTAACCAAAATTTCTTTGTCCGCGAAGTGATTTAATTCAATTTTACCTAAAGGTAAATCTAATTCCTTACAAATGTCTGAAGCTAATTCTTTACTAGATGATAAAGCGAATACAACTGTGTTTTCCATGAGTTTTCCTTCCTGTTTTTTTATTTATTTGGTATATTCAACAAAACTTCCAATCGTTTCTTCTAATGTACAATCATGTACATATGCCATTGGTCCTACTTGTATATTTGCATGAACGGTTGCATTTTTAACAATCGTTCCTGAATACAGTTCAACATGATCCTCTATAATTGATTGTCCCGTAATTTCAACATTTGGATGAATGATGACATCTTTTCCAATCTTTACGTCTTTACCGATCACGGTTCGTAAAGGATCCACAATTTGAACGCCTTCTTTCATCCAATTTGTGTTAATGTGATGACACATCCAAACAAAGGCCTTATTTAATTCAACACAATCATTAATGCCCATAACTTCATCTCGATTTTCAATCACAAGTCCTTTTACCTTTTTTCCTTGACTTGCCAAAATCGAAATCATATCTGTTAAATAATATTCATTTTGTGCATTGTTTGTTTGTAATTGATCTAAGTTTTCAAATAAATCCTTGTTTTTGAAACAATACATTCCTGCATTAATTTCATTAATCATTAATTGTTGTTTCGTACAATCCTTTGCCTCAACAATTGAAGTAACATCGCCATTTTCATTGCGAATAATTCGACCATACGCACCTGCATCTTCTAATTTTGCACTTAACAACGTACAAGAAGCATCTTCATTCATTTGGAATAAATGTTCCAATGTTTCGGGTTGAATACATGGTCCATCTCCATTAATGATTACAGTGTCTCCTTGTGCATCCTTCAATTGACTACATTGCATAACAGCATGCCCTGTTCCCAATTGAGGTTGTTGTAAGGCAAATTCAACTTGATCATGAAAAGCTTCTTTAATACTTTCAGCTTGATAGCCAACCACAACCACAATTCGTTGAACATTCACAGCACGTAAAGCGTCAATAATATATGCCAACATCGGACGATCAATTAATCGATGCATCACCTTGGATTGCTCCGATTTCATACGTGTTCCTTTGCCAGCCGCCAATATTATGGCATTACGCATATCTTTTCACCTGACTTTCCGTACGGACTTATCTTATCAAAAATTTAATGTCATTTAAACAAACTTTTTACAAAAAGAAAAAGCCTTATCAAAATAAGGCTTAATCCAAAGCATTTAATTGTGCTTGTAAATCCGCAATTTGTCGGTTTAATTCATTCACTTTACTCTGTGCACTACTTAGTGTACTCTGTGCATT
The DNA here is from genome assembly GCA_963596085.1 of Bacteroidaceae bacterium. Classification (GTDB taxonomy): domain Bacteria; phylum Bacillota_I; class Bacilli_A; order Erysipelotrichales; family Erysipelotrichaceae; genus Absicoccus. The sequence continues at coordinate 57,734 of CAVBLW010000004.1, read as the reverse complement.
GGTTAATTGCTCATTTAAATCTGAAAGTTTCGAATTTAAATCCGTTACTTTTGAATTATAGGAGCTAACACCACTGTTGTAATTACTTTGCGCTTGTTCTAAAGCTTGTTCTAGCTCTTGTGTATCTTCACCATCACCTGCATTATTTAAAGCATTTTGTGCTTGTGTAACTTTAGCTTTTAGCGCATTCAATGTGCTTTCCTCACTTGAAATCTGACTATTAACGGAGTCAATTTGTGATTGATACTCATTAACCTGACTCGTAGCAGAATCCAATTCACTTTGTGCGCTTGAAAGCTGTTGATTTAATTTTGAAATTTGTGAACGCAAAGAAGCTTTTTTCTCTGCTGTTTTTACATTGCTGTTCTTTGATTTCTTTGATTTGCTTTTTTTCGCTTTTGCCAATAACTCTTCAAACGTTTTTCCCGTTTTATCCTTCATTTTTTGATTGATTTTCTGTTTTTGACTTTGACTTAATTTATTATAGATATTTTCATAAGTTGTAATATTCTCTTTTTCGCTATCGGATAGAGAATCATAACCATCAACCCAAGAAGATAAACGCTCATAATTACTATCATTTACATCTTCTGTTTGATCATCTTGTACTTGATTCGATGAAATAAAATGGAATAAGCCAAATCCAATAACGATTACCAACAAAGCACTAATGGCAATCAATAGTTTTTTTTGTTTTTCTTTAGATAATCCATCCTTGGTCTTTTTTGACGATCCTTTATTAACAATTTTTCTTTCTAAAATTGGATTCTTCGCAGAGTTTTCAAGAATCGTTTGAACTTGATTCTCATCTAAAACGATGGTCTTGTTCGCATCTTTTTCACTCTCTTTTATTTCATTTGGATTAAAAACGGTTGTATGTGAAGACGGCTTTTCAACTTGTTCTTTAATTTGATGAACTGGCATCACATTGGTATGACCAATGACATCGCTATTCTTTTCATCAATTGGCTGGATTACACGTGTTTCCCCATTTAACACTTTTGAATCTGAGCCATTGTTACCTTCCGGTTTTACATCAATTGGACGCATCGCTATTGTTGAATGCTCATTCGGTAGAACATTCGGTTTGATTGCTTGTTTATTTTTTTCTTTATTGACTCTTTTCGGATGAGACTTTTTCTTTCTTTTCGCTTTAAATGCATCCATTTTCCGCTCAAGTGTATCATCATTTTCAATCGAGTCTAATAAATTAGATATTTCATCATATTCTTTTGAATTTTTACTCATTTTTTCTATCCTCTAAAAAAATTCTATCAAATTGTTTCTTTTTTTACCACAACTCAAAAAAAGGTCTGGCTCAATTATATGCCAAAACCCTTTTTTTGCAAGTTCTATTCATCCTATAAAAGTTCAATCCCATGACTGGTACCAATACGACTCGCTCCCGCTTGAATCATATCATCCATGTCTTTTGCACTACGTACACCACCAGCTGCTTTAATTTGCATTTGATTGCCAACCGCTTCCTTCATTACTTTTACGACATGAAGATTGGCTCCTGCTTGATTAAATCCAGTTGATGTTTTCACAAAATCAGCTTTTGCTTCCAAACAAATTTGACAAGCCTTTATGATTTCTTCATCACTTAATAAACATGTCTCTAAGATGACTTTTACAATTTGATTTCCGCTTGCTTCGACAACTGCTTTGACATCTTCATAAACTGCTTCGTATTGTTTACCCTTTAATTGGCCGATATTTAAGACCATATCAATTTCATCAGCCCCATTCTCACAAGCTTGTTTACATTCATAAGCTTTTACCTGTGGTGTTGTTGCACCTAAAGGAAAACCAATAACACAACATACTTTGACATCGCTGTCTTGAAGCAATTTTGCACAATAAGAAACCCAATAAGGATTGACACAAACACTCGCAAAATCATATTCTAAGGCTTCTTGACAAAGCTTCTGAATATCTTCTTTTTTTGCTTCTGGTTTCAGTAAGGTATGATCAATATATTTACTTCGTTTCATAACTATTACCTCTATTCTATAGATAAGATACGCACAATCCATTCAAATAACGAGTCCATCTTCTTTCATTTTATCTTGCACAAATTATTTCCAAGGTGTGCAGCTACATTTGATTTGATCCTTTTTATGTCTTTCAATCCATTTGGGATGTGCACTCAAAACAAAAATACACTTTGGGTTTAATAATCTTGAAGCTGCTTTTAAACTTGAACCGGTCGTACATACATCATCAACAAGACAGATTTCTTTTGATTTTAAAGGGTAATTTTCTTTCTTTTTTAGAATTGTATCAATTTGTTCTCTTTTCTCTTGAATCAGTTTATTTTGTTTCCAATTTGCACTTTTATAAAGGGGAGAATAAAAAGAAATGTCATGAATTTCAAATAAGCTTTTTAAAGGTTCGAATCCTCTTTCCATCCTTTTTTGTTCCGAACTACATAAGCCACAAACACAATATCGCTTAAAAAAATTCAATCGTATATTTTCTAAGAAAAGAGAGGCAAGTTCAATATCCTTTTGTTCTTTATAACGGAACCACAAACGTTCTAAAAATTCATTGTATTCATAATAGACAAACCATTTTCTTTCATCAATCCAATAACATTTTTGATGCAATTGAAATTGTTTCTGACAGTTTGAACAAATGCTTTGTTGAGCACAAATTGACGAAAGTGGATCCAGCTCTTGATTACAAATCAAACAGATTGGTTCATTTGTTTCAATTGCTCGATGCATGATTTGATGGATGAATTGATTGCAGTACATAAACAGATTCCTTCTCCTGTTGGATCCTTAAAAGAACGTCCAACACGTCCAAAAATTTGAATTAAACTTGCGGTTGTAAAAACTAAATGATCTGCTTCAAAGACAATAACCTGTACGCTTGGTACGGTAATTCCTCTTTCTAAAAGGGTTGTCGTAACTAAAATATTAAACTTCTTTTGATGAAAAGAAGCCATAATATCATCTTTATTTTTACTGTTTGAATGAATATATTGACATTTGTAAAGGAAAGAAAGAAGTTTTGACATCCATTGCGCACTTTGTTTTTTTGGTACAAACAATAAAATCTGTTTGTGCTTCCATTTTTGACAATAATAAAGAACCCATAAAAATTGATAAAACAAAGAACCTTGTTTCACCTTTGGAATAATTAAAGGATGTCCATGTGGCCTTTTAAATAAGGTAACCATTTCCATTCGTCCATCTTTGATTTCCTTTAAACTTTCTTCATCCGGTGTCGCACTTAAATATAAAAATTGTCCAATACATGCCTTTTTTGCGATTTGTTCAAGCAATACATTATGTACATATGGAAAGGCATCCACTTCATCCATAATCAATAAATCAAAACTTTTTGGATAACGATATAATTGATGATCTGTACAAACAATCAAATCCCCATCCACAATGGATGTATAATCCTGTGCAACCGCAATCACTTTTAAAGTTGGAAATGCCTTTTGAAGTCGATCCTTAATTTCTAATACAACTTGTCTTCGAGAAATCGCAAACGCAACCTTTTTCCCTTTTGATAAATAATAAGAAATACTCTCAAAAGTAATTTCAGTCTTACCAGCACCAGTTGCTGCATAGACAAAAACATCCTTTCCTTGCTCTAAAAAGGTTAGAACATCTTGAGAAGCTTTTTTCTGATCTGAAGTTAATTCATAATCCAAAATAAAGCCTTTTTTATATACTCGATGTGTAAGCTTAGGTACTAATGGTTCAATTCCAACATCTAAACGACTGAATTGAATGCATTTTCGGCAATAGAAAACCCCATGATCTTTTTTAAAAAAACGATTGTCTTCATTTCCACAACGTAAACATCTCATATATACATATACGATTTTTTTAGGAATAAATACAAAAAAATCTCACGAAAAGTGAGATTAAAAAAGATTCGCTTCTTTGATTCTTAAACAAGCTTCCTTTAAAACCGGTCCATCTTGGACCAGAGCCATACGTACATAACGTTCTCCGCTCTTTCCAAAGGATTGACCAGGTGTAAAGATGACTCCTGTTTTTTCTAAAACATCTAGAACAAAAGCTTTTGAATCTGTATATGAATCGGGAATTTTTGCCCATACAAACATAGTCGCTGGACTCGAAGGCACATTCCATCCGGCTTCTTTTAGACCTGAAACTAAGATATCACGATGTTCTTGATACATATTTCGAGTTGCTTCAATACTTGAACCACCATGCGTCAAAGCTTCAATTCCAGCATATTGTACAGGTAAGAAAATTCCATAATCCATATTGGATTTTAAAATACGAAATTGTTCAATGACCTCTTTATTTCCAACACATACACCAAGACGAGCACCAGCCATTCCATAGGTTTTGGAAAAAGAATTTACTTCTACACCAATTTCTTTAGCTCCAGGAAAAGACAAAAAACTTTTTCCAATTTGTCCATCAAAAACCAATTCACTATAGGCATTATCATGTACTACAAGAATTTGATACTTCTTAGCAAAAGAAATTAATTCTTTATAAAAAGAATCCGGAGCCGTTGCACAAGTTGGATTGTTTGGATAAGAAACAATCATCATCTTGGCTTGCTTGGCAATTTCTTCATCAATTTCAGAAAGTTGAATCAAATAATCATTTTCTTCCTTCATAGGCATATAGATGACATCAGCCCCAGCCAAATGGGGTCCATCCTCAAAAATAGGATAATGTGGATCTGGAATTAAGACCAGATCATTTGGATCACATAAAAGCATTGGAAGATTACATAAAGCTTCTTGACTTCCTTGTAGACAAATGATTTCATCCGGTTCTAATTCAACCGCATAACGATTTTTATACCAAGCTTGAATTGCTTCTTTTAACGAATCCAATTCATTAATTGCATATCTATAATTCTCTGCATCTAAGACAGCATCTTTCATTACATCCATAATCGAACTATCGGGAAAGATTTTTGGAGAACCGATGGATAAATCAATGGTTTCTTTTCCAGTTCTTAGTGTATACTCTTTTTTTCTTTCTTTTAATTCCGTAAAAACGGAAGAATGAAAGGTTTCCATACGTTTCGCAAACTTCATAAGACCACCTCTTTCTCAACTATTCTAACACAAAAAAACGACACCGAAGTGTCGTTCAATAAAAGCTTATTTTAAACCATATTTCTTGTTAAATTTCTCAATACGTCCTTGAGCAGCTGCGAAACGTTGACGTCCAGTATAGAATGGATGGCAATTACTGCAAGTATCTACACGTAATGCATCTCCTTTAATTGTTGAACCTGTTTCAAATTCAGCACCACAAGATGTACAAATACATTTAACTTTGTGATAATTTGGATGAATTCCTTGTTTCATTTGATTGTCCTCCTTCCGCCTTAAATCCAATGTGGATTCAAAGTAAGTGCAGTCAGATTATATCAATCTCATTTAGAATGTGCAAGTAAATTCATAAAAAGTTTTACTCGTTGACCATCTCTGTTATTTTTATCGCTGTTTCTTTGATTTGTTGGGCACGTGAGATTGATGCTTTTCCATCGCCTGCTTGTTTTCCATAGGTCGCAAAATTCGCATGATTTCCATTTGAAATCACATATACTTCATTGGAATCCGGTAAATTCTTTTGATTTTCTTTTAATCGCTTTCTATTTAATACTTGATCCTTACTACCATAAATACTTAATACTTTGATATTTTCATCTCTTAAATCAGCCATCGAATAAGACGCTAATAAGATTAAACCTTGAAATTGATTTTCATTTTTAGAAACAAAACTAGCGGCCATACTACCACCTAAAGAATGACCACCCATATACCAATTTTTATAAGTATAAGACTCAAATACTTCTTTTCCTTTATTAGGATTTAAAACAGCTAAATTTCCCGGCATATGTACTAAAAAACAATCCATTCCATTGGCTGCAATTTCTTTTAATAAAGACGAATATGCGATATCTTCAACCTTACCTCCAGGATAAAAAATAAGCGCATCTTCCTTGCCTGGTCCATCAAAAAAATAACCAAATTTCGTTTTTTTAATTGATACATCCTTTGTATTTACTAATGCTTGATGATCCGTATTATGCGAATAATTCGAAAGATAACATCCACTGATCAAAGAAAATATACAAAGAAAAATTATCATCCATTTTCCTATTTTTTTCATAAATAATAAATTCCCTACGTAATAAGTATACGAATATTTTAAAAAAGCGGTATACTATTTTCATGAATAAAGTAACAAGCCATTTAAAAACCATTACCAAACATAAATTAAAAGTCATGCACCTTTGTTTCCGATGCCATTTATATAAACAAGGCTTTTTACATGATTTAAGTAAATATTCCTATGTTGAATTAAAAACCGGTTTTCATTATTATCAAGGTTTTCGTTCCCCTATTGATGCTGAAAAAGAAGAAAAAGGCTATTCTTTAGGTTGGCTTCATCACAAAGGAAGAAACAAACATCACTGGGAATATTGGTTGGATTTTGGCAAACAAGGCATCTATGCTTGTAAAATGCCCATGAACTATGTCTTAGAAATGTTTTGTGATCGTGTGGCTGCAAGTATGATTTATCAAGGGAAGAATTATACCGATTCATCGGCTTTGGATTATTATCAGCAAGGTAGAAATCATATTTTAATTCATAAAGAAACGGATGCACTCATTTATCATTTATTAGAATATTTATCCTTCCATGGTTTAGATGAAACCATTCAATATATTCTTATTCATAAAAAGAATGGTTTTCCTATTCAAGGATATCAAAAGGACGCATAATGCGTCCTTTTCTTTTACTCTACAGTGACTGATTTTGCAAGGTTACGTGGTTTATCCACATCACGTCCTTTATGAACGGCTGCATAATAAGCAAATAATTGAAGCAATACGGTAACCGGAATACTTGCTAAGATTGGATGAATATCTGGAATACGAATGACATTTTTAAATCCTTTTGCTTCTTGATCTTGGGTTGTAATCAAAATAACATTGGCACCACGTGCAACCGTTTCTTCAATATTTGAAATTGTTTTAGCAGCTACACTTGGTTCAGTTGCCAAAGCAACCACAACCGTATCTTTTTCAATCAAAGCAATTGATCCATGTTTTAATTCACCCGCTAAGTAAGCATCGGCATGAACATAAGAAATTTCTTTTAATTTCAATGCCCCTTCAACAACACCAACATAATCCATTTGACGTCCAATAAAATATGCATCATATTGATTATCTAAGAAATGTGCATATTCTTCCATCAATGGTGCTTTTTCCAACATTTCCTTAACAATTTCAGGCATACGTTGTAAATCAGCTAAAATTTGTTGACCATCTTCAATTTCTCTTCCCTCTTTTGAAGCCAATTCAAAAACCATTAAAGTTAATAATACCAATTGCGTTGTAAAGGCCTTGGTTGAAGCAACCGCAATTTCAGGACCTGCTGAAGTATAGAGTGTTTCATCAGCATAACGTGAAATACTCGATCCTAATACATTCGTAACGGCAATACATTGTGCTCCTTTTTCTTTTGACATTTTTAAAGCAGCTAATGTATCGGCTGTTTCTCCGGATTGTGTAACAAATACACAAAGAGTATTTTCATCCACTGGATAATTTCCATATCGGAATTCACTGGCAGCAACACAAGTTACAATACGTCCTAACCATTTTTGAACCAAAGCTTGTGCATATAAACAAGCATGATATGCCGTTCCACAAGCTACAAAATGAACATAACGGATTTTATTTAAGTCAATATTATCCAATTGAGGTAAATGAATTTGACCATTTTCCATGGTTCCACGCATTGTTTCTTTGATTGCAACAGGTTGTTCATAGATTTCTTTTTCCATGAAAGTTGTATATCCACCCTTTTGAGCTGCATTCATATCATAAGGAATATGTGTAATTTTAGTTTCTAATTGATTTCCATCAAAATCATAAACATCAATCGAACGACTTGTTAATTTGGCCATTTGTCCATCTTCAAGAATTACAACATCCTTTGTATATTCTAAAATAGCAGGAATATCACTTGCACAATAAGAACCATCTTCACTATGTCCAATAACCATTGGACTTGCATCCTTTGCGACATAAACTTCATCTGGATGATCGGTTGTAACAACACAAATCGCATAAGATCCTTCTAAATATTGAACGGTCTTTTGAATTGCATCCATCATATCCCCTTTATAGAAATGATCTAATAAATGAACAATAACTTCACTATCTGTATCGGATTGAAATTCATAACCAAGTTCAATTAGTTTTTCTTTAATGCTTTGATAATTCTCAATAATTCCATTATGAACAATTGAAATCGTATCATTTGCATTGGTATGCGGATGAGAATTCAATTGACTAGGAACACCATGGGTTGCCCAACGTGTATGTCCAATTCCTGTTGTTTGTTTGAAAGATGGAACATCCATTGATGCTTCTAAATCTGCCAAACGACCTTTGCGTTTTTGAGTCAATAAGGCATCACTAGTTACCAAAGTAACACCTGCTGAGTCATATCCACGATACTCTAAAGACTCTAATCCCTTCAATAAAATCGGTAAAGCCGAAACATTACCTACAAAACCTGTAATTCCACACATTAAAAAATATCCTCCTTTGTGCTTTCTTTCATGGAGGATACGCTAGGGAATTTGTTCAAATCTCACAACTTGTTTTTGCCCCTATTTAAGGCTGTATCAACCTTCAGACCACCCGCCGAATTTTCGATAAGTCTGATCCTCGTCAACTATATTTCATTCTATAGTTCTGGCGCTATTTGTTTATTATTTCTCCATGACTTCCTAATTATACTCTATTTTTATAATTTATGTTGTTTTAATCATCAACTTTGTCGCATTCTATAGCAATACAAACAGAAGTGCTTTTAATCTATTCATTACGATAATTTGCACTCAATCAATATCCAATATAAGTATTTTTTACAGATTTTATTAATTATTTAATGTTTTTTGATAATTTTTTATTGACATACATTTTTATCCATGGTATAACATAAATACGAGATAGGTAAAAAGAAAATCCTAACTCATAAAAAAAACAATTTGAATATAAATAGATATAAAAAAGGGCAATCATCTCTTCAACTCTCTCCTCAACATTCAACTTTTCAGATTGCTCTTTTTTATGTTTTATACAAATAAAGACAAGATTGAGAAATCTTGTCTTTATTCATCTACTAATTTCAATAGTTCTAAAATACGATTTAAATCATCTTCATTTTCATAATGAATTGAAATATTATGTGTATTGATATTGATTGAAGTTTGAAAAAATTCTTCAAGCTTTTGTTTCGCATCCTTTACAAATAAGCTTTCTTTAGGCTTTTCTTCCTTCTTCTTGTTTTGATCTTTTACCAATTGTTCAACCTTACGAACACTTAAACCTTGTTGAACTGCTTGGTTCGCAATTTTTTTCATTTTTTCTTCATCTTTTAAGCCCAAAAGTGCACGCGCATGTCCCATACTTAATTGTTTTGAAATGACACGGTTTTGAACCTCTTCGGGTAGACGAAGTAAGCGAAGGATATTCGTAATATGTTCACGACTTTTTCCAATTCGATGAGCTAATTGTTCTTGTGTATAATTTAAACGTTCAATTAATTTTTCATAAGCTTTCGCTTCTTCAATCACATTTAAATCTTCACGTTGAATATTTTCTAACAACGCAATTTCCATCATTTGTTGATCATCGAAATCAACCACAATTGCTGGAATTTCATCCAAATTCGCCATTTTTGTCGCACGCCAACGACGTTCACCTGTGATTAATTCATATCCTGAAATACTTTTTTTCACAAGTATTGGTGTGAATACACCATGTTGTTGGATGGATTCACTTAATTCTTCTAAAGCTTCCTTATTAAAAATCTTACGTGGTTGATATGGATTTGGACGAATCTCATCAACTGGAATCATCAAATGTTCTCTTTGATCCTTGTCATTTTGAATATCATCTAATAATTCAGAAACATTTTGTTGTCCAAATAAAGAATCTAAACCACGACCTAAACGAGAACTTTCTTTATCACTCATAGCTTACCTCCTTTGATTTCTTTTAATCAATTCCTCGGTTAATTGTTTATATGCTTTAGCACCATTACAATCTTGATCATATTCAAAGATACTTAAGCTACGACTTGGCGCTTCCGACAATTTAACATTTCGAGGAATCGCAATTTGATAAACTTGTTTCACAAAATTTTTACGAACTTCTTGGCTAACTTCCACACTGAGTTTGGTTCGAACATCAAACATGGTTAATAGAATCCCTTCGATTCGTAAATTTGGATTGTATGTTTTTTGTACCAATCGAATCGTTAAAAACAATTGTGTAACACCTTCAAGGGCATAATATTCACATTGCACAGGAATTAATACACTATCCGCAGCCGTTAAGGCATTGGTTGTTAATAAGCCTAATGAAGGAGGACAATCAATAATAATAAAATCATATTGATCGCGTATCTTATTTAATTGATTTTTTAATAAGGCTTCCTTTCCTTTTTCAACCTTATTCATTTCTAATTCAGCCCCAGCTAAACTAATATGCGATGGTAAAACATCAATTTTTGGGCTTTGTTTATGAATGATTGATGATTCGATATCTGCTAGAGACATCATAACGGAATAAACATTCTGTTTCACTTCTTGTAGGCTTAATAAGCCATGTGTCGCATTCGCTTGTGGATCCATATCAATCAATAAAACTTTTTTCCCAGCATAAGATAATCCGCTTGATAAGTTAATCGCGGTTGTTGTTTTTCCAACGCCACCTTTTTGATTGGCAATCGCAATAATTTTCCCCATACTACTCTCCTATTGGTTTCTTCTTAATTTGTCCAAAGTTTCTTGGATATTTTTTTGGACAAGCTTTTATTTTCTTTAAATAAAATACCAGATGCAAGGCATCTTCTACTTGAATTGTTTGTTCCTTTTCATAACAAACCCCTAAAGTATCTAAAGCTTCTTGTGCTTTCTTTAATTCTTCATACCCATTTTTTCCTTTTAAGGCTACAATCGTTCCTTCTACTTTAACTAAAGGCGCACAAAGCTCTAATAAGATTGTTAATCGTGCAACAGCCCGTGAAGTAACAAAATCAAACGTCTCTCTTCTTGTTTTCACAAAATCTTCTGCTCTCTCATTGCAGATTTCAACATCAAGATTTAAAGCTTCTTTTACCGTTTGTAAAAAACGACACCGTTTTGTGAGAGGTTCTAATAAAGTAACTTGAATATTCGGATAAACAATCGCAACAGGAATACCCGGAAATCCAGCACCCGTTCCAACATCGCATAAAGAACCTGTTTCTATGTTTTTAAAAGGAATGATCGAATCATAAAAATGTTTCTCCCATATTTCTTCTTCTTCAATAATTGAAGTTAAATTCATCTTCTCATTCCATTCCTGCAATAAATGCAAATAACTTTCAAATTGCTTCACTTGTTTTTGATCTATGCTTATACCCGCTTGTTGACAAGCATTTATAAATTCTTCTTTTTTCATGTTTTGATTATATCACAGATCTACGCTAAGTATTTGTTATTAATTGACATCAATCATGTCTAATATTCGAATTCTATCAATATTGTCCTACTTTTATGCTAGAATGAAAGTATGAAAAAGAAAAAACATTTTATCGCTTACATTTTAATTATTTTATGTTTATGTGGTGCTCTCTTTTATGGAGGAATGACTTTTCAAAAGAACCATAATCAATCAACAATTACATCCTCTTATGTAGAAACCCAATTAAAACAATCCAATGATTTAATAACTTCAGATTACCAATATTCACGGATTGGAAAATTTGATAATTCCTTAGAATTAAATGGTTGGACCATTCCACTAACCAATAAATCCTTCTTATTACAATATAGTGGAGATATCCAATATGGCATTCAACTCGATTCTTTAAATATTCAAATCAACAAGGATACGATCATCATCAATACACCAGATATAAAGGTTCTCTCTCACAGCATTGATGAAAGTAGTATCCAAGTCTATGATGAAAGCAACAATCTTTTCAATCCAATTCAAATTAGCGATTATAAAAAATTTGCGGTATCGGAAAAAAAGAAAGCAATCAAAGAAGCAAAAGAGAATGGAGTTGAAAAACGAGTTAAAGAAAAAACAAAAAAAGCGATTAAAAAAATCGTGAAATTAATTCCAGGTTCTGATCAATATAAAATAGAAATAAATATAGGTGAAGTGAATGAATAATGAATTAGAAGAATTACTCAACGCAAGTCTTGATGATGATTATGAAGAGAAATCTCTTCCTTATCGCCAATTGATGACTTACTATCGTTGTGCTTTACGAGAAGTCGAAACAAAATTTCGTGTCTTAGATGAACAATTTTCCATGTACTACGACCGAAATCCCATTGAAAGTATTGAAACACGGATTAAATCACAAAGTAGTGTTCTAAAAAAACTAAAGAAAAGAGGTCTTCCTTTAACGCTTCAATCTATGGAAGACAATTTATTTGATATCGCAGGAATTCGAATCATTGGTTCTTTTCAAGATGACATTTACATGTTATCCGAACTATTAATTCAACAAGATGATGTCCACTTAATAGAAAAGAAGGATTATATCGCAAATCCCAAAGCCAATGGATATCGTTCTTTACATTTAATTATTGAAATTCCTATTTTTCTTGCCAATGAGAAAAGATGGATCAAAGTTGAAGTGCAATTCCGAACTATTGCGATGGACTTATGGGCTAGTTTAGAACACAAGCTTCGTTATAAAAAAGATTTATCCCAAGAACGCTTAGATGAAATTGCAGAAGACTTATTGGAAGCAGCTGAACTTTGTTCACAATTGGATCATAAGATGACTAAATTAAAGCTCAGCGAAAAAAGACATCCCGTTCTGAAATAAACAAACAGCGTATTGAAGGGACAGTATTTTTTTTGTACAATGGATGAAGTAAAAACATACATATAAAGGAGAAATTTATGGAAAAAATTACGAAAAAAGACATCATTTCGAACATTGCAGAAGAAACAGGTTTTACTAAAAAAGAAATAACTGAAGTTGTAAATTCTACATTAACTCAAATCAATGATGCATTGGTTGAAGGAAAAGAAGTTGATTTATCTGGATTTGGAAAATTCTCAATTTCTGAACGATCAGAACGTCAAGGAATTAATCCTTTAACAAAAGAAAAAATCACTATTGCTGCAAGCAAAGGTGTTAAATTTAAAGTTGCAAAAGCTTTAAAAGATGCAGTAAATAAAAAATAGTTTGTTTACATTTCAATAAATCAGAATCATTTGTAATAGAGTAAAGATTAGATGGTTCGGCAATTAAAGCCGTGTATATTTAATCCTTGCTCTATTTTTTTCTCTAAAAGAAAAAACCAATCAATCCAATATGGATTTGATTGGTCATCATGCCAATTTAGAATGAGTTTTTATACTCATTCTTTTTTATTCAAAATGATTTAAAATCGATTTATATTTGACACTTTTATTTTCACGGAATTCCTTTTGAGCTGCTTTTACATATTCTGGATGCGTCATGAAATCAAAGGCTTGTCCCGCAAAGACATGTGCAGCATAGAAAGCCCCTTTTTCTCCTAAGCTTGAACCAGCACAAGCACTGGCTTGCCAAGTATGTGGAACAACGCCAACAGGCCAACAAGCACAGGAAAAAGTAGACATTGGCATATTATAGCTGACATCTCCTGTATCTGTACTCGCTGTCATAAAAGCGTCATGCCAAAACGCACGATCTCCAACAATTGGATGCATCACTCTCTTTTTGGTTCCATACAAACGATCCTTATTAAGAACGGTTTGTCGATCCAAGGTTTTCTGAATTTCTTTCGCAAATAATAATTCTTCTTGTGTAAATTGAGGAGCTGGGGCTTCTTTTAAGTTGTCGTAACAAACATCTGCCATTGACTTTGATTTTTTCATTTCCCAACAACCATACTCCACATCAATATCAACCTTAGTTTCTGTCATCATGGCTGCACCCTTTGCGACCTTTTGAACACGTTCTAAAATGGATAAAACATCCGCCATATGTGGTGCTCGAATAAAATACCACGAAGTCGCATAATCCGGAACAATATTTGGCGGAACATTTCCACTATCCGTACTGTAATGAATACGAGCTGAATCAATCACATGCTCTCTTAAGTAATTCACACCCACATTCATTAATTCAACTGCATCTAAAGCACTTCTTCCTTGCCAAGGAGCAACCGCAGCATGGGCAGTTTTTCCATGAAAGGCAAAACGTACAGAAACATTTGCTAAGTAAGATTCCTCATAGGAACAATTGACGTCCATAGGATGCCAACTTAAAGCTAAATCACAGCCATCAAACATTCCTAGGCGTAACATCTTTACTTTTCCTTTTAATAATTCTTCTTCCGGACAACCATAAAAACGAACTGTACCATCCATTTTATTTTTTTCTAAAAAGCGCTTTATGGCAATACTTCCAATTAAAGCGGCCGAACCCAATAAGTTATGCCCACAACCATGTCCTGGATCTCCACTTACAACGGCTTCTTTATGACTTACTGCTTTTTGAGATAAGCCAGGAAGGGCATCATATTCTCCTAAAATCGCAATCACTGGCTTTCCATGTCCATATTCCGCATAGAAGGCATGCTCCATTTGATTCGAATTATGAATCGTAAAGCCTTCTTTTTCTAAGATTCCTCTTAAATAATTAGCAGAAAACTTTTCATTTCCCCCAACTTCAGGATGTTCAAATAAAGTTCTTACTGATTCTTGAAATAAAGGCTTGAGTTGTTCAACTTCTTTATAAATTTCTTGTTTAATCATACTTATTCTGCTTTCTTAGAAAAAACTTTCAAACTCAATAAAATTGAAACAAAAACACAAGACAAAGTACCTAAGTAATTTGATGCACCTGGTAACCATGCAAATAAACCTGCCTTAATAGCTACATTAATTAGAATCGCAAATACGACCATTGTGATTCCTAATTTTCTTTGATTCATTGCGAATTGCATCAACAATGCACCAAATAAAGCTGGAAGTAAATAATTCAAGGCATTCGTGAAACTTTCTGGAAGCTGCGATAAAATTTGACTTCCTAAAATAACACCAATGGTCAAGACAGAAACATTGATAATAATGGAAATTGCCATTCCTAAAGTTGCAATAATAGAACCTTTTTCTGTACCTGGTTCAACATCAGCAGCAACTTGAGCCATACTTGCACAAGGAAGACGCATATTTGAGATATTCCCTGATAAAAAAGCCATATAAGTTCCTACAGGTCCTAAAACAGCAAAATAAGAAATAGGTTCTACAAACCAAAGAATTCCAAAAGCAGAAACAGCAGCAATTGCAGCAGTTAATAAAGCAGCCCAATCGGGTAACAAATGATAAACAATGGCTAAAACAACCGCTGGCGTAAAAGATAGTAATGCACCTAAATAACCGGTTGTCTTACCAATTTTATGCATCATTGGTAAATATTCTTTTTCGTAATAATCTTTCATAACAAGCCTCCTAAATTAATGCCGTAATAATCATCGATCCTAAAATCGCAATCGTTAAATTCCATTCTTTTAATCGTTTCATTTGGAATTTTTCCGTAATAATCATCATGACTGCCATAATAAGAGCACCTAAAACACAAGCAAATGAATTTTTATCCATTCTGACCAAATGACTTGCAGACATTGCACTAAATACACCAATAACAGCAGCAACCGAAATCATTGACAATCTTTTTGCATTATTTCCAGAAATTTTAGTTTGAACCTTTTCCATACGATTCGCTGCAAAGGTCGCAAAAAGAACCCAACCAATCGATCCAATAACCATTGTCCAAATAGCCATTGTTAGAGCTTCAGGTGTCATTGCATCAACCCCTAAGGTAACACCAACCGAGCTTGTTCCCATATTCGCAGCGGTTGATTCAAACATAACAGCACCAATTAAAGATAAACGCATCCAAGCGACTGGTCCTCCAACGGTAATTAATAAGGACAACATACCCGATAATATAACAATTGATGGTCCAATCGAAGTAATTGCTCCACTTCGAATTGCTTCTTTCATTTGCGTTTTACTTAAACCGACCTTTCCTCCAGCACGATAAGCCTTTCGTAAAAATGTGATTGCTTGAATCAATACTACACATACTGGAATTCCACAGGCAATCCACATTGGAAGACCATTCGCAATCTTCATTGCATCCATAATTTCTCTCCTTCTAGAAAAAAAGCCGAACGAAAACCATGGTTTTTGCTCGACTCATCCTCAAATCTTTATTCTTTCGAATAATTGATCCTATTATAACATGTTTTTATCCATTTCACCTAAAAGTTGCCAATCTTCCATTCCTTCTTTCCAAACATAGGTATTTTCATTAATGATTCCTTCTTGAATATACGTATAAAAAGTCATCTGATTGATTGGACCAATACTTTGTCCATCTTCTGCATAATACCAAGAAACTTCATCCTTTGGAATCGATGGAAGCTCTAACAATTCGGATGTATTATAAGGAATCCAATCAGGAAGTCCAACTTTCCAAATATAATTGGTCGCCTTTAAACTTCCGGTTTGAATGCAATCTTGAAGGTATTTCGATGATACAGGACCATAAATTTGATGGTCTTGAACATAAAACCATTCTTGATTGGATTCATCCGATGTTGGTAGTTCAGGAAAATGCATTTCTTCTACTTCATTATCAACAAATTCTTCATTTTCTAAACGAACTTGCGAAAAATGTACCCAATCCTTAAGGCCATCCGTCCAAACATAAGTTTGATCCGTAATAAGACCTTCTTGAATCAGTTCTTTTAAACGTATTTCTGAAATTGGCCCAATGGATTTTCCATATTGGGCATAATACCATTCTCTTCTTTCACTCATATTCTTATCCTAAAAAGGATTCTGTTATTCAGAATCCATCATTTTATTGATTAATTGTATGCAACGCTCGGTATTTTTACCATCGTTATATTGCATATATTTCTTTTGAAATTGTTCTTCTTTCGTATAATCATAAGAATCAATCGTATGAATCGCATGAATTAACTCTTCATCATTCGTACAAATTGGTCCTGGATATTCCTCTAAAGTAATATTCATTCCAATTGTATGCATATAGTTTTCATAGTCTGGTAAATAAGCAAGAATTGGTTTTTTAAGTAAAGAATAATCCAAAATAACAGAAGAATAATCCGAAATCAAACAATCACTCAATTGCATTAATTCATATAAATCTTCCTGATTGACTTGAATTGCATTGGTATCATCTATTGTAATATTCCCTAACAAAGGATGAAATTTATACATAATAATCCAATCTGGACATGCCTTTTGAACACGTGCAATATCAAAAGAAGCAACTTGAAATCCATGAATAATATTTCCTCGAAAGGTAGGTGCATAAAGCGCTATTTTTTTATTTTGACATTGTGGATACTTTTCAAGTAAAGCATCTTTTCTACTCTTTAATAACAAATCACATCGAGGCATACCTGTCACATAAACTTTATCTTCTGAAATACCAAACGATCGACTATAGACTTCTTTCCAGGCTTGAGCATTTGATAAAATTGCATCATAGTTTCGGATGGGATATTCTCTTTTGATTTCATTTCCAAATTTTTTAATTGCGCCGCATGCATGCCATACTTGTAAAACTTGACAAGTTTTAGGCTTACAATGTGAAACTACATAATTGTTATCATTCAGAATAACTAAAGCACTTTTTTTACAATCAATGAATTGTCTTAAGCAATTAAAGAAATAACACAGCTTACCTGTCAATGTCTGCTTAAATATCATCAAATTCGTATGAATATCATATTTTTCTTCTTTTTCTAAAGCATCATATAAAAGCTTAAAATCAGAATCCAAATGATCTTGTGTTAAGGATACAAAAGTAATTCGATTTTTCTTTGGATGAATCCAAAAAGTACACAAATTAAGGCATGTTAAAGCGATGTTTAAAATCAATTTTGAAAGACCCATTACTTGTCTTCCTTTCCAAATACCCAATCAATGGCTCTTTGGCTTGCATGTCCATCTTGCCAGGCATTAAATTTTGCATTAAAGGAAGCTAATTTCTGATAATCATATTTTCCTTCTTTAATTTTTTGAAGTAAGTCTTCTTCCTTTTGGATAATATCACCAGGCATTGTCTCATGAATATCAAAGTAGAAACCACGAAGTTCATCCGCATATTCTTCTAAATCAAACATATAGAAATACATAGGTCGATTTAAATTGGCATAATCAAAGAATACACTTGAATAGTCGGTGACTAATACATCACTGATAATATAAAGATCATTAATATCGGCACTTGCATCAACACTCAAAACAAAATCATCTAAAGACGAATCGCCTTCAAATTTATTAATAATTAAGTAATGTGGTTTGAAAAGAACAATGTAATCTTGACCTAATACTTCCTTCCAACGATGGAAATTGGCTTTTAATTCAAAGGTATAACCTCTTGTATTAAAAGAATTATCTCGCCAAGTTGGTGCATATAATAGGACTTTCTTATCCTTTGGAATTTTCAAACGTTCTTTTACTTCATTAATCTTTTGCTCTGTACAATTCGTTAAGAAATCATTTCGAGGATAACCTGTTTTAATTAAGCGTTCTTTATTAATTTGAAAAGCACTTTGAAAAACTTCATAACTAAATTCATTTGGCGCAATCATATAATTGTATTTGGCAACATCATTATCATAAGTATCCGTCATTTGTTGACGAGACATTCCACTTCGATAGAAGGTTTGATTTTCAACCTCAACAATATCATGCGCTAATCTTTTTAAAGGGGTTCCATGCCAAGTTTGTAAATAAATTTGATTGTCTTTCTTTTGAATATGCTTTGGTAGCTTACAATTTACAATCCAATACTTTGCTTTACACATATAATAAAAATAGGATAAAGAATTGTAACGAATCGCTTTTGATCTTTCAATTGAACAACTTTTTGGATTTTTAACGGGCCATATAAAGGTATAATCATCAAAACGTTTTTGTTTCAACATTTCTTGATGAATATATTTTGGATTATCCGTATATCCTCTTCCATGAAAGGCAATAAAAATTACTGTATGATCATCAACTGAAACCGTTTTTTGCATCACCTTATAGACGACTTTAAAACAACAAATCACCATTCGTTTTAAATGTCGTATTGTATTTTGTTTCCATTTGCGATTTGTTGTCATTCATTCACCTTCTATTTCTTTGCGAGCATTGCTTCTGCAACATGCTCAGATGCGTGTCCATCGTCATAGCAACAAAAACGATTGTAGAACTCTTCATATCGTTGTTGATACTCTAAAACGATATCATCAATATGTTCAATTGCTTCAACCACTTGTTGTGATGTATACAACAATGGACCTGGTACTTCTGTATTCATATCAATATAAAAACCTCTTAATTGATTCTTATATTTGTCAAAATCATAAGTATAAAATAAAATTGGTCGTTTTAAATTCGCATAATCGAAGAATACACTTGAATAATCGGTGATACAAATATCACTAATTAAATAAATTTCACTGATATCATCATAATCACTCAAGTTATATACAAAATCTTCAAGACCAGTCACATCAATATGATCCGAAATGTAATGATGCGTACGTAATAAAACGACATAATCATCCTTTAAATAATCTCGCATCATTTTTAAATCGAGGGCTAATTCAAATTTATATTGACCAGAACCATAATGTTGATCATCTCGCCAAGTTGGTGCATATAAAATGGTTTTCTTATCTTTTGGAATACCTAATTTATCTCTTAATTCACTCGCAAGTTCATCTTTATTTGGCCAATATAAAATATCATTTCGAGGATAACCATACTCTAACATTTCCCCTTCATAGAGAAAACAACTACGGAATGTTTTTGTACTAAAAGGATTTGCACTAACTAAGAAATCCCAATCTTGTCTTTGACGATAAAATTGTTGTTTATATTTTGGCGAAGCCGATGTTACTTCCTCTTGATCAAAAACAAGTCTTTTTAATGGCGTACCATGCCATGTTTCTAAAAATACCTGTTCTTCTCTTTTACGATACCAAAGTGGTGGTCGCACATTAAATACCAAATACTTTGAAACAGCTAAATAGTATGCATATTGAAAACTAAAACGTTTAACTGTTTTTGCACCATAAGGAATATGTGCGCCATCATTGATGGCCCATACACATTCATATTCAGGATATTTTTGTGCAATATATTCATAAATATACTTTGGTGAATCACTATAATTCTTAGCCATAAATGTTTCAAAAAGAATGACATTTTCTTTAATTGGCATTTTTAAGTAACGATGATAATAGGCTAATTTATACGCCGTATTTTTATTTTGAACCATCTTTAGCAATTTTTTCTTTCCTAAAATCCATCGAACTTGTTTTTGAACACCTTTTAAATCGGAATTCAATAAAGCTTTGATCATTTTTGATTCATGTCTTGATAAATCATCAAAGACATCCGAACGACAAGCTGCTATCGATGGAATAATGGCATAAAAATATTCATTGCGCCAACGCTCATCCGTAGAACGTCGTAAACTTTTTGCCATACTCCGTGTAAAATAATGAATTAATTTATAATCTAAGTAATAGCGAACAATTCCATCCTCTTCAATTTTCTTACGCGCATAATCAACCGCTTGAAGACGCTCATTAAAACGATCATCACTTTCTTCTTGATTTAAAGCTGGATAATTGATGGGATCATTGTGATTTCTTTTTACATAAATGGAATCTTCCACATGTACCTGTGATTGAATACAATCTAAAACAGCACACACAAAAGCTAAATCACTATAGTAACGAAAGGCTTCATGAAAAGAGAATTGATGTTCTACAATAAAAGTTCGTTTAAATAAAATCCCTAAGACAGAGACACTACGAATTCCTTTTTTGATACGTAATAAATTAAAAACAGCTTTTAATTGATGTTCCGAAATATCCGGATTTTTTTCTCGATACGTATTCACTCTTTGTTCATGCAATTCTTGCATTTCTTCAAGTTTTTCTTGATCTACTTCTTGATTTGCCTTTTTTTCTAAATAGTTCGCTTTATTGTTCCAAGTAGTTTCCATATTGCCATAGACTAAATCTTCGCCATGGGCATGAATAGCTAATAAACCCAACGTATCTTCTAAGACATAATCATCCGCATCCAAAAAATACAAATATTCACCCTTCGCATGTTGAATTCCAACATTTCGACAAGCAGCTACACCATGTCCTTTGCATTGGATAACTTGAATATTTGGATCATTTGCAACGAGATTTTCAATTGCATCATGTTCTTCATCAAGGACTAAAAGCGTTTCAAAATCTTGAAACGTACTTGTCTTTAATGAGTCTAAACATTCTTTTAAATAATGAGGATAATGTGAAAAAGGGATAATAACACTAATTTTCTTCATAAGACTACTTATTTTTTAACTCCTCTTTTAATTGTGTAGAACTAATTCCTTCTGTACGAGGAAGATAAACGACTTCACAATATTCTTTTAAGAAATCAAATTTCCCTTTCCAATCATCTCCCATGACAAAAACATCGACATTATATTTTTGTACATCTTTAACCTTTTGATCCCAACTATCTTCTGGAATGACCTTATCCACATACTTAATTGCTTCAACAATTGCCATTCGATCCGTATCCGGAATTTGACATTTTTTGTTTTTTTCTTCCCAATTAAAACGATCGGAACTAACGGCTACAATTAAATAATCTCCTAATTCTTTTGCGCGTTTTAATAAATTCAAATGACCAACATGAAATAAATCATAGGTTCCATAAGTAATTACTGTTTTCATTCAATCTTCCTCCCTATCTAAAAAAGAATTTCTTTTTCTTTTTTGGTTCAATTAAACGCTTTTCAAATTTCTCTTCAAGAAATTCCTTCTTCTGTTTCTTTGTCATTGCATCCATAAAATCAACATATTCGGCATAATCATCACAAACCTTATTGATTTCATCCATTTCTATCAATTGACCGCCTTCAATCCACATTCCTGTTTTACAAAAATCACGTACTTGATTCAAAGAATGAGAGATAAAGAAAATGGTTTTTCCTTGTTCATCTCTTAATTTCATCATTCTCTTCATACATTTTTTCGCAAATCCTTTATCACCGACACTTAAGGCTTCATCTACGATAAAAATATCAGGATTTAAGGCTAAAGAGATGGAAAATCCCAAACGGCTTTTCATACCGGAAGAATATTTTTTTACCGGTTGATATAAGAAATCTCCTAATTCGGCAAAATCAATCACATCATTGGTTATTTCTTGAATCCTTTTCTTTTTTAAGCCCATTAAAGCGCCTTTGACATTAATATTTTCAAGGCCTGTTAATTGATTATTTAACCCGGTGTTGATTGCAATCAAGGATTGTTCCCCATGAATGATCATCTTTCCGCTATTCACTTCAGAAATACCCGATAAAAGTAAAGACAATGTCGATTTACCAGAACCATTGGTTCCTAGAATTCCAACCACATCTCCTTTTTTTACTTTAAAAGAAACATCTTTTAAAGCATAAAATTCTTTTTTATCGGTTTTATATTGATTATTCTTATTGCGTAAAGTATAAATTTTAGAAATATTTTCGACTTCTACTGCATATTCTTCTGCCATAGAACCCTCCTATATCATATCGATGAATTTCTTTTTGAAAGTATACATCAAAAAGCAACCAAATGTAAAAATGACCAAAACTAAAGCCCAAAAATATAAAGTAATAACCGGATGATCAAAAGGTGTACGTCCATAGAAAATCGAATCACGATATCCTTGTATCACATAATAAACGGGATTCACTTTTACTAATTTATTTAAAATACTTGCGAATGGCACATTGGATTTAAAATGACAATCCCATAAAATAGGTGAAAAATACATCAACATACGCATAATAGAAGCAATAAATTTCTTTACATCACGCCAAAGCATGGTTAATACAGATAAAACTAAAGAAATGGATTCTCCTAACATAAAGGCACAAAACATATAATAAATCAACCAAAGCCAATTCAAATGGGGGATATAGCCACTTAAAAATAAAGTAATAAAGGTAATAATCAACATCACAAAATGATTAAATAATTCCTTTAAGCATACAGTAGCTGGTAAAACAGATACCGGAAATTTCATTTTTGTGATGACTTTCGTTTTTGAAAAAACGGCTGAACAACCATCGGTAATACATGGTCGAAGATACCACCAAACCGCAAATCCAACGACTAACCAAGGTAAATAAGGCACCGTTATGCCTCGATAAGTTTGATCACTTCTTCCCCATGCAATTCCAAAAACCAACCAATAAGTAAAAACTTGAATGGCTGGCGATGCAAAATTCCAAAAAATGCCAAATTTAGAATCGCGCATATCTGCTAATAATTCATATTTAGAAATACTGTAAATACGATACAAATTGTTTAGATTTTCTTTGACTACATAAGCGATACTTTTAAACATAGATATCTCCTTATCATATAAAGTTTACCAAGAAACTTAAAAAAAATCTGCTTTTAAGGCAGATTTCCTTTGATTTGATTTATTCTTCTTCCTTTGATAAGTCGGATGAAGAAATTTCATCCTCTTCTTCTTCTTCATCTTCATCGATTGCAATTTCATCTGTATCTGTTACAGATTCAGAGAATGTATGTCTTGTTTTTAAATCCCAACTATTCCCTTCTAAATTCACAAAATGACTATCTAGTGATAAATCAGAATAAAATTGGGCAATGTTATCATCAGCTTGTGAAGCTGTAAAATTCATTTCTTTCGAAACACTTGTCCAAAGATCTAAAAAAGGCATACGATGATTATTTTTCATCAATGTTTCTTTTGCGATATCGATCATAGATTTACTCATAATTCAAAAAAACTCCTTATTTTTACATAGATTCAACAGCTTCCACTCCAATTAAATCAAGCGCATTGGCTAATACAATTTGAGTGGCTTTAACTAACGCTAAGCGTTGAGATGATAATTCTACATTATCAAGATCAATTACTTTACAAGCATTATAAAAGCTATGGAAATTACTTGCAAGTTGTTGGATATAATGACATACCTTATGTACTTGTCGTGTTTTTGCACTTTCAACAATCACTTTATTAAATTCTTGAAGCGATTTCATTAATTCAATTTCCTTTTCATGAACTAATAAATCAAATGTACTTGCGATTGGTAAATCAGAAGCTTGTTTCTGGATTGAACACATCCTTGCATGTGCATATTGTGCATAATAAACTGGATTTTCATTGGTCTTTTTTGTTGCAAGTTCAACATCAAAATCCAAATGCGAATCCAAAGCACGTGCGACAAAGAAATAACGCGCTGCATCAACACCAACACTTTGACATAATTCATGAATGGTTGTCGCATTTCCAAGACGTTTAGACATTTTCATTTCTTGTCCATTTGAAACTAAACGAACCATTTGAATGATATCAACATGTAGTTGATTTGCATTGCAACCAACGGCAGTCATTGAAGCTTTTAAACGTGGAATATATCCATGGTGGTCAGCCCCAAAGAAATCGACAATCACATCATATCCACGATCAAACTTATTCTTATGGTTTGCGATATCTGGTACTAAGTAAGTTAAAGAACCATCTTGTTTACGTAAAACACGATCCTTATCATCACCTAATTCCGTCGTTTTAAACCATAAAGCTCCATCCGATTCATATGTATATCCCTTTTCTTTGATAATGTCAACTGCTTTTTCAACAGCACCTGAATCACGTAAAGCTTTTTCACTTGTCCAAACATCAAAACCAATTCGATATTCGTCTAAATCTTTTTTAATTTTATTTAATTCAAATTCAATTCCTTTTTTTCTAAAGAAATCTAAATTTTCTTCATTTGCTTCCAAATACACTTGTGGATATTCTTTTGCTAATCGATACCCTTCTTCTTTGACATCTTGCCCCATATATCCATCCTTACCAATTTCAGTAGGAATACCTTGGGCTTCACGATAACGTGCATTTAGAGATAAAGCCAAATTCGTAATTTGATTTCCAGCATCATTCACATAATATTCACGCGTTACATCATAACCTGCTTTTTTCATAATGCGGCTACAACTATCACCCCATGCAGCACCACGGGCATGTCCTAAATGTAAAGATCCGGTTGGGTTGGCACTGACATATTCTAAATTCACTTTAATGCCATTGGCTTTTTGTTGACCATAGTCTTCTTTTTGTTCCAAAATATCGGCAATTACTTTCGTAAAACGATCCTTTGAAAGTGTAAAATTTAAAAAACCAGGACCGGCAATTTCTACTTTTGAAACATTGGCTTTTTCGGAATCAATATTTTCTATAATTTTATTGGCAATTTCACGAGGATTGGTATGCAAGATACGTGTTAATTGCATCGCAACATTACTTGAAAAATCGCCATGATCTTTATTTTTAGGTGTTTCAATCACAATGTTCGAAAGCTCTAATTCTTGATTAAAAGCATTTTGAACAGCTTCTTTTAACATTTCCTTTAATTCGGTTTCAATGGACATAACTCGTATCCTCCTTTATATATAAGATAAAATGAAATGACTGAACTTCTTGGCCCTGAATTAAATCATATTTAATTTCCACTTCATTTTCTTTCACTTCATACTTTTTCGTGTAACATAATACATCAATTCGACCATATTCACTATCAATATGTCCTTGTGTTTGATGATTTTCTTTACAAGTTAAAAAAACATCCAATTCACTTTTGGAATGAATCATACATCCTTTCGGATAAACCTTCCAAGTATATTGATATCGATCATCTTTAAAATAGACTTCAAAACCATTCTTTTTATAGAAGACTTCACCTCTTCCTTCAAAATAAATGGTTTGAGTAAACGGCTCAAGCAATTGAATATATGCACTCATAGCTATCGCATAATATCATAATTTACCGTTTTTTCCTATAATAAATTCTTTTTTCTAAGTGATTTTCCATTCGTAATAATGCTTTAACAATTTCTGAACAAGCAGACAAAGGTTTTAATTGTTGTGTTTTATCTAAAATCCAAATAATGGATTGATCTTCTGTATATGGCAGATATGCTGCATTTTCTTCTCTTTCTTCCATATACCAATCTTCTAATGCATAAGCATTTTTAAGTAATTCTTCTTTGATTTGATTTTCTTCTTCTAAACTTGGATTTTCACACCATTCCAATAAATGTCGATCTAAAATTGAAATGGCATATTCTTGAAGTAAAGGATCCTCACAATGTTTAGCTTCGCTCAAACCATATAACAATCTTCCTTCGTCCATTTCAATGAATTCTTCATTCGTTAATTCACCTTTTAAACAATCGATGGCTGGAATATTTATTTTACTTTGTTTGTATCGTTTAAAAAATTGTTCAATTAACAATTCATAGCTTTTCGCATCTGGATGAAGATATACTTGCCAATACATGTGATAACGCGCCATGATATAATCTTCAACACTGTGCATACCACTTTCTTTCATACAGAGGGTTTCATTTTTTACCCGCATTGTACGGAGAATTCTTTCAATATCAAAAGTTCCATAGCTTGTTCCCGTTTCATAGGCATCACGTAATAAATAATCCATACGATCGGCATCTAATTGTGAGGAAATCATCTGTGACAACATTTTTTTTGGGTGTTGATGTTGAAGAATTTGAACAACCTTTTCTGGTAATTGTTCATCACAACGACTTAAAGCCTGATGAATTTCAGTTTGTGGATCTAGAATCAACAAAGCCGTTCTTTCTTCATGTGAATCGGTTTGAAGATTTTCAAAAAAATGTGAAAAAGGACCATGTCCTAAATCATGTAATAATCCAGCGCACATCACTTGTATTTTTTCCTGTTCACTTAATGCTTCATTTAAATCGCGAATTTCATAAACCATCCGACGAACAATTTCATAAACACCTAAGCTATGCGCAAAACGTGAATGTTCAGCTGTATGATATACTTGAAAAACACCACCCAATTGATGAATCCGATGTAATCTTTGAAACTCTCTCGTGTTCAAACAATCCCAAATCACCTGATAATCAATATGAATATAACCATGAATGGGATCTCTTAATACTTTAGTTTCTTTTGTTCGAATAAACATAGCCAATTCTCCTTTAGCTTTTCTACAATTTTATAATCACTTTCAAAAAAAGGAAAATCATAAATATGATCCGGTGTGGTCCAAATCAATTGGTCATGCACATTGGAATGCTTAGGAATTTCTTTTGATGTACATAAGTAAAAATCCAAAGAAAAGGCATAATCCTGATTATCTTGAGTGGATGCAAAATAGGAAATTGAATCAAGTTCAATCCCCAATTCTTCTTTCCATTCCCTTTTTAAGGCATCCTCTTTTGATTCATTGGCTTCAACCTTTCCACCTGGGAATTCAAACATTCCTTTTGCACTTCCATAATTGCGACGTGCAATCAAACATTTTTTATTTTGAATAAGAATACCTGAAACAACCTCAATCATTAATTTTTTCTTCCTTTAATATTTTGAACAATAAACTTGCATTTTGTTTCGACACTTGTTTTTGAATATCTAAAATTTCAATTTCTAAAATTCGATATCCAAATTCCAATCGTAATACATCGCCAATTTCCACTTCACTTGAAGGTTTTGCGACCCGTCCATTGATTTGAATCCGTCCTTGTAAAGCCAGTTCCTTTGCGGCTTCTCTACGCTTTAAAATACGTGCGATTTTTAAATATTTATCAACTCTCATAGATTTCTTGATTACACTCCAATTCTTGTATGATTTTCATAAGTAATTCATATGCATTTTTATTATTTTTTATACGAATTTCAATCTTTTTATTCACCAATTGTAATTCAATTCGACGATTAATGCGATCCATTGCTTCAAATAGTTTCACACCATTACAATGTTCTGTCCAATTTTCATCCATAGTAAGAATGATTCCTGTATTTTTTTCTTCTAAAGAAGAAACACCATTCGAATTCACAAATAAATCAATCTTTCTTCTTTCAAACAATTGATTCACAGAAGATGGTATTTTTCCATATAAATCTTCGACGCGTTGTTTAAATTCTTCCAATTCAGAAGCTGTATGTACCTTTTTAATATCTTGATATAAAGAAAGCTTATCTCCATCATTTTCTGTAAATTGCTTCGGAATATATCCATTTAAAGCAATATTGGCAACCTTTTCTTCCTTTTTTTCTACTTTTTCACCTTTCTTTTGTTTGATGGCATTTCCTAAAAGTTCCAAATAAAGGTCTAAACCAATTTGATCAATAAAACCAGCTTGTTGCGGTCCTAATAAATCACCCGCTCCTCGAATGGTTAAATCACGCATCGCAATTTTATAGCCCGAACCAAGTTGTGTAAATTCTTTAATCGCTTTTAAACGTTTTCTTGCCTCTTCCGTTAAGATCTTATGAGGTTGAATCATTAAATAACAATAAGCAATTTTATCTCTTCGTCCAACACGTCCACGAATTTGATACAGTTGTGATAATCCAAAACGATCGGCATTTTCAATGATAATCGTATTGGCATTTTCAATATCCAATCCCGTTTCAATAATCGTTGTACAAACTAAGATATCATAGCGATGATCCGAAAAATCAAGCATCGTCTTTTCAATTTCATCACGATTCATTTTTCCATGAACAACACCGACTGAATAATCCGGAAATAAAATTTGAAGGTTTTCAGCAACCTTATAAATCTTTGATGTATCATTAAATAAGTAAAAAATCTGTCCTTGACGTGCCAATTCTCTTTGAATCACTTCTTGAATTACAGAGCCTCTTTTTTCCATCACATAGGTTTGTATCGGATGTCTTTGAGCCGGAGGTGTATTTAATTGGGAAATTGTTCGTACACCAATTAAAGACATTTGTAAGGTACGAGGAATTGGCGTTGCACTTAAGGATAATACATCAATACTTGTTTTCATTTCTTTGATTTTTTCTTTATGTGTCACACCAAAACGTTGTTCTTCATCAATAATTAAAAATCCTAAATCTTTATATTCAAAACTTTTATTCAATAGCTTATGTGTTCCAATCACAAGATCAATTTGACCATTCTTTAATCCTTCTTTTATTTTCTTTATATCCTTCGATGAAGTAAATCGATTAACTAATGCGATGTTGGCTCCCGTATACGCAAAGCGATTCGATACAGTTTGATAATGTTGCATGGATAAAATTGTTGTTGGACATAAAAAGGCTACTTGTTTTCCATTGGTAATGGCTTTAAAGGCAGCACGCATAGCCACTTCTGTTTTCCCAAAACCAACGTCTCCACATAAAAGATGATCCATTGGTTTGGATTTTTCCATTTCTCTTTTAATTTCTTCACTCGCTTGCATTTGATCCGGAGTTGGTTCATAGGGAAACGCATCTTCAAATTCTTTTTGAAGTGCATCATCCTTTGCGTACGCAAATCCGATATTTTCATTTCGAACTGCATATAATTCAACTAAGCGCTCAGCTATCTCTTCAATTTTCTTATTGACCTTTGCCTTGGTTTTTTTCCAAGAATCACTACCAAGCTTGGTTAGACGTACACCCACGCCTTCTTTTGAAATGTATTTACGAACCAATTGAAATTGTGATAATGGGATAAAGAGGTCATCTCCACCAGCATATAAAATATGCAAATAATCCAATTTTTGTTTATTCACTTCTTTCGTTACAATGCCTATATATTGTCCAATTCCATAATGTTCATGAACAACATAATCCATTTTTTCTAATTCTAAGACCGATTCAATAATTTGACCTTCTTTAAACGTCCTTTTGTATCGATCTTGTCTTACTTTTTTTACAAAAAGCTCTTTTGAAGTATATACTGCCCAATTTTCATATGAAAATCCTTCATAAAATGATTCTTCAATAAAGGTATAATTCTTTTTCATATAAGGCTTTAAGCGTGCTTGTTCTTCCTTTGATACCGAAATAAAGACTTCATCAAAGTGAATCTTTTCCATTTGTTCATTCAAAGGAAAAGAAGCCGATTCAATCGGAAAGAGATTGGATGTAATTGGATTTTTAAAATCTAAGAAATCATGAAAAGAAATTGAATTTTTACTTAATTGTTCAAAATCATAAAATACATTATATTTTGGTAAACAACGTTGATCTTGAACCATTTCTTGCATAAATACAATAGTATTTTTATGAATATCCTTTACTTCTTCTTCAATTTGTTCCTGTGTACTCAAAATAACTTGCCCCGAAACATAATCCAATAAAGAAGAGGAGGATGTATAAGCAAAATACCAATAGAGATGTGAATCAATATCATAATTCTCCATCTTCATTAAATCCGTATCAATATTTTCTTTTAAAAGATCAAATTCTTCACTTCTTAATTTTTCCTTTTGTATGAGAAGATTCTCATTCACCTTTTCTTTAATTTCTTTTATCTGTTCATCTGAAAACAATAAATCTGTTGCTGGTCCAATTTGAACTTGATCGATTTCTTCAATGGTTCTTTGAGACTTTTCATCAAAAAAACGAATGGATTCTACAACCGTATCAAAAAATTCAATTCGGATTGGTTTTTCATATTGTAAGGAAAAAATATCAACAATTCCTCCACGAGTCGCATAAGTACATGGACGATCTACATAATTGACATGTGTATAACCCGCACGATGCAATTGTTTTTTTAATTCTTGCATATCGAGTTCCATATCAACTTTACATGTAAAACAAGCAGAAGAAAAAAAGTCAAAATCGGGTAAGATACGAATAAAAGCCGCTGTATTACAAACAATGATGCATTCTTTGGGTTCAAGAATACAAGAAGATAAAAAAGTAATAAATTGCTCTTTATCTTCTGGTGAGGATGCAATGGCTTGAACACGTAAACTTTCTTCCATGACAAAAAGCAGCACGTTATCTAAGATTGAATCTAATCTTTGATAAAGTTGCTGAGCTTCAAATCGATTCTTTTTTACTACAATTCTTGTTTTATGATCTTGTAAAAAAGCACTGGCTAAAACCAATGCTTCTTCCATTGGAAAAAGATTTCCTACACGATTGCCATTGTTTATAATTTCTTGTGTAACGGCATTCTCTTTTAAACGTTGATTAATTATTGAATTCAAACTATCACCTATTTCACATTATATTTACTCATACAAGATTCAAACGTATGATCAATTGAATAATAAGCTGCTTGTGAAGCCAATTGAATTGCCTCATTTAAAGGTTCCTTCTCTTCTTCTTTAAATTTCGTTAAAACCCATTTAATAATTGGCACTCTTGGATCACGACTTGTTCCAACACGAATGCGATTGAATTCACTGGTTCCAATGCATTGAATAATGCTTTTTATTCCATTGTGGCCACCAGCACTTCCTTTTGGACGTAAACGAATACGACCAACACTTAAATCGATGTCATCATAGATAATTAAAAAATCTTTTGGACTTACTTTAAAGAAGTCCATCACTTCACGACAAGCAAAACCACTATTGTTCATAAAAGTTAATGGCTTTAATAAAACAACATCTTCTCCATTCACTTTCCCTTTCGCATACATTGACTGAAATTTTTCTTGATCAAAAGATAAAGAACAAAGCTTTGCGAGCTCATCCATGACCATAAATCCAGCATTATGTCTTGTATATTCATACTGTTTACCAGGATTACCTAAACCTACAATTATTTTCATAACTTTCTCCTAAGAAAAAATAACGAGTAAAACTCGTTATTTATTCAACTTCCTTACCAGGTGTATATAATATATTGATATGACGTCGTTCACCTTCACCTTCAGAATGCGTCGAAATATTATCGAGTTCAGAAAGGGCATTGTGAACAGCTTTTCTTTCATCCGCTGTCATTGGATCAAGTGAAGCATCAATTTTTGTACGACGTACATCTTTCGCAACACGAACGGCCATACGACATAACTTCTCATAACGCTCTTCTTTATATCCATTCACGTCAATTAATAAACCAACTTTTTTCTTAAATTCAGCACTTGCAGCTACCTTTACAAGACGATTAAAGGCTTGTAAAGATTTACCAGCTTTACCAATTAATATCGCATTATTGTTTGTATTTACACTAATTCGATAAAAACCTTTATCGTTGATAATTTCAACACTACCATCTAATTCTGCGTTATCAAAATAGCTTTGAATATATTCTTGAATAAAAGTTTCTACATCTTTTTCACAATAAACTTCAATATCAATTTGTTTACCAATTCCTAGAAAACCAGCTTTTTCTTCAATAACTGTATAGTGTAATTGATCTGCTTGTACACCTTTTGCATCCGCTGCAATTTGAAGAGCTTCTTCTATTGTTTTTCCAGAAAACTTTTCAAAAGACATATGAATCCTCCTATTTTTTCACTGCATTCATTCGTTTATGCATTACAAGTTGTTGGATGATTCGAATAATTGAAGTAACCATCCAGTAGAATGACATTGCTAAAGGCCATGAAATATAAATAAATGCAAACATAATGGACATTGCATACATATACATATTCATTGTATTTGACATATTATTTTCTTCACGATAAGAATGTTTTTTCACATTATCCTTCTTATCTTGCCATTTCTTTTGCCATTGAGGTAACATCATTGAAACCAATTGACATACAACCATTAAAATATAAACAATAATAGAACCAATCATTAAATGACGAATCGCATACATTGGTGTATTTGATAATTTCATTCCCATAAAACTACCATAAATGACTGAACTTGCACGCATTGTTGCATAATACATTCCCATCATAATTGGTAATTGAATAAACATAACCAACATCGATCCAAATGGATGAATATCATATTTTTTGTACAAAGCTTGTGTTTCTTGATACATCTTCATTTGAGATTGTTGATCTGTTTTCCCTTTATATTTATTTTGAATTCTTTGAATTTCAGGTTGAATTTCTTGCATCCGTTGATTTGACATTTGTGATTTACCTGTAAAGATAAATAACACAAGCTGTAAAATAACCGTTGTTACAATGATTCCAATTCCGGCATCTGTTGATGCACTGACTTTATTAATTAAAGTTGCTAGAGGCCAAACGATTAAACCATCAAACCATCCAGAAGAAAAGGCTTTTTTAAAAGTTGTTGGTTGAACGGTAATTGTATCGTTTTTCCCTAACTTCTTATATTCTTTCTTTAATTTTGCATCGGAAACATTATCAATATTTACATCTTTTTTCTTAACTGTAAATTCTTCACTCGATATAATTTGGTCAACCTTTGTTTTTCCATCTCTACCACGTGGTGATGAACAAGCAGTACAAGATAATAATACAAAGAAGCATACAAATAGAATCTTTGCTTTTCTTTGTAAAAAGCTACTCATAAACTTTACCTCTACCTTTTTCTTTTAATCATTCGTTTTCGATTTTTTTTCAACTCTTTTAAGTTTTCTTCAAATGATTGTTGATGATAACGTGGTCGTACAATTAGTATTGTGTCAAAATCCTCGTCAAAATCAAAACATTCATCGACCATACTTCGAACTTGTCGTTTAATTTTATTACGAACAACCGCATTTCCCATTTTTTTTCCAACTGAAATACCTACACGCGCATGTTCTTGTTTACGTGGTTCAAAGTAACAAACAAAAGAAGATGATTTAACGAATGTATGGTGCTGGATAATTGAAGTGAATTCATAGTTTTTACAAACTCGTTTTTCTTTTTTCACAATTTTCTCCTATCCAGACAAAAAAATCACCGAACCGGTGATTTCTATGCGGATAATACCTTTCTGCCTTTCGCTCTTCTTCTAGAAAGAACGTTGCGACCACCTTTGGTTGCCATTCTTGCACGGAAACCATGCGTTCTTTGACGTTTTTTCTTACTTGGCTGATATGTTCTTTTCATACTTTCCACACCCCTCAGTCTTTTTAATTTTTCCAATAAGATTGCTCAAATATTATAATCACAAATAAAATAACTTGTCAATATCAAAATAAATAAATCTGTACTAAAATCTTTTTACTCATGATTTGCGTTTTTGCTTTTCATATGCTCATATAATTTATTAAATAATGGGTATAAGAGCTTTTTAACTGGAATATCAAATTCGCCTAATAGTTCATTAATGGTTGGATTAAAATTATCCTTGAATTTTGTTAAGCCATCATCTAAGCTTCCTTCAACCCCACCCATGTTACTCCAAATGCAACCGCGTTCAAAGGCCCATTTAAAGTTTTCAACATATTCTTTATATTGTGGCATAAATTGTTTAAAACGTTCATCCATTCCTGCATAGAGCATTTCACAAGTATTTCCATATTGAATACTTAAGATTCCTGCAATGGCTACTTCTCGATCTTCTTTTCCAAATTCTTCAAATAAAGCTTCATATTCTTTTAAACTTTTATTCACACTACGAAGCTGATCTTCTAAACGATGTAATTTCTTTTTGGCATTTGCTGGATTGTTCTCAATATCGATTTCTAATTGTTTTTTCTTTTCTTGCGCTTCTTTATTTAATTGATAAACATTGCATTGTGCTAAAAAGATGACTCCACCTTCCGGATAATTATCCATTAAAGTTTTAAAATAATTCTTATCACGTAAAGCGACATTTTTACGTGATTCAGTTAAAGCAACCAAACGACTAAATTCATCAATTAATTCTTCTTGTCCATGAATGATTTGTACATTTCGACGATTCGCATCTTTGATTAAACGTTTCGTATGTTTTGGTAAAGTTGCTTCAATATCTTCACACGCATATACATTGGATTGAAAACGTGGTTGTACTGTGTCCGCAATTGACATTGAAAAACCATGATGAATCGCTCCACAGCTTTTAAAAATATCTAAATATTCATCGGTATCTTCATATCGATTGGTATTATATTCACTTGATTTGTAATCATTCACATGAATGGACGGATCAAATTTAATAAATAAACAATGTTCCTTTTTAGCAATTTTCTTTAATTCTTGAAAGTAAAATTGAACCAAAGCTTTATTTTTATAATCCATAATTGGTCCTTTTGGAATATAAAACATGGAAAATGAAAGTGGCAAACGTTTAATTAAAACCAAACCGGTTCCAACTAATTGTGACCCTTCATAAACCCCTGTATAAATATGATCCCAATTTTGTTTAACCTTTGCCCAATTATAGCTTTGTAGTAAATTACAATATTCATGATTCTCAACGAAAGAATCAAATTCTTTTTGTGCAATATTTGTTTTAAATGTATAACTCATTTTTTCACTCCCTATACAAAACCTTTGTCATTCTACTCTTTTTTTCCCCAGAATACCAATAATTTTATCGATGAACTTGGGGACATTGTATATCACAAAAAACTTATATTCAATTCTATCCCCTGTTAATCCTCTTTTTTCCACGTGTTTTTTTTAGGGTATAAAACCTACGGGGATAAGTGAGGAAAACGTATATATATAATATAAGGAAAGAAAGTTCTCCGCATTCATTGGAATTTTCATAGTTTTCCCCAATCCCTTTCCTCTTTTTTCTACTTTATCCCCATTGCGGATAAAGTTTTCCCCATTTCACTTTTAGTGGAAAACCGAAATATTGGGGAAAAAAGTGAAAAGGATGAAGTTTATTGGAATTCGTGTATAATAATAAAGTTAGAAAAAGGAGGTTTCTTATGTCGTCTTTTGATTACAATTCAATTTGGAAAGAAGCGCTCGAACAAATTGAAAAATCGAAATATTTTTCAGAAGATACCTTTAACAATTGGATTCGTAAAACGACTCTTTTTAAAATTGATAACAATCAAGCTTATGTATCTTATCGTTCAAAAATTACTTATAATATCGTAAATCGTGAAAAACAAATTTTTGAACAGGAATTAAGTTCAGTATGGGGAGAAGATCTTTCTATCCAATTTATCGAATTTCGTGAAATGGAAAAAATGATGCCAGAAGAAATCGTTCAACAAAGAACGGTTCAATTGCTTCAAGCTTCATTTAATCCCGAATATACCTTTGAAAATTATGTCGAGGGAAAGTCTAATCAAGAAGCCTATGCTGCTTGTCTAGCAAGTTGTACACAGACTAAACATCTTTTTAATCCAATTATGTTATATGGAAATTCAGGTTTAGGAAAAACCCATTTATTACATGCGATTGGGAACTATCTTCAAAAGGAAAAACCAGAAGTTAAAATCTTTTACTCCTATAGTGGAGATTTAGTCTCTATCTTATTAGATGCTATGAAAACCAAAAATATCCATGGAAATACGGTCGATCAAGTACAAAGCCAATTAATTAATAATGATTACTTTTTAATTGATGACATTCAAAACTTAACCCAATCCAGTTCACAAGAGGTTTTCTTCAAAGTGTATAATTCGTTGATTGCTAAAGGTGCGCAAATCATTATTACCAGTGACATGCATCCAAATCAATTAACGGGGATTCAAGATCGTTTAGTTTCACGCTTTAATTCCGGTTTAGTTGTAAATATTCAACGTCCAGAATTTGATACCAGTCGTGCCATTTTAAGAAAGAAAATGGAAGGTTATGAGGATACTTGTCCGATTACGGATGAAGTAATTGACTTTTTAGCCCATAAATTTAGTGATGATGTACGAAGTTTAGAGGGAAATCTCAATCGTTTGATTTTTAATGCTACCCTTGAAAATCCCGATTATATCGATTTAGATTTCGCCCAAAAAGTTTTATCGGATTCCATTATTGTTACTTCCAATTCCGAACATCTTTCCCCAAAAGATATCAAAAAGGCGGTAACCGTTTATTATGGTCTTTCTTATAAAGATGTTGAAGGAAAATCACGGCAAAAGAAATTAACAACCGCTCGACATATGATTGTTTATCTCTGTCATGAATTATTAGAAACATCTTGGACCCAAATTGGGCATGAATTAGGAAAAAGAGATCATTCAACGATAAAATCCTCTTATGAAAGAGCCTTGAAACTTTTAAAAACAAATGAAGCTTTTGAATTAGCAATGAACCAAATAAAAGATGGATTAAAATAATTATCCGCACAAATCCCTGCTTATCCACCCCTAAAAATAGCTAGGATAAGCCGAAAATAAAGCGTATTATGAATTCTTTTCCACTTTTTCCACAGGTTATTGTTATTACAATAAAAAAATAAGGAGAAAAATATGAAATTTACCATTGATCGAAAATATTTTTATAACAAACTATCTATTGTTGCACGTGCAATTAGTCCCTTTTCACCTTTACCATCACTTTCTGGCATTTGTATTGATGTAAAACAAAATGAAATTATCTTAACTGGTAGTGATTCAAATGTTTCAATTCGTTCAAGTATTTATCCTGGCGAATTGAATTCGCTTCAAATTGCATCAACGGGATCCATTGTAATGGAATCGAAATTCTTATTGGAAATTGTACGTAAAATTGATTCTTCTTTAATTGATGTTGAACTTCAAGATTTTGAATTGGTAAGAATTACAAGTAAAAATGGACAATTCAATCTAAACGGTATGGGATCTGATCAATATCCGAAAATTGATTTTTCGCAACCAAGTACTTCAATTTCTTTAACAAGTTCTTCTTTAAAGAATATTGTTACGCAAACAGCTTTTGCTTGTAGTGAAAATGAACAAAGACCAGTTTTAAATGGAGTCAACTTTAATGCAAAAGATGGCATGTTGTTCTGTTCAGGAACCGATTCTTATCGTTTAGCACGTAAAACGATTCCATTAAATGAAAATGTTTCTTTTAATGTAACCATTCCAAACAAATCTTTAGTTGAGGTTGTTCGTTCACTTTCAGATGATTCAGAAGATATTGATTTATACATTGATCAAAAGAAAGCACAATTTATTTTTGGATCAACCATTTTCCAAACCCGTTTATTGGATGGTAGCTTCCCTAATATTGAGTCGATTATTCCTTCAAATTCAGTTGCAAGTATGCTTGTGGATGCACATGAATTAAGTGGAGTAATTGATCGTACCAATTTCATACGTAATGATAAGATTCATCTTGTTAAATTAGTTATGTCTGAAGATATTGTACGTGTAAAAACTTATTCATCTGAAATTGGAAATAGTGATGAAATTCTTACTGATTGTGTGTATAAGGGAGATTCTTTAAACTTAACTTGTAATGGTAGCTTTATTTTAGATGCCATTCGTGCTTTGAATTCAGAGAAGGTTGATTTGAAATTTTCTGGACCAAAACATCCAATTCGAATTTTAAATCCAGAAGATGATTCGACAGTTATGGTTATCGTTCCTGTACGTAGTTTTGATTAATCGCTATTTAAAGGCTCTCTGAGCCTTTTTTTATTTTTGAATAGGTATCCTCAAGTAGTAAATAAACTTGAATTATGATATAATTTTGAGGTGAAGAGGGTGTATGTCTATGAATTTTAAATTAAAAAATGAATATATTACCTTATCTCAATTATTAAAAACTTGTGATATTTTCAGTAGTGGTGGTTTGATTAAGGCTTATCTTGCTGAAAACTATGTTTTAGTCAATGGACAAAAAGAAAATCGTAGAGGTCGCAAGTTGTATAAAGGAGATTGGATTGAGGTCGATGATATAAGGGTAGACATCGAATGAATCTTCGACAATTATCTTTATGCAATTATCGAAATTATGAAAAAGCTTCTTTTTCTTTTGAGCCTTCCAGTATTTATTGTTTTATTGGAAAAAATGCACAAGGAAAAACAAATCTAGTAGAAGCAATTTATTATTTGAGTCATTTACGTTCTTTTCGAACGAATCAAATAAAAAGTTTGATTCAAAAAGATAAAGATTTTTTTCGGATTGAAGCAACAATTGAAAATCAACAAAGGTTACAAAATTTATCGATTATTCTTTCAGAACAAAAAAAACAATTATTTCTTTATCAAAATCCAGTACATCGTTACTCTGATTTTGTAGGAATTGTAAATGCTATTTTGTTTTGTCCGGATGATCTGATGTTGTTTCATCAATCACCTAAAAATCGTCGGCATTTCATCGATCTTGAATTAATTAAATTATCACATACTTATACGAAGACTTTATCTCATTTTCAAAAAATGCTTAGAAGTCGAAATAAATTATTAAAACAGGATTTTATCGATGAGGACTTGTTGTCGGTTTATACAGATCAATTGATTCAAGATTCGTGCATTATTATGCAGCAGCGTTTTTCTTTTATTCAACAATTGATTCGGATTGCTAAGGAATTATATCCTTTTTTTTCCGATGAAAAAGAGGAAATTGATGCGCAATATCTGACTTTTACTTCCGATTATTCAAAGGACAATTTAAAAAAGATCTATGCACAAGCTTTAGAAAAGGATAAAAAATATCATCAAACAAATATAGGAATTCATAAAGATGATATTTGTTTTTTATTGAATGGTCAGCCGATTGCGGAAGTGGCAAGTCAGGGACAAAAAAGAAGTTATTTATTAGCTTTGAAACTTGCACTTGTTGAAATCATTAAAGAGAAAACCAAACAATATCCAATCTTATTATTGGATGATGTCTTTAGTGAGCTAGATGAAACAAGAAAAGAGCAGCTTATTCAGCATTTATCAAAAGATATGCAAATTTTTATAACAACAACAGAGGATATGGATCCATCTTGGTTTCAAAATCGAAACGTATACTTTTATCAAATTGAAAAAGGACATATACAGGAGGTAAATATATGAGTCAAGAAGAATTACAACAAGATATTCTTGAATTTGAAGAATTGGAATCGGAAGCAACATCCGTTGATCATTCCTATACGGCTGATGATATTCAGGTTTTAGAAGGATTAGAAGCAGTTCGTCTACGTCCTGGTATGTATATTGGATCAACAAGCTCACGTGGACTTCATCATCTTGTGTGGGAAATTGTTGATAATGGAATTGACGAAGCTTTGGCTGGCTTTGCGAATGAAATTAATTTAACAATTGAAAAAGGAAATGTCATCTCTGTTCGTGATAATGGGCGTGGAATGCCTGTTGGAATTCATGAAAAAACGGGTGTTAGTGCGGTTGAAACAATTTTAACCGTTTTACATGCTGGTGGTAAATTCGGCGGTGGTGCTTATAAGGTATCTGGTGGTCTACATGGTGTAGGTGCGAGTGTTGTCAATGCTTTAAGTGAATGGTTAGAAGTTACTGTTTATCAAAATGGAAAGAAATATTTTATTCGTTTTGAAAATGGTGGACATACCGTAGAGCCTTTAAAGGAAATTGGTACTACGGATGAATCAGGAACTTTAGTTCGTTTTAAAGCGGATGCTTCGATTTTTAAAGAGACTACGGTTTATGATTACGAAACATTGAATAGTCGTTTAAGACAATTAGCTTTCTTAAATAAAGGAATTCGCTTAACTTTATGTGATCAAAGAGAAGAACAAGAAGTTAAAAATGAATATCACTATGAAGGTGGAATCATTGAATATGTTGCTTATTTAAATCAAAATCGAAACAAAGTAACCGATCAAATCATTTATTGTGAAGGTTTAGTTGATGGCATTCTAGCGGAAGTCGCTTTGCAATATAACGATGGATATCAATCGAATATTTATTCTTTCTGTAATAATATTCATACGCATGAAGGTGGGTTTCATGAAGATGGTTTCCGTATGGCACTTGCTCGTGAAATTAATAAATATGCCAAAGATCATAATTTTATAAAAAAAGATGAATCTTTGTCCCAGGATGATGTGAAAGAAGGTTTAGCTTGTATTATTTCGGTTAAACATCCAAATCCACAATATGAAGGGCAAACAAAGACAAAGCTTGGAAATAGTGAGGTTCGTAAAATTGTCTCAGGAATTGTGGGAAAACAGCTTCAACGCTTTTTCTTAGAAAATCCAGAGGATGCGAAAAAAATTGTTGAAAAAGCTATGGTTGCTTCAAAAGCTCGTATTGCAGCAAAAAAAGCGCGTGAATTGACACGTCGTAAGAGTGCCTTGGATGGCATTTCAAGCTTACCAGGAAAACTAACGGATTGTTCAAGTAAGGATGCGAGTGAATGTGAAATCTATATTGTCGAAGGGAACTCCGCTGGTGGTTCAGCTAAACAAGGTCGAGATGCGAAAACACAAGCGATCTTGCCACTACGCGGAAAGATTTTAAATGTTGAAAAGGCTAGAGAACATAGAATCTTTGACAATGCAGAAATTCGTTCGATGATAACAGCTTTTGGCTGTGGAATTCGAGATGAAGTCGATATTTCAAAGCTTCGTTATCATAAAATTGTTATTATGACCGATGCCGATGTCGATGGAGCGCATATCGCAACTTTGATGTTGACATTCTTATATCGTTTTATGAAACCAATTATTGAAGGTGGTTTTGTTTATATTGCACAACCTCCTCTTTATAAAGTACAAAAGGGAAAAAAGATTTTATATGCGTATAAAGAACAAGAAATGGATCAAATTCGTCAAGAATTAAAAGATGGTTATAAAGTACAACGTTATAAAGGTTTAGGTGAAATGGATGCGGAACAATTATGGGAAACAACTATGGATCCAAAACATCGTATTTTAAAACGTGTAACCATTGAAGATGCGGAATATGCAGATAGTACTTTTGAATTATTAATGGGTGAACAAGTTGAGCCAAGAAAAGAATTTATTCAAAAGAATGCAGTATACGCTAATTTAGATTACTAGGAGGAATGCTATGGCAGAAAATAACAATCCAGAAGAACAATTTGATCTTGTTGAAGAGGTTGAAATTTCGAAGGAAGTTCGTGAAGATTTCTTAGATTATTCCATGTCAGTTATTGTACAAAGAGCTTTACCTGATGTTCGTGATGGAATGAAACCAGTTCATCGTCGTATTTTACATGCAATGAATCAATTGGGGATGCATAGTGGTGTTGCCCATAAGAAAAGTGCTCGTATTGTTGGTGAAGTTATTGGTAAATACCATCCACATGGTGATACAGCGGCTTATGATGCAATGGTTCGAATGGCACAAGACTTTTCTTATCGTTATCCATTGGTTGATGGGCATGGAAACTTTGGTAGTTTAGATGGCGATGGTGCAGCCGCAATGCGTTATACGGAAGCTCGTATGTCGAAAATTGCCATGGAAATGGTTCGCGAAATTAATAAAGATACAGTTGATTTTGTGGAAAACTATGATGGTGAAGAAACAGAACCATTGGTATTACCTTCCCGTTTTCCAAATATTTTAGTAAATGGATCAATGGGTATTGCCGTAGGTATGGCTACGAATATTCCTACACATAATCTAGGTGAAACAATATCTGCTATTTTTGCTGTTATGGATGATCCGGATATTTCGGTACCTGAATTAATGAATTATATTAAAGGTCCAGATTTTCCAACAGGTGGTATTATTTTAGGACGTAAGGGAATTCGTCAGGCTTATGAAACTGGCCGTGGAACGATTTATATTCGTTCAAAATATCGAATTGAACAGCTTTCAAATGGAAAGAAACAAATTATTTTTTATGAAATTCCTTATGGAGTAAAT
This sequence comes from Bacteroidaceae bacterium, assembly GCA_963596085.1. Lineage (GTDB taxonomy): Bacteria > Bacillota_I > Bacilli_A > Erysipelotrichales > Erysipelotrichaceae > Absicoccus. The sequence continues at coordinate 15,262 of CAVBLW010000004.1, read as the reverse complement.
AAAGCAAACTTGATTTCGAAAATGGCATCCCTTGTTCGTGAAAAAGATATTCAAGGGGTTACTTACTTAAATGACGAATCCAACCGTGAAGGAATTCGCATTGTCATGGAATTGAAAAAAGATGTTCAAGAAGATGTGATATTAAATCAATTGTTCCGTATGACACCTTTACAATCAAGCTATGGAATTAATATGTTGGCTTTGGAGAATGGACGTCCGCGTCAATTACCAATTAAAGATATTATTAATGATTATATTGATTTCCAAGTTGAAGTTGTAGAACGTAAAACGCGTTTTGATTTAAAGAAAGCAGAAGATCGTGCACATATCTTAGAAGGATTGCGTATTGCTTTGGATCAATTGGACGAAGTAATTCGTACAATTCGAAGTTCTCATTCAGATGAAGCTGGATTAAATGCTGAGTTATGTGAAAAATTTGGATTGGATGAAATTCAAGCACGAGCTATTTTAGCCATGCAATTAAGACGTTTATCTGGATTGGAAAGAGATAAAGTTGAAAAGGAATACAACGAATTATTATTAAAGATTGCTGATTATAAAGATATTTTGGCCAATCATGATCGTGTTCTACAAATCATTCGAGATGATTTAAAAGAAATCAATGATAAATATGGGGATGAAAGACGTACTGAAATTACAGATTCTTATATTAACATGGAAGATGAAGATTTAATTGCGAAAGAAGATGTCATCGTTATGTTGACCGTATCAGGGTATATCAAACGTATGCCAGTGGATACGTATCATGCGCAAAATCGCGGTGGTCGTGGAATTAAATCCTTAACCTTAAATGATGAAGATGACATTGATACAATGATTTCTTTAAATACACATGATCATTTGATGTTATTTACGAATCTTGGTCGTGTTTATCGATTAAAAGGATACAATGTACCGAGTGCTTCACGTACCGCAAAAGGAATTCCAATTGTCAATTTAATTCAATTGGAACAAGATGAACATGTTACAGCTTTATTAGGAATACCATCGGATCATTCCTATGAAAACTTATTATTTGTAACGAAAGACGGAGTGGTTAAAAGAACATCTCTTTCTGAATTTGATCGTATAAATCGAAATGGTAAGTTAGCCATTCATTTAAAAGAAGATGATCTTTTATTCTTTGTAAAACCAACAAATGGACAGGATGAAATTTTATTAGCTTCTTCCAATGGAAAAGTTGTTCATTTTAAAGAAACGGATATTCGCTTAATGGGAAGAACGGCAAGTGGTGTCCGTGGTATGAATACAGATGGTGGTATTATTGTTGGGGCATCTTTAAAATCAGAAGGAGATACACTTCTATCAATTAGTGAAAATGGATATGGAAAACGAAGTAAAATTTCTGATTATCGTTTAACATCTCGTGGATCAAAAGGTGTTGCTACGATGAATATTACAGAAAAAACGGGTGCTTTAAAATTAGTAAAAGCAGTTTCTGGTAATGAAGATGCAATGATTGTTTCTAGTAGCGGTATTATGATTCGTATTGCAGTTTCAGATATTGGTATTTATTCGCGTAATACACAAGGTGTTCGCTTAATTAATTTAACAGATGATGCGAAAGTAATGCGATTAACTTTAGTTGAGCATGAAGAAATTGAAGAAGAAAAAGAAGAAGTAGTTGAATAGACTACTTCTTTTTTCTAAAGCTTAATCATATGAATATTCCTATTTTTGATAAATCAGATAAACTTTCTGATTATCTTTGATTGTAGTGGTAAGTAGTGTATAGCCTTGATCTAACATTTTTTTATTTTCTCTTTCAATATAAAAAGGTAAATTTTGATCGTTGATTTTTTTATTAATAATGACACAAGTATATTCCATCTTTTTTCCTCTGTTTTTAGTATATAAAGAGATTTTTAAAAGATTGTTTAAGATATGTAAAAAATAGGAAAAACTTAAATTCATGCTTCAAGCAAGAAAGACTTGTTTAAAAAGGAAAATAGTGATATAAATCTAATTAAAGCAAAGAAAAGGATAAATAGTTTTTTACTTCCTTTTAGAGACGATATGGCTGGTGAAAATATCGAGTGGTAAAAAATGAAGAGCACCTTTGAGTGATTCAATGAATGAAGTAGTTGAATTCGGTACATACCGTTATCATGTTGAGTGATCTTAGAAATAAGATAAGAAGGGTGGCAACGCGAGACATCGTCCCTTTTATAGGGGGATGTCTTTTTTTATGAAAAGGAGGACAATATGTTAGATATTAAATTTTTAAGAGAAAATCCCGATGCAGTTAAAGAAAACATGAAAAAGAAATTCCAAGAAGCTAAAATTCCTTTGGTGAATGAGGTTATTTTGGAAGATAAAGAGCTTCGTCAAGTTCAACAACATGCCGATGATTTAAGAGCACAAAGAAAGAAAATTTCAAAACAAATTGGAGCTTTAATGGGTCAAGGTAAAAAAGAAGAAGCAGAAGAAGTGAAACAACAAGTCCGTAATATGGCGGATGAATTAGAAGCTTTGGAAGAAAAAGAAGAAAGCTTACGTGAATCCGTTCGTCATAAAATGATGATGATTCCAAATATGATTGATGAAACAGTTCCGATTGGAAAAAATGATGAAGAAAATGTTGAGTTAAAGAAATTTGGAGAACCACTTGTTCCTGATTTTGAAATTCCATATCATACGGAAATTATGGAAAAATTAAATGGAATTGATTTAGAGGCAGCACGTAAAGTAGCTGGAAATGGATTCTATTATTTAACAGGAGATATTGCTCGTTTACATTCAGCTATTTTATCTTATGCTCGAGACTTTATGATTGGACGTGGATTTACTTATGTGATTCCACCATATATGATCCGTTCAAATGTTGTTGATGGTGTAATGTCATTTGAAGAAATGGATGGCATGATGTATAAAATCGAAGGAGAAGATTTATACTTAATTGGTACAAGTGAACATTCTATGATTGGACGTTTTATTGATTCAATTATTGATGAGAAAGAACTACCTTATACATTAACTTCATATTCTCCTTGTTTTAGAAAAGAAAAAGGTGCACATGGAATTGAAGAACGTGGTGTTTATCGAATCCATCAATTTGAAAAACAAGAGATGATCGTAGTATGTAAACCTGAAGAAAGTAAAGAATGGTTTGTTAAACTTTATACCAACACAGTTGATTTCTTCCGTACATTAGATATTCCAGTACGTACCTTAGAATGTTGTTCAGGTGATTTAGCTGATTTAAAATCTAAATCCGTTGATGTCGAAGCATGGTCACCACGTCAAAAGAAATATTTTGAAGTTGGATCTTGTTCAAACTTAACGGATGCACAAGCACGTCGATTAAAGATTCGTGTACGTGGTGAAAATGGAGAAAAATATTTTGCACATACATTAAATAATACTTGTGTTGCTCCACCAAGAATGTTAATCGCATTCTTAGAAAATAATTTACAAGAAGATGGTTCTGTATTAATTCCAGAAGCTTTACAGCCATATATGGGAGGACAGAAAAAGATTGGATAAGCTGTTTTTACAGCTTATTTTTTTATGTAAATCGAATTGAATAAATGAAATCATATGAAAATTTTAATCTATTCATTTTAATCAGAATTTATTAAGCACAATATGAAATTCATATTGCGAATAAAAAGAGAGCTATGTTATAATATCTGAGCTACTACAATGATATCTTCTGAATTTGGTCAGGTCGGGAACGAAGCAGCCATAAGGGAGCTCTATCATGTGTAGTAGTTTTTTTATAGGAAAAGAAATATGAATGATGAAAGATGGATGAAAGAAGCACTTAAACAGGCTTATAAAGCAATGGAATATGATGAAGTTCCCATTGGTTGTGTAATTGTAAAAAATCAGAAAATCATTGCGAGAGCATATAATAAACGTGAGATGAAACAATGTAGTACTGCACATGCAGAGATACTCGCTATTGAAAAAGCCTGTAAAAAATTAGGTACATGGCGTTTAGAAGATTGTGAACTATATGTTACTTTAGAACCTTGTTCTATGTGTTCTGGAGCTATTATTCAGTCGAGGTTAAAAAGGGTTATCTTTGGTGCCTATGATCCAAAGGGTGGTTTTATGGGATCCAATTTAAACATTACGCAAGTAAAAGGTCTGAATCATTATCCTTTAGTTGAAGGTGGATTATTGAAAGATGAATGCGCAAAATTATTAAAAGATTTTTTTAAAGCAAAGCGAAAAAAGAAGTAGCTTTGTTTTTTTTGATTTTCAAGGGATTTGATGAATCATGCTATAATAACTACGTTAGTAGAAAGCAGGTGTCTTAATGGCTTATCAAGCATTATATCGAAAATATAGACCGAAGAATTTTGATGATGTTGTTGGTCAACAAGCAATCATTCAAACCTTAAAAAATGCGAAATCAAAAGATCGAATTGCACATGCCTATTTATTCTGTGGACCAAGAGGAACAGGAAAAACATCAATAGCTAAAATATTTGCACGTATGTTAAATTGTACAAATACGAATGAAACACAACCTTGTGGTCATTGTGATAATTGTAAAATTGCACTAGAAGGTAGTCATCCGGATATTATTGAAATAGATGCTGCATCAAACAATGGAGTAGATGAGGTACGTAGTTTAATTGATCGTGTAAAATATGCACCAATGCAAGGAAAATATAAAATTTATATTATTGATGAAGCGCATATGATGACTAAAGGTGCTTTTAATGCTTTGTTAAAAACGATTGAAGAACCTCCAAAACATATCATATTTATCTTTGCAACAACTGAGCCTAATTCGTTGTTACCAACAATTATCTCTCGATGTCAAAGATTTGATTTCACAAAGGTTTCATTGAATGATATCAAAAGACGTTTAAGCTTTGTATGTCAAGCTGAGAATATTGAAATTGAAGAAGAAGCAATTGAATTAATTGCAAGTCTAAGTGAAGGTGGTATGCGAGATGCATTATCAATCTTGGATCAATGCATTGCTTATTGCTCTGATCATATCAAAACAGAAGATGTAAGAACTATCTATGGTGTTACGACTTTAGAGGATATTGGAAGATTGTTTCAACATCTCTATAAAAATGAAATTGAAAGTTTAATAACTGAACTACAAAGTATTTCCGATCAAGGAATGGATTTAACACGATTTACGAGTGATTTTATTTCCTTATTAAAAAACAGCATCATTTATGATTATTCACCGGATACGACTTTGATTGATGATCATATTAAAGAAATCCTAAAAAAATACTTCATGTTTGTACCAAGTCCTTTTCGAATGAATGTTTTGGATTCTTTGATGGATACTTATAATAAATTCAGATATGCTTCAAATGTTTTAGATTATTTAGAAACCGGCTTATTGAAGACAATATCTCATTCACATGAACAATCTTATGATAAAAGTAATGATATATCTGAAATGAAAACGAATGAAAATCAGATATCTACGTATGATTTATCATCTGAAAAATCAGATAATTCCACAGTTATTCATAAGATATTGCCTAAAATAAAGGAAAATAAGCCATCTGAATCCGAAAATGTTTCACGTGAAACATTAAAAAAATCAGATAAAGCAGATTGTAAAATCATATACGAAGATGAGTATATATTACAGTTATTGGTAAGCGCAATAAAAGAAGAAAGAGCAAAGGATTCAGGGAAATATGAAAAAATTTCTGATTTCATATCCGATTTAAAGTACATGAGACCTGCGAATCTTTTGAAAAATTCAAAAATTCTTGCGAGTGGAATAAATTATATATTAATCAACGTCTCTTCTGAAGTTGAATCAAAAGGAATTAATGAGTACCAAAATGAAACTGGATTTGAAGATTTTATTCAAGAAATTTTAGGTATCAGAAAAAAGATTTTCTGCCTCGATCAAATACAAGCTAAAAGAATTGTTGATAACTTTAAGAAAAGAATGAAAGAAGGGACTCTTCCGGAAAAGATAGAAATTCAATTAGAAGATAAAACGAATCAAGAGAACGAAACGGAAGAAAAACATCCGATTGAAAAAATATTTAAAAAGATAGAAATAAGAGAGGATTAAGATGTATCCTAAGAAATTCGAAGATTTAATTATGGCTTTTCGTAAATTACCAGGAGTTGGTCAGAAAACGGCCGAACGATATGCCTATGCATTGTTAGATTGGAATGAAGAAGAATTTGAAGAATTTGATCGATCCATTCATCATATGAAAGGCGGAATTAATTATTGTGAAGTATGTGGTAATATGAGCGAAGGAAAACGATGTGAATATTGTGATGATATAAATAGGAATCATCATATGATTTGCATAGTAAAAAGTACAAAGGATATAGAAGCAATAGAAGCTATGCAAACTTATAATGGTGTATATCATGTGATTAAAGGCTTAATAAATACACAAAAGGGAATATTACCAGATGATTTAAATTTACAATCCTTAATCCAACGTGTAAATGAGGATCGAGATATAGAGGAAGTAATTATCGCCTTAGACTCTACAATTGACGGTGAAACTACAGCACTTTATATTGAAAAGATATTAGAAGGTAAGGTAAAAGTCACACGATTAGCATATGGTATTCCGATTGGCGGTCATTTAGACTATACAGACTCATTAACCTTATTAAAAGCTTTTGAAGGACGTAAATAGGACCATTCATAGGAAAAAGATAGGAATAAAAGATTAATCAATATGAACTACAAAAGATATTTTGTAGTTCTATTTTTTATTTTCTTAAATATTATGATTTTCATATATAAAAATCATATGGTGTATATAAATCATATGACCATTCATATTTATATGAATTTTATATATGATTTTCATATTTTGAGAAAATTACTAAAATTATGAAAATCTGAACAATCATATGAAGCAAAAATATCTAAAATATATTCATATGAAAATAAGAAAATAGAAGAAATGTTATTTTCTATTCATATGAATTTTATAAGAAAGGGTTATTTAAATCATATGAATTAAAAATTCTTGAAATTAAGTGAAATATATGTAAAATTAATTTTGATTCAATTCGTATGATTAGAATAGGAATAGATTATCTGAATAAAATTAGGAATATTTTAAATGGGATTAATCATAAAGAATATCATATGAAAAAAAACGAAGGGGTTGTTTGTTATGGAAGATACGGCAGTAGATGTTTATTATGACATGGAAATAGCTGAAATATGTCAACATTTTTCTAAGTCACGTAATACGGTCGATAAGGCCGTTGCTAAGCTAGTAAAAGACTATCCAGATGCAGGATATAAATATAAAAACCCTGAAACTCGGCGGATTACTATTAAAGCAGAAGGTGTTGAAAAGCTATCAAAATATTTCCGTAAGAAAAAAAATGAAGTCTCTACAGTTGAAATGGAACTTCGTTTTGAAATTGAAAAATTAAAGGCAATCTTAGAAGAAAAAGAAAAGAATGAAAAACAGATTGAACAAATTTATGCGGAACGTTTAAAAAATGAATTAGAAAAATCTCGCCAAACTTTTTTACTTGAGAATAAAACGAAAGATGAACAGATTCAACTTTTAACTGAACAGTCAGATCAAAAGGATCAGAAAATATCCGCCTTAACAGAGGATATTGAGAAAAAAGAACAAGCTGTTTTATTTTCAGAACAGAAATTATCAGAAAAAGAATCTGAATTAGATCGAAAATTATCTGAAATTTCAGATAAAAATCAGAAAATTGAGGACTTAAATCAAGTGAAAAATGATTTAGAAAGTCAAAATGAAGAATTAAAAGAACAAGTTTCTGAAGTAGATAAGATGCAACAAGAGATAGAAGATTATAAAAAAAGAGAAGAAGAATATAATTCAAAATCCTTCTTCTATCGTATGTTTCATAAATTATAAGGCTCGAGCAATTTTGCTTGGGCAATTTTTTTTATATTCAATATCATATGGTTTTAATAAGTCATTAAAGAATTGAATCCCATCATGTTCTTTTGTATATTCATATTCGATTTCATAATCCATATGATTTTCATATATTGTATGATCCGCACATAATTGTGCATTTTCAAAATCATAAACTTGGCGAATTGTTTTAAAAGAAATCGTCTTTTTTAGATTGTTTGGAATTTGATATTTTTTAAACCATGATAGAATTTCTTGATCTTCAATCTCATGAATGGTATTCACGAATATTTCTTTTTCTAATTCAATATGGGTGATTTCATCAACACGAAGTTTTAGGGTGAATATTCTTTTTTGTCCAATTTGACGAATACGCATGGCACCACCTTTTTGACGAATAAAGCCATCATCTGTATCAAAGTAGGTATTGATTTGTTCCCATGGTTCTGAAAATTCATAGGAATGGATGATCTTTTCATATATTTCTTGATTGACAAGGATTTTTAATTCTCTTTCAATTTGATTGTACATAATGCTTTTCCTTTCTGTATCTAGGTCTATTATATGATACAATGCAACAAAGGATGTGAAAAAAAGATGAAATTTACCATAGTAGAAAGAGGAGATACGCATTCCAATGAAGTATCGAGTTATATAAAAAATTCTTGTATTGCACAAGGTTGGAAATATGATAATGAAAATCCTGAATTAATTATCAGTGTTGGAGGAGATGGAACGATGCTTCATTCAATTCATGATTATCTGGATCAATTAGATACGGCAGCTTTTGTAGGCGTACATACTGGAACATTAGGTTTTTTAACGGATTATACACAACAGGAAATCAATTTATTTCTCCATGGTTTATTTAATAAAAGACCAGTGATCGAAGAATTTCCTTTATTAGAAATTCATTTACCCGAAAAGAATGAGACCTTTTATGCATTTAATGAAATACGAATTGAAAGTGTAAGCAAGACGGTTCATTTAGATCTTTATATAGATGGAGAATTTTTTGAAAAGACAACGGGTTCCGGTATTTGTGTGAGTACACAAAATGGTTCTACAGCGGTGAATCGTGCTTTATGTGGAGCGGTTGTGGATTCAGGTTTACAAGTTATGCAGTTATGTGAAATTATGCCAATTGTTCATAATCATCACCATTCTTTAAAAAATCCCTATATTATGCGAAAAGATCGTGAAATTATGGTAAAGGGTGATACGATTCAATATACAATTGGATGCTATGATTATTTATCGCGGCCTTTAGATGATGTAAAAGAAATCATAATCCGTTCTTCTGAAAAAAAAGTACGGTTTGCTCGTTACCGTACTTATTCTTATCTACATCGTTTAAAAGAATTATATTAATCATTCATGAAGAGACGATTTTTTATATGAATCGTCTTTTTTGTTGACGGAGAAATATTCATAATAATCGCAAAGGAAATAAAATAAGATAAAATACTACTTCCTCCATAGGAAATTAATGGGAGGGTAATCCCGGTAATTGGCAGTAAACCAATAATCATTCCTAAATTTTGAAGTTGTTGATAAAGAAGCATAGCAACAACCCCAATCACAATCAAACGACCTTTTCGCTCTCGCGTATTATAAGCAATTTTACAAAGATATAAATCTAAGATTAAACAGACGATGACGATGGTTGTCGTACCTAGTAATCCAAAACATTGACCAATTGCAGCAAAGATAAAATCGGTATGTGCTTCAGGAATAGAAATAATATTAGCTTGTAAGCCATATCCAGTTAAACCTGCGCTACCTAAAGATAATAAAGCGGTATACAATTGGTTAGAACTTCCTTGAATATAACTGTCAGGATCTAACCAAGCTTCAATTCGTTGCAAACGATATGCAGAAAATATAGAGGATAATAAATCTTCATGATAAAAATATAAATAAAAGAATAAAACAACGGCAACGACAATCATTGCGATAATCGCAACGACATATTCTCTACGAATACCTGAGCAAGCTAATAAAACAAAAATAGTAAAGCCGATGATAATGAAGACACCTGTATCGGGTTGCATAAAAATTAAAATCATCGGAGGTAAACAAACTTTACAAATTTTCTTAAGCAAAAGGGCATCTTGTTTAATTGTTGGATTTGGATATTTATATTGGTGTTTTTGAATAATATCACTAACCAAACAAATTAAAATAATTTTCATAAATTCACTGGGTTGAAAACTACCAATCAAAGGAATTTGAAACCAAGAAACAGCACCATTAATGGCAGGTGCTAAAGGTAAGGTATGCCCAATTAAACTAGCTAAAATTCTTGATGCGAATAAATACAATAAGGCAAACATTAAATAGGTATATGCCTTATTCATGAATTTAAATATCACTTCATTTTTAAAAGAAGTCAAAATATAAATCGTTACAAAGCCAATGCCATACCAAAAAATCTGGCGAATTAAATAACCAATTCCAGATCCTTCGCTGACTAAATTAAAAGCATTATATAAAGAAAAACAACTGATCAAACATAAAAAACAAAGTATTCCAATAAATCCAAGATCCAATTGAAATGACCGTTTACCGATGATTATCGTTTTTTTCATGAAAATCCCCCTTAAACGTGCTCTTAGTATACCATATTTTGAAAAGATGCTTATAAAATTTGATATACTATAAGTTATGAAAGAAAAAAAATATACACCAATGATGCAACAATATCTTCAAGTAAAAGAAGAGAATCCAGGAACGATTCTTTTTTATCGTATTGGAGATTTTTATGAAATGTTTTTTGAAGATGCCAAAATCGCAAGTCGTGAATTGGATTTGGTATTAACAGGAAAAAATGCCGGACAAACAGAAAAAGTACCGATGTGTGGAATTCCTCATCATGCAGCTAAATCTTATATTCAACGTTTAATTAAAAAAGGATATAAAGTTTCTATTTGTGAACAATTGACAGATCCATCCCAATCCAAAGGAATTGTTGAAAGAGGAATTATACGGACCATTACGCCAGGAACGTTTATGGATGAATCTTTAGATGCTAAGATGAATAACTATTTGGCTTCGATTTCTTTGAATGCATGGGAAATTTGTGTTCTTTATTGTGATTTAAGTACAGGAGAATTAAAATTTCAAACTTTAGAGCATTCCTTAGTTTCTTTAAAAAAGGCTTTGATGGAACAAAACTGTAGTGAAGTTGTCGTTTCGATGAAAATGGATAAACGATGGTTAAGTGCTTTAGAAGAAACTTTTTTAGTAACCCGGCATAAAAAAGCCAAATTACATCCAGAAGACGAAAAGCTTTGTCCAAGCGATGCAACAACTTTATTAAAAGAAAGTTTAGCTCAACTCATGAGCTATTTAAACGAAACGCAAAAACAACATATTGATCATTTTATGCCAATGGAATCCATGGATCAAAATCAAGTGCTTGTTATGGATTATGAAAGCAAAAATCATTTGGATCTTATCAATAAATCCAATGGAATGAGTTTATGGTCTTTTATGGATCATTGTCAAAGTGCTATGGGATCTCGTTTATTACGGAATTGGATTGATCGTCCTTTGATTCAAGTCGATCAAATTGCCAAAAGACAAGCAGCAGTTTTAGAATTAAAAAATAATTTTATGTTAAGAGATCAATGCAAAGATCATTTAATTTATATCTATGATATGGAGCGCTTAGCGAGTCGTATGGCTTATGGCAATGCGAGTCCAAGAGATGTCCAACAATTAACGATTTCTCTAGAACACGCAAAACCTTTATTAGAATATGCTAAACAATTGACTTCTTATCCAGAATTTCAAACAACACCAACTTGCCAATCACTTTATTCGAAGATGCAAGGTGCCATTGTTGAAAATCCACCACTTACTTTAAAGGATGGGGGTGTATTTAATGATGGTTACTCTCAAGAATTAGACCAATTAAGACAAATTGCCAAAAAAGGCAATGATTATATTTTAGAAATTGAAAACAAAGAAAGAGAACGAACGGGTATCAAGTCTTTAAAAATCGGATATAATCGTGTTTTTGGCTATTATATTGAAGTGCGCAATGGTAATTTAAAAGCCATTAAGGATGAATTTGGATACCATCCAAAACAAACTTTAGCAAACTCAACGCGTTTTATTACGAGTGAACTGAAAGAAAAAGAAGAACAAATTCTTCATGCGCAAGAAGAAAAAATTAAATTGGAACAAAGTTTATTTAAAGAATTATTAAATGAAATTAAAGAAAATCTTTTTGACTTACATCAATGTGCCAAGGCACTCGCAACCCTTGATGTTTTAGTATCACTGGCTATTTTAGCAAATGAGCAAGGATATATTTGTCCAAGTTTTCATAAAGAAAGTAGTATACGAATTGAAGAAGGAAAACATCCAATTCTAGCAGATCGAATGAAACATAAATATGTTTCTAATGACTGGAAGATGAATGAAGAGAATCATATTGAAATTATTACTGGACCAAATATGGGTGGTAAATCAACCTATATGCGTCAAAATGCTTTATTAATTATAATGGCGCAAATGGGAAGTTTTATTCCAGCTAAAAAAGCGGAGCTACCTATTTTTGATCGCATCTTTACACGAATTGGTGCAAGTGATGACATCTTAACCGGTAAATCAACCTTTATGACTGAAATGATTGAAGCCAATGTTGCCTTACATTATGCAACAAAACATTCTTTGATTTTATTTGATGAGATTGGTCGAGGAACAGCAACCTATGATGGAATGGCACTTGCGCAAGCGATGTTGGAATATATTGATTCCGCTATTCAAGCGAAAACCTTGTTTTCAACGCATTATCATGAGTTAACAAGCTTAGAAGAACAAAGAGAATCCATTCGCAATGTTCATGTCGATGTACGTGAAAATAAAGATGAAATTGAATTTCGATATCGTGTCATTGATGGAAAAGCCGATAAAAGTTATGGAATTAATGTAGCTCGTCTAGCACATTTACCCAAAATTGTTTTAGATCGTGCAAAGCAACTTCTTCAAGAATATGAAGGAATGAATGATTCACAACAATTTCAACCCAATTTATTTGTGATGGATCAAGTTCAACCAGAAAAAAGTGAATTAGTTAATCGAATTAAAGAAGTAGATTTAGATAATCTATCACCAAGAGAAGCTTTGGAATTTTTATATGAGATTAAAAAGATTGCCAAAGAAATTGAATAGGGGGAGTTCTTTTGTCAAAAATACATGTTTTAAGTGATCATTTAACCAATATGATTGCAGCCGGTGAAGTTGTTGATCGGCCAGCTAATATTGTTAAAGAATGTGTAGAAAACGCAATGGATGCACATGCTTCGGTGATACAAGTTGAAGTATTTCAAGGCGGAATTGAACGCATCATTATTACCGATGATGGAGATGGTATGGATTATGAAGATGCTCACTTGGCTTTCATGCGACATGCGACCTCAAAGATGTGGAGTGAAGATGATTTATTTAATATTCAAACCATGGGTTTTCGTGGTGAAGCCATTCCAAGTATTGCCTCTGTTTCACATGTTGATTTAGAAACCAACAATGGACAAGAATGTACCCATATTGTTTATGATTATGGAAAATTAGATTGTGAAGAATATACGAATTGTCCTAAAGGAACCAAAATCGATGTATCGGGTCTTTTTGTAAAAACACCAGCTCGCTTTAAGCATTTAAAAAGTATCTCTTATGAATTTTCAATTATCGCAAATTTAATTAATCGACTTGCTTTAAGTCATCCAGAAATTCGTTTTCGTTTATCGCATGATGATCGTGTTGTATTTCAAAGTTCAGGAAATGGAAAAATTCAAGAAATTTTATATCAAATGTATGGACGGGAAGTTGCCAGCAATGCGATTGAATTTGATGCCAGAAATGAAGATTTTCATATTTATGGCTATGCAGTTCAACCAAAAATATCCAGAGCCAGTAAGTATTTTATGTTTCTATCTTTAAATACACGCTTAATTCGCTCGAATGCAATTCAAAAAGCGATTTTAGATGCTTATGAAGATTTTATGCCTAAAAATCGTTTTCCAATTGTGGTGCTTCAAATAGAATCAGATACGCAATTGGTTGATGTCAATGTACATCCCAATAAATGGGAAGTTCGTTTATCAAAACAAAATGATTTAGTTGAATTGATTCGCTCAACCTTATCTCAACAATTAAGTGCATTTTTAAAAACGGTAGAAGTAAAAAAAGTGAAGCCAGCTCCAGTCTATGAACAAAGACCATTACAAGAATTCAATACAGTTGTTAAAGAAGATGTTTCGGTCTATGAAAGCAAGGTGCAAGATCAAAAGGAAACGCTAATTGAAGATGCCTTTTCAAATTATACAAAGGTAGAAGCCTATCCTGAAAAAGAAGTACCAATCAATCAAGAGTTTATACAAGAAGAAGTGAAAGAAAATGATCATGGCTATGCTTTTTTTGAACATCTTCAAGTCTTAGCCCAATTGCATGATTCTTATATTCTTTGTAGCAATGAAGAGGGTTTAGTCATTATTGATCAACATGCAGCACAAGAACGTTATCATTACGAACAAATAACAAAAGCATTCCAAAAAAGGGTGACACATAAACAAGCCTTGATGGTTCCAATTCAAATTGATGTCAGTGCGGATGTGATGTCGCAAATGGATACAATCAATGAAAAAATCGACTATTTTGGCTTACATTTTGAAGCTTTTGGAAATGATCAATTAATTCTTCGTGAAATTCCATTGTGGTTTCAAGATATCGATCAGAAAGCTTTTTTACAGGATTTAATTGATTATTTTATGGTGAATCAACAAGTTAATCTGACCAGTCTTCATCATAAAGTTTTAGCAACCATGGCCTGTCATAGCTCAATTCGCTTTAATCGTCCCTTATCCATGGATGAAATGAAGCAAGTTATTGAAGATTTAAAGAAATGTGAACAACCTTATCATTGTCCACATGGACGACCAACAGTTATTACCTTTAGTGATCATGATTTAAGAAAGGAGTTTGAACGTGGATAAAGTTTTAGCAATCGTAGGACCAACGGGCGTTGGAAAAACAAAATGTTCTGTTCAGCTCGCTAAACGATTTAATGGAGAAATTATTTCTGCCGATAGTATGCAAGTTTATCAAGAAATGAATATTGGAACCGCAAAAGTTAAAGAAGAGGAAAAAGAAGGAATTATTCATTATTTAGTGGATGATCAAAGTTATGAACAACCCTATAATGTTCAACTCTTTCAAACACGCTGTCGCAAAGCCATTCAAACCATTCAAGCCAAAGGGAAACTACCCATTATTTGTGGTGGGACTGGTTTATATTTAAAAGCCGCTCTGTATGATTATGTATTTGAAAAAGAAGAAGAAGATCTAGAATATACTCAATTCTTACAAGCAAAAAAAACCGAAGAACTCTATCAAATGTT
>CAVBLW010000003.1:0-24923 GCA_963596085.1 Bacteroidaceae bacterium | reverse complement strand
TCAGTATTTGGTTAATTATGAATGGACCAGTTAAATATCAAAATAGTATTCGAATTTATTGGCCCAAAGAACGTATGATTTATGGAAATCGATATCAAGAGAATATAAACCATAAAATGAAGGGAATCTTAATTTATTTAGGTAAAGAAATTAATGAAGAAAATAAATTACTTTCTTTATTCGGAACCTTATTCTCAATGGATTTAAGTTATGAAGAAAAGATTGAAAGATTAAATAAGATTGATGCAGAGTTTTTAGATGAAAAAATAGAAAAGGAAGTGAATACAATGTGTAATTTGGGAGAAATGTTACAAGAAGAAAGTATTAATAAAGGTATAAAAATTGGACAAAAAGAAGGATTACAAGAAGGTAAGATGAACGCAACCTTTAACGATGCCATCTTAATTACGAAGAAACTTCATTTTGATTTCAAAAGAGCTTTGATTTTACTGGATATCACCAATCCAAAAGAACAAGCAATCTATTTAGAAAAGTATAAACATTTAAACAATAATCATTAATTTTTGTGCTTTAAAATTAGATGGCATCAGATGAAATGAATCTTTAAAAAATTAATGAAGCGAAAAGAGAGGCTAGGGCAAAATCAAAATGACTTGGCTTCTTTTTTTGTCCTTATTTTCCTTTCAATTTAAGTTGAACAATATTGGACCAAAAGATCATACCGATATTTCTCTTTTTTTAAAAAAATGAAAAAGGAAATTGTGATTTTAGAGTCGACTTATATGCGAAAATGTATAAAGAACTGATTTAATTTGTTTAAAAAAATCCCAATCGATTGATTGGGATTAATCTTTATAAATTCTATAAATGATTAAAGCAACAAATAATGTACAAACATCTGATATGGCTTGTGATGCGATAATGCCTGTAAAGCCAAATAATTTAGAGGCAAGGAATAAACAAGGTGCATAGATTATCCCTTGGCGAGCAATGGATAGAATCAAGGCAGGAATCCCTTTACCCTCAGATTGAAATAAGGTAGAGAAGACTAAAATAATTCCTACAAATGGACTTGTTACGATTAACCATCTAAGCATACGGGTTCCAATGGCTATGATGTTTGCATCCTTCATAAAAAGAGAAATGATATGGGGCGCAAAAATTGCAAGTAAAATAGCAGTTACAATCGTAAAAGTTAATTCAACGAAAATATCAAATTGAATCAATTTTTTTAAACGTTCAGTATTTTTCGCTCCATAATTAAATCCCAACAAAGGTTGTGCACCAAAGGCAAAGCCAACAGTCACAAGAAGAATAATCATATTTACTTTTAAAGCAATTCCCATGGCTGCTACATTTTCACTTCCATATGTAACTAAATAACGATTCATTAAGGTTTGTCCAAAACTAGCAACTAGATTTGTTAAGGAGGCAGGAATTCCAATCACAAAGATATCCTTGATGATTTTTTTAGGGATTTTTGCCTCTTTGATGGAGAGTGTTAAACGTTTGGCTTTATTTTTTGTTAAATAGATAAAGAAACAATCAGAAACAAAATAACCAAGGATTGTTGCCAAAGCAGCTCCACCAGCACCCATATTGAAGACAAAAATAAAAATAGGATCTAAAATAATATTTACAATGGATCCAATGATGGTTCCAACCATCGATAAGGTAGCTAAACCTTCTGTACGAATTAAATTACTTGGCGTTAAAGATACAATAATAAAAGTTGAACCAAGGGCAATGTATGTATAATATTGACTGGCATATTTTAAAGTCTCAGAACTAGCACCTAAAAAACTTAAAATAGGTGCTTTAAATAAAAAGAGAATCAAAGTAATGACAAGTCCACATAGGATGGATCCATATAGTGAAAATCCACTTGCATTTCGTGCAAGGTCATTTTCTTTTTGCCCAAATAAACGGGATAGAACCGAACTACCTCCAATCCCAAAAATATCTCCCAATGCAATCATTAAAGTAAATAGGGGTGCGCATAAACTGACAGCAGCCACTAAAGATGCATTTTGCGTTTTTGCGATAAAATACGTATCAACAACGTTATAAATTAAAGAGACCACCATACTAAATACAACAGGAAGTGCCATTGTAAAATAGGCTTTTGGAATGGGGGCTTTTTCAAATAATTCATTTTCATTCATATTTTCACCTCACGCGAAACATTATAACAATTTTTTTTGCTTCTAATTGTGACATATGACACAATAAAAGCATGAAAAAAATATATCAGAAAAAAGTGATTCAAGCCTACTTAGAAAAATATAAAATTAAGGATTTGTTTGACGAAAGTTATGATTTTTATTTGATCCAATATGAAAAAGGAGAAACCATCATTCACCCAATGAATGATACGAAAATGCTTCAATTTGTGATTAAGGGATCGGTTTCTATTTATTCAATTAATTTTGAAGGGAAGCAGGTTTTTGTATCTGAATCCGATGACTTTATGATTTTAGGTGATTTAGAATTTGTATTAGGATCAAAACCAACTTTTTTTTCTGAAGCAAGTTCCGATGTCGAAGTGCTTGCACTGCCTTTTGAAGGGAATCGAAAAAAATTAAATCAAGATAATCGTTTTCTTCATTTATTATTGGATTCTTTAGCAAACAAACTGATTCGTAGTTCATCGAATACATTTATGAATGAAACAATTGAAGAAAAATTATTTTATTATTTAAAATATTTTTGTTTAAATCAAGAATTAAATCATATTTCTAAAGCAGCTAAAAATATTCATTGTTCTAGAAGACAACTTCAAAGAGTCTTAAAGGAATGTTGTGATAAAGGCACTCTAATTAAAATAGGAAAAGGAAGATATAAGAAAGTAAATGAATAAAAAACGTTTGTTCTACAAACGTTTCTAAAAGCTTTTTACAATGTCATCCAATCCATCCGACAATTTTTCTAATAAAGTAATGAAGGTCTCTTGTTCATCATCAGAAAGAATTTTTCCGGTTTTTTCATTAATTTGATAGAAAACTGAAATAATATCATCTAATATTTCAGTACTTTTTGGTGTTAAGTGCAAATGGAAATAACGTCCATCCTTTTCATCTTTAACACGATATATAAAATCACGGGCCATCAATGACTTAATTAAAGAAGTTACACTTGGGTTTTTTAAGCCCATATATTTTTCAATATCTTTTTGATAGACCTTCTCATTTTTTGAAATGTAAAGTAAAACAAGGGATTGTTGAAAGGTAATATCAAATTGTGAAAGGCACTTATTAAAGATGAATAAAGTTTTTTTATCAATATTATGAATAAGGTTACTTTCTAATCGATTGTTGTCAGTGATAATTGTATTTATTCTTTGATCCATAGTG
This sequence comes from Bacteroidaceae bacterium, assembly GCA_963596085.1. GTDB lineage: Bacteria > Bacillota_I > Bacilli_A > Erysipelotrichales > Erysipelotrichaceae > Absicoccus. Next base: position 21,609 of record CAVBLW010000003.1, on the reverse strand, counting down.
GTTCTCCTTATATATTTATATCTATATAATAGAATTAATATATCAAAAAACGCCGTAAATTAAAAGGGAAATAAAAATACATAGAAATCTATATAAATAAGTTGACAAACACAAATACATAGAATACAATCTATCTTGTAAACGGATACATAGAATTCGATATATTCGAAATCTATGTCGTCAAAATCTTGTGCACGAAGAATTTGATTAGCTTGAAAGGCGGAAAAGAGAAATGAAAAAAGATTATCCTAAACTTGCCAAAGACATTCTTGAAAATGTTGGTGGAACAGAAAATGTTACTTTTGTGATGAATTGTGCAACACGTTTGCGTTTCCAATTAAAAGATATGGATCAAGCAAATACGGAAGCAATTAAAGCGATGAAAGGTGTTATTGATGTAATTATCCAAAATGGACAATACCAAGTATGTATTGGACCAGATGTTATTGATGTCTTTAATGAAGTCAATAAAATTGGAAACTTTAGTGCAACGGCTCAAGAAGATACGAAAAAAGATGAAAAATTAATTGATCGTTTCTTTGGTGTTGTATCAGGAATCTTTACACCAATCGTTCCAATCTTAATGGCTGCTGGTATGGTCGGTGCTTTATTAACCGTATTAGATTTAGTCGGCATTTTACCTCAAACAAGTTCAACTTATTATGTATGGAATTTAATTAAAGAAGCTGGTTTCTATTTCTTGCCAATTTATGTTGCTTATACGGCAAGTAAGAAATTGGGTGCAAATCCTTATTTATCCATGTTATTAGCTGGTGTTTTGGTTCATCCAAATTTAAATAACTTTGATGCTTTAGGTGTAAAACAACTTTCTTTCTTTGGTATTGCGATTAAGAATGTAACGTATTCTCAAACGATTTTACCAATTATCTTAACGGTTTGGTTGGAATCTTATGTTGAAAAATTCTTTACGAAATATTTACCACAAGTCGTTCGTGCTTTTGGTGTTCCAATGTTATCAACAATGGTTACGGTACCAATTATGTTAATTGTGATTGGTCCTGCAGGAAGTGTAGTTGCGGATTATTTATCGGGATTTGTATTATGGTTGGGTGCAAACTTTGGCTTTGTAGCGGTTGGAATCATTGCAGCATTAACTCCAATCATGATTGCGACAGGAACTCACTCCTTTGCGTTCCCAGTTATCGTATCCACTTTGGCAATGAATGGATTTGAAGCATTAATCGTTCCAGCAATGTTGGCTGAAAACTTAGCAATGGCAGGTGCTTCCTTTGCGGTTGGTTTTAAATCAAAGGATAAAGACTTAAAAGCGGAAGCCAATGCAGCTACTTTATCTGCTTGTTTAGGTATTAGTGAACCAAGTATGTATGGAATTAACTTACCAAGAAAAACGCCATTCTATGCAGCAATTATCGGAAGTGGAATCGGTGGATTGGTTGCCGGATTATTTGGAATTAAATTCTATGCGATTGCATCCGCAAGTTTTGTTGGATTACCTGCAACAATTGGTGATGGAAGTATGATGGGTGTTGTTTATTCCTTAATTGTTATTGCGGTATCCTTTGCATCGGCATTCATTTTCACCAATATCTTAGGTATTAAAGATCAAGAAAAAGCCGAAACAAAAGAAGAAAGTAAAAAAGTTACAAATGTAGAAATTTATGCACCAATGGAAGGAAAAGTTATTGATTTAGCCGATGTGAATGATAAAACATTTGCGAGTGGTGCTATGGGTAAAGGTTGTGCGATTCAACCAAGCAAAGGGCAAGTTGTAGCACCTTTTGATGGAAATGTAGAAATGGTCTTCAATACCAAACATGCGATTGGTTTAAAATCAAAGGAAGGTGTTGAAGTATTGATTCATATCGGTATGGATACGGTAAATCTACAAGGAAAACATTTCACTGTTTTAAAACAAGCTGGTGATTCGATTCAAAAAGGGGATGTATTGGTACAATTTGATATGGCTGCCATTCAAAAAGAGGGCTATGATTGTACGACGCCAATTGTTATCACAAATTCAAGTGATTATGTTGATGTATTGACAGAAAAACAAGGTTCGATTAAAGAAGGTGAAAACCTTGTGAAATTGGTGTAATTATGAATAATGATTTTTTATGGGGAGGGTCAACTTCAGCCTTTCAATTTGAAGGTGGAGCTGGCTTAGATGGAAAAGGTGATTCTTTTTATGACACCATCACAAAAAATTCAAAAGTTGCGAAAGATGCTTCACAAGGTTGGATGGGAAGCAATAAAGTAAAAGATTATTCAACAACTTCAGATTTCTATCATCACTATAAAGAAGATATCGCATGGATGGCTGAAATGGGATTTTCAGCCTTCCGTATGTCGATTGCATGGACAAGAATTTATCCAAATGGGGATGGACAAAAAAATCAAGCAGGAATTGATTTTTATTGTGATGTGTTTAAAACATTAAAAGAAAATGGAATTGAGCCAGTTGTTACTTTATATCATTGGGATATGCCACAATCATTAATTGATCGTTTTCATGGATGGTATGGTATAGAAACCGTTCAAGCTTTTAATACTTATGTTGATACATGTTTTGATGAATTTGGATCTTATGTAAAATATTGGCTTACTTTAAATGAAAATAATTTAACGATTAAGATGCCTGCTTTTGGAACCGGATTAAAACGAAATGATAACGAATTTAAATGGACGGTTTATCATCATACCAATATTGCGCATTTCTATGCAGTGAAAAGTTGTCATGAAAAAATTCAAGATGCAAAGATTGGTTGTATGTATGCAAGTTCTTTGGCCTATCCTTTAACAAGTGATCCAGAAGATGTTCTATTGGCAAGAAATCACAATCAAACATTGACCTATGATTATTTAGATCTTGTTTGTAAAGGTGCTTATACAAAGAAAAATCAACACCAAATGAAGGAAGAAGGCTTTACAATTTCACAAGAAGATGAAGCTTTATTTGCAGATTCAAAATCAATCGTTGACTTCATTTCATTTAGTTATTACTTTTCGGTATGTGTAGGAAAAGAACAAAATGCAGCCGAAGAAAATGCAGAAACGCTTCAAATGATGTATCAAGCATTAAAAAATCCAAAATTGAAACAATCAAGTTTTGGATGGATTATTGATCCAGAAGGTTTACGTATTTTGATGAATGATCTTTATGATCGTTATCAATTGCCACTTATGATTGTTGAAAATGGTTTGGGTGTCAAAGATGATGTTTTAACCAAAGATAACGAAGTACATGACCCATATCGTATTGAATATTTAAAAATGCATATTGAAGCTGTAAAAAAAGCCGTAGACATAGATCATGTTGAGTGCTTAGGATATCTTCCATGGGGTTGTATCGATTTATACAGTGCCAGTGGTGATTGTGAAAAACGTTATGGATTTATCTATGTAGATTATCAAAATGATTGTAAACGATATCGAAAAGATAGTTTCTATTGGTATAAAAAGGTCATTGAAACGAATGGAGAGATTTTATAATGTATATCGTAGTTGTAAAAAATAAAGTAAAAGAAAATTGTGTCGAAGCGTATTATGAAGTTTCAAAACGATTCGCTGAAGATATGAAAAGTGTAAAAGGTTGTAAGGATGCTTATGTTTTAAAAAGTCTTAACAATCCAGATGAAATCACAAATGTTGAACATTGGGAATCAAAAGAAGCCAAAGAAGCAGATGATGGAAGTGTATTCTTAAAATATAAACCAGAATTAAAACCACTGTTTTTATCCAATTCGGCCGAAGAATACGAAAGATAATATAGGAAGAGAAATGCACAAGTATTTCTCTTTTTTGTTACAATAGAATTATGATTTATGCACATACTTATTATTTTTATGGAAAACCTCTATGTGGTTTAGAATATAAACAAAAATGGAAATTAACCGAGGACAATCATTTTCAATTCATTTCATATTGCGAAACAAAAAAAGGAAGGGATAAAATTTCTCGTAGCTATGATTTGATTTTAGAAGAAGACGTGGTAAAGGAAATATATGAACTTTTATCGAATATGGAACAAATCGAATCAAAAGATTTTATTGAACAATGGCAATGTACCATTGATGAAGTAAAAAAGACAGGTTCTATGTCTGGTAATGTTTATGCAAATGGAGTTGACGTGACAAAACGCTTACGTGAATTAATTCCGATTAAAAACTTTTGGGTATTTAATAGTGTAGATTGCGAATATGAAGCAATGACTTATTGTGTGGAGTGATTTTATGGCAAATATATTTGATTATTTAGATTGGCGAAAAGATATTCCTTTTTCTTGTGATTCTTTTAATGATATTGATAATCTTGTGCTTTCTGAATTAGCCTATGTGGATTTTGAAGGTGTTTTAGGCTTAGAAGATCAAAAAATTCATGAAGTCGCAAAACGATATTTTGAAATTCATACAAAAAAAGAAATTGAAAAACGGAAAACCTTTTATCATTCGGCTCCTTTTTTATTAGAAAAGCTAAAGAAGTCTAAACGTTTTAAAGAAATGATTCTTCATCATTATGTCAATCAAATCGATGGGAATAAAAGTTTACAGATGAGTGCAATTACTTATGTCTTTGACGATTTTATCTATGTAGCTTATCGAGGAACAGATGATACGTTGATTGGTTGGAAAGAAGATTTTGATTTTTCTTATAAGAATGAAACCGAAGGGCAAAAACTGGCATTGGCTTATCTAGAAGAAGTGGCACAATCCTTCAATCAAAAAATATATGTGGGTGGACACTCCAAAGGTGCAAATTTTGCCCTTTATGCTTCAATGCATTGTTCAAGTCAAATCCAATCTAGAATAAAAAAGGTCTATTTTAATGATGGCCCTGGTTTATTAGCAGAAGCTTGGCAAGGCGTTGAGGATAAATTCTTAAAGAAGATCAAACGAATTAGTCCGGAAAATAGCACAATTGGTGTTTTATTAGAAAATCCTATTCGTTGTGTGCATTGTAAAAGTGATCAAAAAGGCTTGATGCAACATGATTTATTATCTTGGCAAGTTTTAGGAAATCATCTTGTGACCAGTCAACAAACAAAGATGAGTCAGTTGTTTGAAAAAACGATTGATGAATGGATTCATGATGTCGATTTAGAAAATCGAAAAAAATTTGTAGACAATGTCTTTGAAATCTTTGCGAATGCTGAAATCTATTGTTTAGAAGATATTTCAAAACATCAAATTCAAATTATAAAATCCATTAATGCCTTACCAAAAGAACAAAGTAATCATATCCAATCTTTATTAATTAAACTACTTGGTAGTAGTTTGGATGTGTTTATTCAATCCGTGAAAAATCGATGAAAAGGTTGACACTTCTTAAAGAATCCACTATTTTAATAGTCAATAGAAACGAAGACGTTATTGTGCGATACAATAGCGTCTTTTTTTAGGAGTTTTCATGAATTGGATAATAAATGGATTGGTTTTTTTGATTTTATTTGCAGCAAATTTTTTACAAGCAATTACAGGATTTGCGGGAACTTTAATTTCTATGCCACCTACAATAAAGCTTATTGGTGCTGATAGCGCAAAAGCTTTATTGAATGCGATTGCACAAATTTCAAGTTTGATGATTGTATGCAGTAGTTATCAATTTATTCGGTGGAAAGAAGTGATAAAAATCTTACTTGGTATGTTTTTGGGAATGTTTATTGGTTTATGGATTTATGCACATTTCCCAATGCATCAATTATTGGTATTTTATGGAATTTTAATTCTTTGTATTGCGATTAAAAAAATGTTTTTTCCATCTGAAATAACGTTATCAAAAGGCATGCAATATGCCATCTTACTTGGTGCAGGCATTATTCATGGAATGTTTGTATCCGGAGGTGCTTTGCTTGTTGTATATGCAACCATGGTCTTCAAAGAGAAAGAGGAGTTTAGAGCGAGTATCGCATTGGTTTGGTTAATTACCGGATTTTATATTACAGGCATTCAAGTTCAACAAGGGCACTTTAATGCACATGTTTTATTCTTATTGATTGTAGGAATTATTCCAGTATTTTTAGGGACATATTTCGGTGGAAAGCTTGTAAAGAAAATCAATCAAGAAGTGTTTATGAAAATCACCTATGTTTTATTGGCTTTAGCTGGAATTATGGCCATTGTTTAAAGGAATAGCTTATGCGATTAAAAGATTTAATAGAAAAAGTAAATCCCAATTGGATTCATTTAGTTGGTGGAGAAAAAGGTTTAAATCGGAATGTTGATTGGGTCCATATGGTTGGTAGTGTAGAAATTGCTGATTTTTTAAAGGGCAATGAAATTGCCTTTACAACTGGCGTCGGATTGCGTGAGAATAATACGCTTATGATGTTGGTAGAAAGTGTTTATAAAAATCATGCCAGTGGCATGATTATAAATGTGGGACCCTATATTCAAACAATTCCTCAAGAAGTCATTGATTTTGCGGATGCCAAAGATTTTCCGATTTTTGAATCTCCTTGGGAAGTACATTTAGCGGATATGATGCGTATCTTTAGTATTGCGATTCAAGAGTCGCAACAAAAATCCTTAGAATTGTCGGCATTGTTTCGTTATGCGATTTTTACGAGCGAAAAAAAGGAATTGTATGTACCTTCTCTAGTTGAAAAAGATTATTCGCTGCAATGGAATTATACGGTTTTATTAATTTCTTTTACGGATCCGAAAGAAAAGTATCTCAAAGAAATTGAAAATGATCTAATCAATAACTTTTCTAAGAATGTGGTATTTAAGGATAATAGTCGAATTGTTTGTATTCTAGCCAATAAGAATGAAAAGGAAGCAAGTTTTTATGCGCAACAGTTATGTGTAAATTTAAAGAAAGGATTAGAGTCATCTTTTTATATGAGTATTGGACCAACGAGTTTTGGCTTACTTCATCTTTTTGAAAGTTATTCGATAGCGGTTAAGATGCTTTCATATATTCAAGCAATTAAACAAGAAAATGAAGTCTGTAATTATGATTCTATGGGAATTTTACGCTTGTTGATGCATATTGATAATGTGAAATATTTTAAATCGTATTATCAAAAAACGGTGATGAAAATCGATGTATATGATGCGATGAATCAAACAAATTTGATGAACACCTTAAAAGTATATTTGAAATGCAATGGCTCTACGCAAAAAAGTGCAAAGCTTTTATTTGTGCATCGCAATACTGTTTTGTATCAATTAAAAAAAATCGAAGAGATTCTGGGAATGGATTTAAATGATTTTTCGAATCGAATGGAATGTGCAGCTGGAATCATGGCAGAAATCCTTCGCAAAACAAATCTCTAATTGTGCAATTGCACAAAACAATTCAGTTGTTTGTCCATTGTTTTTGTTTTTAAAGAGGGTAAGATAAACGCATAAAGAGATAGACAAAGGCGTCCGAAAGTAATTTTTGGATGCCTTTTTTTAGGAGGAATTAAAATGACAAAACTATCTGGAAGTGAAGTTGCACAACTTCATAAGAATTATATTTTACAATCTTGGTCAAAAGCAGGCGTTGATGCTTTGCCAATTGAAAAAGCCAAAGGTATCTATTTTTGGGATTATGAGGGGAAGAAATATGCGGATATGGCGAGTTTGTTGGTCTGCTCGAATTTAGGACATCAAAATCAAGCAGTTGTCGATGCGATTAAAGAACAAGCAGACAAGTTATGTTTTATGGCACCAGCTTATGCAACCGAACCAAAAAGTACCTTAGCCAAGATGTTGGTAGAAGCTGCAGGAAGTGATACATATAAACGAGTTTTCTTTACCAATGGAGGTGCCGATTCAAATGAAAACGCAATTAAAATGGCACGAATGGTCACTGGACGAACAAAGATTTTTTCTTGTTATCGAAGCTATCATGGATCAACTTTAGGCGCATCGAATGCATCTGGAGACTGGCGACGCTTTGCGGCAGAACTTGGAGGAGCCAATGGCTTTGTAAAATTTATGAATCCCCATATGTATCGGGATGGATATACCTATGGCCAAGATGATGAAAAAGTGACGAAAAAAGCTTTGGCAGATCTTGAATTACAACTTCATTATGAAGGATGTGAAAATGTTGCAGCAATCTTGATGGAATCCATTGTCGGTGCTAATGGGGTCATCTTACCACCAAAAGGTTATATGGAAGGTGTTCGAGAATTATGCGATCGTTATGGAATTTTAATGATCTGTGATGAAGTTATGGCTGGTTTTTTCCGAACAGGAAAATGGTTTGCTTGGCAAAATTTTGATTTTAAACCCGATATGATTACTTTTGCGAAAGGTGTAACTTGTGGCTATGTTCAATTGGGTGGTGTCATTGTGAATGAAAAAGTTGCACATTACTTTGAAGAAAACACCTTGCAATGTGGATTAACCTATTCAGGGCATACCTTAGCTTGTGCAGCTGGTGTCGCAACAATGAATACTTATAAAGAGCAGAATATTGAAGAACATGTAGCCCAAATGCATGAAATTCTTGCACCCTTTTTAGAAGAAATGGTAAAGAAACATAAATGTGTAGGGGAAGCACGTTGCATTGGTTTATTTGCAGCATTAGAGATGGTGAAAGATAAAAAGACCAGAGAGCCATTACAAGAATATGGAAAACCATCGGAAGCGATGCCATGGATTTTTGCCGAATTGAAAAAAAGGGGATTCGCAACTTTTGGACGTGAAAATTTCATTGAGGTATGTCCACCACTCATCATTACAAAAGAAGAGTTGGAAGAATATTTACCAATCTTAGATGAAGTATTGAGCTTAGCAGATGAAAAATTTTGTGGATAGGAGAATTGTATGAATTGGGATTATCAACAACCCGTATCCATTCGATTTGGAAAGGGAAGGCGAAAAGAAATTGTAGATATCGCAAAATCGCTTCATGTATCCAATGGTTTACTTGTTGCGACCCCTTTCTTTATGAAAAATGGATTGGCTAAAGAAATGCTAGAAGAAAGTCAAGGCCTTCTTTCATCTATTTTTGCGGATTTATCTCCAAATCCAGATGTAAAAGAAGTCGATTGCTTAGCTGAAGTGATCAGAGAAAAAAAGATTGATTTTATTGTCGCTCTTGGTGGTGGAAGTGCTATGGATTGTGCAAAGGCTGCTAGTGTCATTGCATGTACAAAAGATTCCATCCGAAAATATCATGGAACAAAGGAAAAACTACCCTTGGATCATATTCCATTAATTGCCCTTCCGACAACGGCTGGAACAGGTAGTGAAGTCACTTGTGTATCGGTATTAAGTGATGCAAAAAAAGGGAAGAAAGCCCCAATTGTATCGGATTCTTTCTATCCGGTTATGGCAATTATCGATCCAGAACTAAGCTATTCGATGCCGGCTCATGTAACAGCTGCAACCGGTATTGATGTGCTTGCTCATGCGCTTGAAGGGTATTGGAGCAAAGGGCATCAACCCATCTGTGATGCCTTAGCCTATCATGCTTTGGATCTTGTCTTTAAATATTTGGAAAGGTCTTATAAAAATCCTGAAGATTTAGAAGCGAGAGAAAAAATGTGTGAAGCCTCTTTAATTGCTGGACTTGCCTTTACGTTGCCGAAAACGACTTCATCGCATGCTTGTTCTTTTCCTTTAAGTAATTTATATCATATTCCTCATGGTGAAGCTTGCGGCCTAACCTTGGATTATTTTGCAAGAATCAATGCGAAAGGAATAGAAGGAAAAAGAATTGATCAATTAGCACAGAAGCTTGGTTTTAAAGATACCTATGAATTAGCAGATGGTATCTATGATTTAAAAAAGAAATTACATTTACGAACAGATTTAAAAGATCTTTCATTAAATGAAGAACAAATTAAAGAATTGGTACAACTTAGTAAACATCCCAATTTATTAAATAATCCAGTGGATATAAATGAGGATATGTTAAGAGAAATGTATCAACAAATGGCATAAAAAGGAGGGATTTTATGTATAGTGTTGCGATTGCTTTTGGGCTTGGTAGTGTAATGTTATGTATCGGTATGCTGATTCGGGCCAAGATATCCTTTTTTCGACATATTTTAATGCCATCAAGTGTCATTGGAGGAATCATTGGTTTTCTATTTATGAATGCAATCCTTGTTCAGACTAAGACGGATCTTGTATCAATTAAGGATTTTAGTAATATTGTCGATGTTTTCTTCATTATGTCTTTTATTTCAATTGGATTAACGGGAAGTAAAAAGAAAAAAGAGACAAAATCGAAAAAATCAGGAAATGGATTAATCAAAGGTGCAACTGGAATGGCCTTGATTTGGTGTATGTTATATGCCATTCAACCATTAGTTGGCGTTTTAATTGCTTCTACAATTGGTAAAGCATTCGGTATGGATGCGATGTATGGTATTTTAATTCCATTCGCATTTTGTCAAGGTCCTGGCCAATCAAGTACCTATGGACGTTTATTTGAAAATACCTATGGTTTTGAAAATGCGGAAATGGTTGCTCTAACCTTTGCGATTCTTGGCTTTATTGCTGCTTTCTGTATTGGTGTCCCTTTGGCAAGACTTGGACTAAAAAAAGGGTTAACGAAAAGTAAAGGGAAAATTAATGAATCGGTAGAAAAAGGTTACTTTATTCCAGAAGAACAAAGAGAAAACATTGGAAAATCAACCTTCCATAGTGGAAATATTGAAACAGTTGCAGCTCACTTTGCGATCATGGGAATTTGTTATTTGATTGCATTGGGATTAGCGAAAATAATTAGCTTTATTCCAGTATTAGGTTCTACTTTTAGCGCAATGACTTTTATGTGGGGAATGATTGCAGCTTATATGGTTCGTGCGATTCTTGAAAAATTAAAAATTGATTACATTATAAATAATGCTTTTCAAAGTCGCATTACCGGCTTTTTCTCTGATTATCTAGTTGTTTGTGCATTTATGGCCATTCAAGTTGGAGTAATTGGAAAATGGATTGTACCAATTTTGATTATTGCGATTGTCGATGCACTATTAACCTATGGAATCTGTTTATATTTTGGAAGTCGATTAGGTAGTGATCATGACTTTGAAAGAGTTTTAGGGGTTTATGGAACATCCACTGGAACAACACCAAGTGGCTTATCCTTAGTTCGAATTGTGGATCCTCGACTACAAACAAGTACTGGTGCAGAATTAGGTATGATGAATATGGCGATGATTTTCTCAACGCCAACGATGATTTTTATTACCTTTGCTGGATTAAAATTATTATCTTTACCACTTGCGTGTGCAGGTATGTTTGTAACAATCTTTGTCTATATGATTTTATTAAAGGTATTCCGTGTATGGACAAAACCAACTTTCTCTTTAAAGAAAGGTCGATTGATGAATGGTGAAAGTGAGAATTCACAAGATACCGATGTATTAAAAGGATATTTACATGATGATTTTGACACTTCAACAATAGAAGCGATGATAGAAAATAGTGTGCAATAGGAGGAAGAATATGAAAATGATTATTGCGATTGTACGACCAGAAAAAGTATATGAAGTAAATAGTGCTTTGGCAGAAGCAGGTTTTGGTGCAAGTACAAAATGGAATGTGGCCGGTAGAGGAAAACAACATGGAATTCAAGTTGGTGATATTGTCTATGATGAAATGGCCAAAAGCTTATTAATGGTGGCTTGTGATGATGAAGATAAAAATGAAATTATTGATGTGATTATGGATTCTGCACAAACTGGAGAAGAAGGGAATTCAGGCGATGGACGAATCTTTGTAGTTCCTTTAGAAGAAGCCTATACGATTTCATCGAGAAGTAAAGATGATTGATATGAAAAAGGGATATTTTAATGGAAATATTATTTCCATGACATCGCAAAGACTTGAGGCACTTGTTACGGAAAAAAAGCAGATTATTTATGTCGGTGATTTAGAAGAAGCAAAAACAAAATGGAAAGATATCGAATGGGTTGATTTAAAGGGCAAAACGATTTTACCTGGATTTATTGATGCACATAGTCATTTTTTTCAAATGGCCCAAATGATCCAAATGTGTGATCTATCCGAATGCACAAGTTTTAAAGAAATACAAAGTAAAATCAGAGATTATATTGAAACAAATCAAGTAGATTCAGAGGGAATTGTATATGCCATTGGGTATGATCATAATTTTCTCAAGGAAGAAAAACATCCGACCAAAGAACTTTTGGATGAAATTTCAAAAGAAATTCCGATTTATGCTTCACACATTTCAAGTCATATGGGAGTTGCGAATTCAGCCTTATTAAAACTAGCGAATGTAACGGATTGTACACCGCAACCAGAAGGTGGCCTTTTTGGAAAAGATGAACAGGGACATTTGAATGGTTACATTGAGGAAATTCCAGCATTAATGCAGATTATACCAGTTTGTATGCAACGTTTTCATTTTGATTTAAAAAAACAAGTGAAAGAAGCTCAAAATTTATATTTTCAATATGGAATTACCACTGCACAAGAAGGTGCCGCCTCTTATCAAACCATTCAAGCGATGGAAAAATTAGCATCCGAAAATCTTCTACAAATTGATTTAGTGGCTTATATTATGGAAAACGAGAGTGATAAAGTTTATGTTTCGCAAAACTATTCTAATCATTTTCGCATTGGTGGTTTAAAAATGATTTTGGATGGATCACCTCAAGGAAAGTCTGCTTGGTTATCAAAGCCTTATCAAGGGGAAAAAACTTATTGTGGCTATCCATCGCATGAAGATTCATATGTTGAGAAAGTATGTGAAAGAGCCATTAAAAATGGGAATCAACTCCTAGCCCATTGTAATGGTGATGCAGCCAGTGAACAATTTTTACGGTGTTATCAATCAGCATATGAAAAAGTACAATCCAATGAAGATCTACGACCTGTGATGATTCATTCTCAAACGGTTCGATGTGATCAATTGGATCGAATGATTTCTTTAAATATGATTCCTTCTTTCTTTATTGGACATGTCTATTATTGGGGTGATATCCATATCCAAAATTTAGGAATGGAAAGAGCTCAGAAGATTAGTCCTGTTCATTCAGCCTTAGAAAGAGGACTTATTTACAATTTTCACCAAGATACACCTGTCACAAAGCCTAATATGTTACATTCGCTTTGGTGTGCAGTGAATCGAAAAACACGATTTAATAAAACACTTGGAAAAGCGGAGTGTATTGATGTATTTTCAGCTTTAAAAGCGATCACAATCAATGCGGCTTATGCCTATCATGAAGAAGATCAAAAAGGAAGTCTAGAGGTAGGCAAACAAGCCGATTTCGTTATTTTAAATAAAAATCCACTTGAAGTGAAACCAGATGAAATTAAGAATATTCAAGTATTAGAAACCATCAAGGATGGAATGACCGTATATAAAAAGGCGTGATTTTCACGCCTTTATTGTACTTTGTGATCCAATGGATACATATTGGTACTTAAATATTTCATTCCATTATCTGCTAAGATAACGACAATGTTTTTTCCTTTGTTTTCTTCTCTTTTGGCAACAATTGTCGCTGCATTTAAAGCAGCCGCTGCCGATTGTCCTAAGAAAATACCATCACTTTGAGCAAGTTCACGTCCTGTTTGATAAGCATCTTCGCCTTTTATATCAATACATTCATTATAATCAAATCCAACAATGAAAGGGGCTTTAGCTGCATCTGGGAAACCTGGATCTCCAAATGGTGCAATACCATCAATGGTTTGTGGATTTTCAGAACCACCAGCACGAGAGGAAGGATCCGCTTGAACGGCAACAATTTCAATATCCGGGTTCTTTTCCCTAAGATATTTTGATAAGCCAGTAATTGTTCCAGCCGTTCCACTGGTTGCGACTAGGATGTCAACTTTCCCATTGGTATCCTTCCAAATTTCTGGACCCGTTGTATCATAATGAACTTGAGGGTTGGCTTGATTGGCAAGTTGGTTAATAAAGTAATGTGGCTTTTCTTGTGCATCACAATAAGCTTGGATTGCATCTTGATAAAATTGTGTTGTAAAAGTACCTTCTTGCAAAGATTGAGCAACGCCAGGCACATCAAACATACTTTTTAAAGTGGCTCCATAAGCACGTAACATTTTTTGACGTTCTTCCGATTGACCAGGCTCTAAAAAGACCAATAAGTGATATCCACGACTCGCTGCAAAAGCAGCAAGTCCAATTCCGGTATTTCCTGAAGTGTTTTCAACAATTGTATCACCTGGATGTAAAAGACCATCTCTTTCCGCAGCTAGAATCATATTTAAAGCAGCGCGATCTTTAATGGATCCAGAGGGATTGAAGTATTCTAATTTTCCAAGCAAGTGCGCTTGGATATCATTTTTTTCTTGATATTGAACAAATTCAAACAAAGGTGTTTTTCCAACGAGTTCGGATATATTTTTTACAATTGACATAAATGTTCCTTCTTTCTAATATAAATCTTTATATGGATCTTCCAAATAAGCTGGAAGATTTTTTTCTGTATTTAAATAAGTATAAAAACTTAATAAGGCGGATGCACAACCCGCACTGCCTTGATATAGGCCGATATAGGCATCGGATCGTTCAGGTTCATGGCGATTCCAAGTGGTATACCAGGTTCTTTTATGATTTTGAAGGTTAGAATCACCGAGAATGACTTTTGCGGCTTGTTTAGCGGCATCCATGAACTTTTCATCCTTCGTCCATTGATACATATGAATAAAATGTTCTAACATGCCAGGTGCACCACAGCAGTAACAATTGCTTCTCCAATAACCAGCTGAATGAATAGCTGGAGCGCCCGAACGAATTAGGCCATTACTTAATTGAAGGACAAATTTCTGATATTTTTCTTCTTTGGTGATTTGATATAAACGATAGAACAGACGACTTGTTCCAATAGGACCTTGGCAGACGCCTAAGTAATATAAATCATCCAAATAGGTATCATTGTAGCGAACCAAAGCACTTTGTCCATCTTCTGAATAAGTTGCGATACTTAAGATATAATCGGCTGCTCTTTTACTTGCTTCTAAAAAAGACGAATCGTTTGTGTGCCGATAAATTTCAGCCAAGATATATCCACAGCCAGCAGCACCATATTCGAAACCAGGAAAGTAACCTCCTTTTTTTCCAATGGTTGGAAAAGTTTCAGTCGGAAGAACATACCAACGTGAACCTTTCCAAGGGCTCTTTTCTTCTTTTGAAAGAATATATTTTCCAGCCTTGATGGCAGCATCTAAATAAATGGTATCCCCATAACTTTCATAGAGATCAATTAAAAAAAGAATAAGGCCGCCTTCTCCTAAGATTCCATAAAAACCATACCAAGTTAAAAGTCCATTTTCTTCTTGTGCAGCAGCAATGCAATCCATACCAACCCTTTGTGCAAAATCACGATACTTTGTTTGATGATTGACTTTATAGAGAAGGTTGGAAACATAAGCACCACCTGCAGGCCCATTAAAGAAACCAATAAAAGCACCAGTTAAATAGGGCTGACTTGATTGAAAAGAAGCAATGCCCTGGTATTGCGAAATACAATAATTGATACCCTGCTCGGCTTTTTCTAAATAGGTTTTCTTTTTTGTGGCTTCATATAAACGCAAATAAAATAAGGCAATACCCGCACCACCACCATAAAGCGATGTATCCTTTAAAAGTAAAGGATCATCATCGAGTTGGTGGCCAGGCCAAACATCCCAATATTCTTGTTTATTTTCAATATGACTAAATTGTTCAATCCAATCTGCACTTTCTAAAACCGAATTTAATAATTCTTGATTTGAAAGTTCATCAAAGGAAGGAATCCACTTTAAAACATTCATAATGATCACTCATTTCTTTGCAGATAAAGTATCATGTGCCTTACTATTTGTATAATTGATATTATTTTGATTGGTTATAAAAATATTTGATAGGAAGTTAGTTTCCCCTTACAAAAATAGGAAGGTTTCTGAGCATAAGTTTTGAGAAAGAAAGGGAAATAAAGGATAATGTAGCTGTAAATGAAATGTATATTTCAAAAAGGAGAACAAAATATGAAATACAGATGTTTAATTTGCGGTCATGTTTATGACGAAGAAAAAGAAGGCGTTAAATTTGAAGATCTTCCTGCAGATTGGAAGTGTCCAACTTGTAAACAACCAAAAGAAAAATTTGTACCTGTAGAAGACGAAATGTCTTGGGCAGCAGAACATGTAGTTGGAATCGCAAAAGATGTCGATGAAGATATTAAAAATGATTTACGTGCCAATTTTGAAGGGGAATGTTCAGAAGTTGGAATGTATTTGGCAATGAGCCGTGTAGCTTTTAGAGAAGGATATCCAGAAGTTGGATTGTATTATGAAAAAGCAGCTTATGAAGAAGCAGAACATGCAGCAAAATTTGCAGAATTATTAGGTGAAGTCGTTACCGATTCAACCGAAACAAATTTAAAAATGCGTGTTGAAGCGGAAAATGGAGCAACAGCTGGTAAGGTTGATCTAGCTACGCGTGCAAAACAAGCAAATTTAGATGCAATTCACGATACAGTACATGAAATGGCACGTGATGAAGCACGTCATGGAAAAGCATTTGCGGGCTTGTTAAATCGTTACTTTGGAAAATAATTGTTCAAGTTGGAAGAAATTCCAACTTTTTTTGTACTTTTTGGAAATGAAAATCGTATAAGAGTATGAAAGAAATTTCTAGAAAGAAGGAAAAAATGGACAATTCTTATCAAAGTTTATTGAATGATTTTGCGTTTAAGTATGTTTTTGGAAAGGAGTCAAAAGAAGCCAATGAAGCCCTAAGGGTTCTTCTTGAAGTTTATTTGGATTTAAAAATCCGAAGGGTAAAGATTATATACCCTGAGATGAGCAAAAATGTAGAAGAAATGAAAAATACTTGTTTTGAACTTTTAGTTGATCTTGAAAATTTTAAACAGATGAAAATTGAAATTCATGTGGTGGATCAAATTACAGAACGTACCTCATATTTTACCTATCGTGCAGCGCATTTGTATTACAATCAGGATATGGAGGACAAGCTCTTTTCAGAAGCGACACGTGTTATTTTATTTGTGATTTCTCATGAAAAATACTTCGAAGATTCTTGTCTATATCAAGAAGCAGCCTTGTATACGGAAGAAGGTATTTTTATAGGGGATGCATGGAAAATTGCAATTGTTGAATTGCCTAAGTTGGACGAATCGAAATCAATCGAAGAAATGGATCAAAAAGAAAAGATGACCTATTATTTAATACATTTTAAAGAGTCTCAAAACAATCCAAAGGTAAAAGAGCTTCTTAAAGAGGAATCCATTCGAATTGTTAATCAGCGAGTGAAACAAATTGAAGAAGAAAAGTGGAAAAAGCTAAAGGATGAATATGCTTATTATGTAGAAAATGAACAAGAATTACGCTTTTAAAAAAAATAGTGGATGGATGTCCACTATTTTAATTTTGCGAGTTCGATCAATAATTGAATTCCTTTTACTAAGATTTTTTCATCAAAATCCCATGTATCAGCATGCAAAGGAATACCAGTTCCGGTTCCTAAAAAGAAGAAGGTTCCAGGTAAAATGGTTTGATAGTAAGCAAAATCTTCAGCAATCATTTCTGGGGTTGCTAAGATTTTTAGATTTGGAATAGCCTGAATGACCTTTTCCGTTAAATCTGGATCATTCATAACCGGAGGATAACCATTTTTAAATGCAACATTAAATTTCACTTCATATTTTTCTTCCATCTCTTTTGCGACTTTTAAGATGTGATTTTGGAGACCATAGAAAATTTCATCTTGAAAAGCACGCATGGTTCCTTCCATATGGGTATGCGCACTAATGGCATTACAAACCGTTCCGGATTGAAATAAACCAAATTTTAAAAGACGATAGATTTCCTTCGGATAGGCGTTTTCAAAAGCATAAACTTTTAATAAGAATTCACTAGCGGCTGCCATAGCATCTTTCCCTAAATAAGCCTTGGCTACGTGTGAGGATAAACCTTCGACATCGACATGGACTTCAGAGCTATGCGCCATAAATTCATTTTTACGTGTTGCAATTTGTCCAGCTTCTAAATCAGGCCATAGATGCATCCCAAAGATTTGTTGGACCTTGTATTTTTCGAAAATGCCCGATTCTACTAATAGATGGGCTCCACCTGGTGATTCTTCACCTGGTTGAAAAACTAAAAGGATGTTATGTGGGAATTCTTCTAAGTGGCTAGGAATTTTTTGGGCAAACCCTAATAGGGTGGCCATGTGTCCATCATGACCACAGGCATGCATACAGCCTTCATGTTTTGATTTATAAGGTACATCATTTTTTTCTAAGACAGGCAGTGCATCCATATCCGAACGAAAAGCAACCGTTGTTTCTTTCTGGTTATCAAAATAAGCAATAACACTTGAATCAATGGGTGATTCAATGGTACATGGCAGATTCTTTAATTCATTGAGTACGTATTGTTTTGTTTTAGGCAAATTAAGTTCTAATTCTGGGATTTGATGAAGGTCTTGCCGAACCTTTTTAACATAATTATACATAGGTCCATTATAACAAGTTTTCATTTTCTTTCAATTCACTTGAAAATCGTTTTCTTAAGTAGTAACATAAGTTACATGATAGAGGCGCAAAAAAGACGATATAAGAAGGAGCTGGCAAGTTTTGATTTCTTATAGAAGCGATTTTGCCGAACTGTTTTTAAAGGCATTTAAAAATGGTGGGTCTGTAGAGAATATCTGCAGAACTGTCTACGGATGTAGGGGAGCTATCTTTGGAACGATTTGTAGGCCAACAAGATAGCTTGTTGGCTTTTTTTATAAGGAGGAAAGATGTTAAAAATAGGTGGTATGCCCGTTGATCAATTAGCGAATCAGTATAAAACCCCCCTTTATGTATATGATGAGGGAAAATTACGAGAACGTTTAAATGAATATGCGAGCTATTTTAAATCAAATGATTTTAATACAGGTGTTTTATATGCTTCAAAAGCTTTTAGCTGTAAGGCTATGGTGAAATTGGTACAAGAATATGGATTATGTTTGGATGTTGTATCTGGTGGTGAAATCTATACGGCAAAACAAGCAGGATTTGATATGTCTAAGGCTTTCTTTCATGGAAATAATAAATCCATGGATGAAATAAAAATGGCTTTGGATTATGGCGTTGGAACCATTATTGTAGATAACTTAATGGAAGCAAAAGTATTAAGTGAGCTTGTAAAAGAAGGAAGAGTTGTTCATGTTTTATTACGTGTCAATCCAGGGATTGATGCACATACACATAAATATATTGTAACGGCTCATGTGGATAGTAAATTTGGTGTATCAATGACACAAGAAAAAGAAATTGTTGAATTGATTCAAACGATTCAAGCCAATCCATTCCTTTCTTTTGATGGATTACATGCGCATATTGGTTCACAAATCTTTGATAAAAATGCTTTTATTGCTGAAATTGAAAAGATGTTTGCCTTTATTAAAAAATTGGAAGATGACTATGACATTCATTTAAATACCTTGGATTTAGGTGGTGGTTTTGCGGCTTATTATACCGAAGAAGACCATCCGATTCCATTAAATGAAGTTTGTCAGGCCATCTTAACAAAGTGTAAAGAAGAAAATACAGCATTAAATTTGGCAATCAAGAATATTTATATTGAACCTGGACGTAGTATTGTAGCTGAAGCTGGATCAACAATTTATACGGTTGGATTTACGAAAAAGACACCAAATAAAAACTATGTTTTTGTCGATGGTGGAATGGCAGATAATATTCGTCCTGCATTGTATCAAGCAAAATACAATGCAGATATCGCAAATAAAATGGATGAAGCCAAAACAGTAACATATACAGTTGCTGGAAAAGCCTGTGAATCTGGGGATGTGTTGATTGAAGCGATTGCCTTACCAAAATGTGAGCCTGGGGATTATTTAGTCACTTATACAACTGGCGCTTATGGTTATTCTATGGCAAGTCACTACAATAAATTAACCACACCTGGCGTTGTTTTTGTCAAAGATGGAAAAGCACGTGAAGTAATTAAAAGAGAAACCTATGAACATTTGGTTTCCTTGGAATCCGATGACTAAGATACAAGTATCAAAGTTTCATGGTTGTGGAAATGATTTTATTTTAACAACCTATGAAGCAATTAAAGATTTAGACATTGTGAAATTTGTTCAAAAGGTTTGTGATCGACATTCTGGAATTGGCGCAGATGGAGCTATTTTTGTAAAAGAAGATCCAACGGAAATGATTTATTACAATCAAGATGGTTCAAGAGCACCGATGTGTGGAAATGGAATTCGCTGTTTTGCCGGTTTTTGTTATGAAGAAGGTCTTCATCAAGAAAAAGATCTTAAGGTGCAAACCTTAGCCGGTGAAAAAATTGTTCACCGGATGAGTGATCAGCCATTTTTAGTAAAAGTGGATATGGGTTTTGCGGATTATGATCCACAAAAAGTTGGAACAAAAAAAGCTTTATGGAATGAAACAGTTGATATTGATGGAGAAAAGGTTACTTTGTCTACCTTCTTCATGTCAACAGTTCATACCGTTCTGTTTAGTGAAAAAGCGGATACGATTGAAAATCGTAGCTTAGGAAAAAAGATTTGTCATGATCCTTTATTTGCTGAACAGACCAATGTGAATTTTGTTGAAGTTATGGATCCAAACAATCTAAAGGTATTAACCTATGAAAGAGGTTGTGGGATTACTTTAGCTTGTGGAACGGGCGTTTGTGCCAGTGTTTTAGCAGGTTATAAATTAGGTAAATGCTCAAATCATGTGGATGTTCATTTAGAAAAAGGAATCATTCATATTGATATTGATACAGATGAAAGGGTCTTTATGACAGGCCCAGCACAATGCGTGATGAAGGGGGTATATTATTATGATTAAAGGATCAATTGTTGCGCTAATTACACCATTTCATGAAGATGGAAGTGTGAATTTTGAAAAACTTGGTGAATTGTTAGAAATGCATGTTGAAAATGGAACGGATGGAATCCTCGTTTTAGGAACAACCGGAGAATCTTCAACCATGTCTCATGAAGAAGATGATGCTGTTGTAGAATATACCATCAAAAAAATCAATCATCGTTTACCTGTTGTGGTTGGTGCAGGATCAAACAGTACCCAAACGGCCATTGAAAAAAGTATTAAATATGACAAAATGGGAGCCGATTATTTATTGATTATTACGCCTTATTACAATAAAGCCAATGAACAAGGAATGATTGCCCACTTTACAAGCGTTGCGGATGCCGTCAGTATTCCAGTTATTATGTACAATGTACCAGGACGTACAGGTTGTAAGTTAAGTGAAAATGCCGTTAAAGTATTAAGTCAACATCCAAATATTTGTGGAATTAAAGAAGCAAGTGGAGACATTAGCTATGTGATGAATATTTCTCGTTATTTAAGTGATGACTTTGTGATGTATTCCGGAAATGATGATATGATCATCCCTGTTTTATCTGCAGGTGGACAAGGGGTTATTTCAGTATTTGCCAATACCAATCCAAAAGAATGTCATGATATGGTCGCTTCTTGGTTTGAAGGAGATCTTAAAAAATCACTTTCGATCCAACAAAAATATTTAGATTATATTCATGCACTATTCTGTGAAGTGAATCCAATTCCAGTAAAAGAAGCTTTGAATTTAATGGGGAAAGAAGTTGGAGGATATCGTTTGCCTTTATATCCAATGAGTGATAAAAATCGTGAACATCTTGCCGAAGAAATGAAGAAAGTAGGTT
>CAVBLW010000002.1:0-25564 GCA_963596085.1 Bacteroidaceae bacterium | reverse complement strand
AGATCTTATGGGCATAGGAATCCTATTCTTTCTATATGGATTGGTGCGTAGCTATTTGATTTGGAAAGTATTAAAGAAAGCAGAGGAAGATTAATTTCTCTGCTTTTTTTAGATAGATTGCGCTTTTTAACTAATTGACGAATTGAAAAAAAATGTTAAAGTATATATGCATTATCAAGAGATGGGGAAGAGGCCTAGCTCTAGGATCCCACACCAACCTGATTAAAAAAAATAATTAAGGTGGTCCAACTAGATAAGATAAGAAGTATAGTTTCATTCCAACATGCTTCTTATAAGTATGTTTTTTTTTCAATATAAAGGAGGATTAAAAATGAAAAATTACATCTTTACCAGTGAAAGTGTGACTGAAGGACATCCAGATAAGATTTGTGATTTAGTTGCAGATGCTATTTTAGATTGTGCTTTAGCGCAAGATCCAAATTCAAATATGGCGGTTGAATGTACCATTAAAGATGATTTTGTCTTAATTTATGGAGAGGCAAATACGAAAGCAAGTATTGATTATGAAAAGATTGCGCTTGAAACAATTCGTGAAATTGGCTATCAAGAAGATTATCATGTAACTGTTGTTGTTAACCAACAATCACCTGAAATTCATCAAGCGGTAAATGGAGAAGAAATTGGAGCTGGAGACCAAGGAATTATGTTTGGTTATGCATGCGATGAAAACCAAGAATATATGCCTTTACCAATTTATTATGCCCATTTGTTGGCACGTCAATTAACAAAAGTAAGACGTGCGCATCCAGATCTTTTAGGACCAGATGGAAAAACGCAGGTTTCGATTGAATATGTGGATGATCAACCAAAACGTATTGATACCATCGTTGTATCAACTCAACACGCTGCGAATATTACCCAAGATGAAATTAAAGAATTGATTAAAAAAGAAGTGATTCAACCTTGTGTTGATGAATCTTTGATTGATGCGCAAACAAGCTATTTAATCAATCCATCTGGAAGTTTTGTGGTTGGTGGATCTTTTGGTGATTCAGGAACAACTGGACGTAAAATTGTTTGTGATACCTATGGTGGAAAAGGTCATATTGGTGGAGGATGTTTCTCTAGTAAAGATCCTACTAAGGTTGACCGTTCAGCAGCTTATTATTCACGTTATGTTGCGAAATCTGTTGTTGCGAATGGTTTGGCAAGAAAAGCCGAAGTCGAAGTTGCTTATGCGATTGGAAAAGCAGATCCTGTTTCTTTGAATATCGATACTTTTGGAACGGGTGTTCGAAGCGATGAAGAAATTTTAGACATTGTTAAGAAAAACTTTGATTTCCGTGTAGGTAATATTTTAGAAGAGTTGGATTTACGTCGTCCAATTTATAAGCGTACGGCTTGTTATGGACATTTTGGAGATCCAGAATTCCCTTGGGAAAAAATCAAAAAATTAGACTTTTAATCTTGAAAAAATTTACATTTTCTTACAAAATTTTCGAAAAAGTATTGACATCACTATGAAAAGTGATAAAGTAAAACACGTAAAAGTAAATCGCTGACTAGGAGAGTAAGCTTGAGAAAAATTTCTAGCGAGGTGGCACAGAGTGGAAGGCCACTAAATGGTACTCAAGAAGAAACGCACCTATGAGAGTCCAAGTGAAAATAGTAGCTTGGAACGTTTCATCCACGTTACGGAAAAGAGGCCTTGTTGGAGGCAACTGAAGTGGTACCGCGTTTATTAAGCGTCTTTGGATATTTATTTTCAAAGACGCTTTTTTTCTTAGCTGAAGTGTAGAAAGAAAGAGGACAACATATGACAACAGAAAAGAAAGACATTAAAAAAATTGTATTAGCTTATTCAGGTGGATTAGATACATCAATCATGATCCAATGGTTAAAGGAAAATTACAACAATCCTGAAATTATTGCGGTATCTGGTGATGTTGGTCAAAAGGACGAATTAGAAGGATTAGAAGAAAAAGCTATTGCGACTGGTGCATCAAAATACTATGCCTTAGATTTAAAAGATGCATTTGTAGAAGATTACATTTTCCCTTGTTTAAAAGCCGATGCGGTTTATGAAAATGTATATATGCTTGGAACTTCAATGGCTCGTCCATTAATTGCGAAAGGTTTAGTTGATATCGCAATTAAAGAAGGTGCAGATGCAATTTGTCATGGTTGTACAGGAAAAGGAAATGACCAAGTTCGTTTTGAACTTTCAATTAAAGCCTTTGCACCAGATATGCCAATCATTGCTCCATGGAGAGAATGGGAATTAAAATCAAGAGAAGAAGAAATTGATTATGCAGAAGCACATAACATTCCATTAAAAATTAATCGTGAAACCAATTACTCAAAAGATAAAAATATTTGGCATTTAAGTCATGAAGGGTTGGATTTAGAAGATCCTGCAAATGAACCAGATTACGATAAAATCTTAGAATTAGGTGTTACACCAGAAAAAGCACCAGAAGAACCAACTTATATTACTTTACATTTTGAAAAGGGTGTTCCTACACAATTAAATGGTGAAAGTATGAGCGCGCAAGAGTTGTTGCTTGCATTAAATAAAGTTGGTGGCGCTAATGGTATTGGTTTAATTGACATGGTTGAAAACCGTTTAGTTGGAATGAAATCACGTGGAGTATATGAAACACCAGGTGGAACAATTATGTATAAAGCACATGCTTTATTAGAAACCATTACAATGGATAAAGAAACACAACATTTTATGCAACATGTTTCCGTAAAATATGGTGAATTGGTTTATAACGGACAATGGTTTACACCACTAAGAGAAAGCTTAGATGCATTTGTTAATAAAGCCAATGAAAGTGTTAACGGTGATGTAAAACTTAAGTTATATAAAGGAAATATCATTCCAGCTGGTATGACAAGTCCTACAACTTTATATTCAGAACAAATCGCAAGTTTTGGAGAAGATGATAGCTATGATCAAAGTGATTCAGCAGGATTCATTAATTTATTTGGTTTACCAATTAAGGTAAAAGCTCAACAAGACGCAAAAAATAAAAAATAAGGAGAAATAATTATGGCATTATGGGGCGCACGTTTTTCAAGTGAAGCAGACGAAAGATTACAAGCTTTTAATTCATCCATTTCAATTGATTCAAAAATGTATCAAGAAGATATTAAAGGATCGATTGCACATGTAACGATGCTTTCAAAACAAGGAATTGTGGATGAAGAAAGTAAAGATTTAATCATTAAGAATTTAAAAGAAATTCAATCGGATATTGAATCAGGAAAATTAACAATTGATCCAAAAGCAGAAGATATCCACATGTTTATTGAAGGTGAACTAACAAAGCGAACAATTGCTGGAAAAAAATTACATACAGCGCGCTCTCGTAATGACCAAGTGGCGGTTGATTTTAAAATGTATGCGATGAATCGTTGCGACGATTTGGCTGATTTGTTAAAAGAGATGATTGCGGTTTTACTTTCACAAGCAAGCCAAAATCTTGAAACGATTCTTCCAGGTTATACGCATCTACAAAGAGCACAACCAATTACTTTTGCGCACCATTTAATGGCTTATGTTGAAATGTTTAAAAGAGACTTAACACGTTTAAAGGATGCAAAAAAACGTTGTAATCTATGTCCTTTAGGATCCGGTGCCTTAGCAACCACAACCTATCCAATTGATCGTGAGTATACGGCAAGTTTATTAGGTTTTGATGGACCAACTTTAAATTCCTTGGATGGCGTTAGCGATCGTGATTTTGCGATTGAAATGGTTAGTGCAATTTCCATCTGTATGATGCATCTTTCCCGTCTATGTGAAGAAATCATTCTTTGGTGTTCTTGGGAATTTAAATTCTTAGAATTGTCGGATTCCTTTGCGACTGGAAGTTCGATTATGCCACAAAAAAAGAATCCGGATGTTGCTGAACTCGTGCGTGGAAAAACCGGACGTGTTTATGGCAATTTAAATACTTTGCTTACAATGCTAAAGAACCTTCCTTTGGCTTATAATAAAGACCTACAAGAAGATAAGGAAGCATTTATGGATAGTGCCGATACGCTAGAAGCCTGTTTAGTTACAATGATTCCTATGTGTGATACTTGGAAGGTCAATAAAGAAAATATGGAAAATGCAGCCAAACGAGGCTTTATCAACGCGACGGATTGTGCCGATTATTTAACAAAAAAGGGCATGGCTTTTAGAGATGCTTATTCAACGGTTGGACAATTGGTTAAATATTGTGTTGATCATGATAAAGATTTATCTTCTTTGTCTTTAGAAGAATATCAAGAAGCTTCGGCTTTATTTGATGAAGATATTTATGAAGCAATTTCTTTAAAAACTTGTGTCTTTAAGCGTAATGCGATTGGAGGACCAAGCCCTGAACAAGTTTCAAAACATATTGAATTTGTGAAAAAGGAGTTATCGTTATGAAATTAAAAGTTGGTGTTATTGGTGCAAGTGGCTATGGGGGTGCTGAACTTGTTCGTCTTTTGATGAATCATCCCGAAGCACAATTGGTTGCCGTCTCTTCTAGACAATATACAGGACAAGCAATCTCGGATATCTATCCGGGACTTCGTTCTGTTTGTGATTTACCTTTTGTTGATCAAGATGAAGTGATTGAACAAAGTGATTGCATCTTTGCAGGCTTACCAAGTGGATTTAGTGAAGAAATTGCGAAAAAATGTATAAATCAAGGTAAAAAATTCATTGATTTAGGTGCGGATTTCCGTTTAGATTCATCCGATGTCTATGAAAAGTGGTATGGGAAAGCCTTTGAAATGCCTGAACTCCATGAAAAGAGTGTTTATGGCCAATGTGAATGGCATCATGATCAAATTGAAAAAGCAGATATTATTGGAAATCCAGGTTGTTATCCAACATCGATTGAACTTGGATGCTATCCGGCTTTACATGCTGGAATTGTTGATACAAGTCATATTATACTTGATTCAAAGAGTGGAACGACTGGAGCTGGCAAAAAGTTAAGTGAAACAACCCATTTTCCTCGAACCAATGAGGCTTTTGCACCTTATAAGGTAGGTTGTCATCGACATACGCCAGAAATTGAACAATTGTTAAGTGAATTTGCCAAGGAAGAAGTAAAAGTAACCTTTGTTCCTCATTTACTTCCAATCAATCGTGGAATTATCTCAACAATTTATTTACCATTGAAAGAAAAAAAATCTTTAGAAGAAATTCATCAATTGTATCAAGAAGCGTATAAAGATAAAAAATTTGTACGTGTTTTAAAATTAGGAAATGTTGCGGATTTAAAATTTGTGAAATATTCAAATTATTGTGATATTTCATTACATTTTGACGAACACACGAATACATTAATTGTTGTATCGTGTATTGATAATATGGTAAAAGGTGCAGCAGGCCAAGCAATTCAAAATATGAATATTATGTACCATTTTGAAGAAGATTGTGGATTAAAATCTGTTGCTCCTTCATTCTAGGAGGAAACGATATGAAATCAGGAGTATGTGCAGCACAAGGCTTTAAAGCCAATGGGGTTCATTGTGGAATTCGTGCGAATCAAAGTAAAAATGATTTAGCGGTCATTTATTCAGAAAAAAAATGTACGGCTGCTGGTGTTTATACAACCAATGCAGTAAAAGGAGCACCAATTTTAGTAAGTCAAGATCATTTGAAAGATGGAAAAGCACAAGCGGTTGTAGTAAACAGTGGAAATGCGAATACTTGTAATGCAGATGGCGTTGAAATTGCAGAACAAATGACGAGTCTATGTGCAAAGGAATTAAATTTAAATGCTGAAGATATTATGATTGCTTCAACGGGTGTTATTGGGCAACCTTTACCAATTCAACCGATTTTAGAAGCAATGCCTTCTTTATGTAAAGGATTAAGTAGTGATGGTTCTAAGGAAGCCGCTTTAGCGATTATGACGACCGATACGTTTCCAAAAGAATATGCAACAACTTGCGTTATTGATGGTAAAACCATCACAGTTGGAGGAATCGCCAAAGGTTCAGGGATGATTGCACCGAATATGGCAACGATGCTTTCTTTTGTAACAAGTGATGTAGCAATTTCAAGTGATTGTCTACAAAGCCTTTTAAAAGATGTGGCAGATGCGACTTATAATATGGTCTATGTTGATGGGGATACTTCAACCAATGATACATTTGGCGTTTTATGTAATGGAATGGCTGGTAATACCGAAATTACGAAGCAAGACGAAAACTATGAAATCTTTAAACAAGCTCTATTTGAAGTTTGTATGAATCTATCCAAAATGTTGGCTAAAGATGGTGAAGGTGCCAGCAAATTATTAACCGTTGATGTAAAAGAAGCACAAAGCTTAAAGGATGCGAAGATTGTTGCAAAATCGGTCGTTGGGTCAACTCTATTAAAATGTGCAATCTTTGGATGTGATGCCAATTGGGGACGTATTTTATGTGCGATTGGTTATGCGGATGCCAATTATGATATTCATAAGGTTGAAGTCGATCTTGTTTCAAAAGCTGGTCGTGTTTCGGTTTGTAAGGATGGGCATGGTATTCCTTTTGATGAAGATTTTGCTTTAAAAGTTTTACAAGAAGATGAAATTGTAGTTGATATTTGTTTACATGATGGCAAGGCCAATGCGAGCGCTTATGGCTGTGATATGACATATGAATATGTCAAAATCAATGGAGAATATCGTTCATGAGAAATGCAATTGAAAAAGCGAAGATTTTATCACAAGCTTTGCCTTATATCCAAAAATACCATGATAAAATTGTTGTCATTAAATATGGTGGGAATGCCATGGAAAATGAAAAATTGAAACAAAATGTCATGGAAGATGTGGTTTTATTAACTGAAGTTGGAGTGAAATTGGTTTTAGTTCATGGGGGAGGCCCCGATATCAATGAAACGTTAAATTTGGTAGGTAAAGAATCAAAATTTGTGAATGGACTTCGTTATACAGATAAAGAAACAATGGATATTGTTCAAATGGTTCTAGCTGGAAAAACCAATAAAAATTTAGTTAATATGATTACTAAGTTAAATGCGAAAGCAGTTGGTATTTCTGGTATGGATGGTCATGTCATTGAAGCACAAAAAATGCAATCAGAAAATGATTTAGGGTATGTTGGAGAAATTTCAGCAATTCATCCTGAATTAATTTTTAAACTGATTGAAGATGGCTATATTCCAGTGATTGCCAGTGTGGGAACCGATTCAGAAGGAAATATCTTTAATGTTAATGCGGATTTGGCTGCAAGTGCCATTGCTGGTGCTTTAAATGCGGAAAACATGATTTTTGTATCCAATGTTCCGGGTGTTTTAAGTGATCCAGAAGATGAAGATTCAATTATGACAAACATTCATATTAGTGATGTTCCTAAGCTAGAACAAGCCGGTATTATTACTGGAGGTATGATTCCAAAGGTCGAATGTTGTGTAGATTGTGTTCGTCAAGGGGTTAAGAAAACTGTCATTATAGATGGTCGTATTCCTCATGCTTGTTTAATTGAAATGCTAAGTGATGAAGGAATTGGATCAATGATTGTAGGTGATGATTATGGAAAAGAAGATTAAAGCGTTAGATGATCAATATTTAGCGCATTGTTATGCACGTTTTCCTCTTTGTATCGAAAAAGGGCAAGGGGCTTATGTATATGATACAGATGGAAATGAATATTTAGATTTTACTTCTGGAATTGGAGTAAATAGTCTAGGTTATGCTTATGAACCATGGGTAAAGGCAATACAAGAACAAGTTTCTCAATTGGTACATATTTCGAACTTATTTTATACGAAGCCAATGGTTTCATTGGGTGAAAAATTAGTTAAGCGCACAAATATGGCTCGTGTTTTCTTTCAAAATTCTGGAGCTGAAGCCAATGAAGGAGCTATTAAAGTTGCACATAAATATGCCAATGACACATATCATGGACAAAGAAATGAAATTTTAACGCTTGTGAATTCTTTTCATGGGCGTACGATGGAAACTTTAATGGCCAATGGACAAGAAGTTTTTCATCAAAAGTTTGGACCATTTCCGACTGGATTTAATTATGTAGAAGCAAATAATATTGAAGATCTTCTTCAAAAAGTCAATGAACATACATCTGCCATTATGATGGAAATGGTACAAGGAGAAGGTGGCGTCAATGCTTTAGATGTTCCTTTTGTCAATAAAGTACAAGAAATTTGTGATGAAAAAGATATCCTATTGATTATTGATGAAGTTCAAACTGGAATTGGACGAACAGGTACCTTCTTTGCTTATGAACAATTTGGCATTCATCCGGATATTGTTTCTTTTGCAAAGGGAATTGCGAATGGAATTCCAATGGGTGGTGTACTTCTATCTGAAAAGGTAAAAGATGTTATTCAATATGGCGATCATGGATCAACCTTTGCGGGGAATCCACTTGCTTGTACTTCGGCTCATGTTGTCTTGGATACTTTAAACGCGGAATTTTTAGAAGAAGTTAAAGAAAAAGGACAATTGATTAAAGAACGTTTAGAAAAGATGCCTCATGTAAAATCTGTATCTGGTTTAGGAATGATGATTGGTGTAGAATTAGAGGGAATTGAAGCCAAAGAGGTTCTAAGTCAATGTCGACAAAAAGGTGTCTTATTTTTAACAGCAAAAACGAAAATTCGTATGTTGCCACCATTGATTATGACCAAAGAGGAAATTCAAAAAGGGATGGATGTTTTACAATCCGTCTTAGAGGAGATGTAGAATGGAACATTTATTAAGTATGTTAACAATGTCTGATCAAGAGATTATTGATGTCTTAGATTTGGCAGACAAAATTAAAGCAGAAGTGAAACAAGGGGTGTTTACGCCTTATTTGAAAAATAAAACCATCGGTTTAATTTTTCAAAAAGCTTCAACACGTACACGTGTTTCTTTTGAAGTTGGTGCTGTTCAATTGGGTGCCTATCCACTTCATTTAGATGCCAATACGATGCAAATTGGTCGTGGTGAACCAATTCAAGATACGGCACGTGTTTTATCTCGTTATTTAGATGGCATCATGATTCGTACCTATGCGCAAAAAGATGTTGAAGATTTAGCTAAATATGGAAGTATCCCAATTATTAATGGATTGACGGATTTTGCCCATCCATGCCAAGTCTTAGCTGATTTACAAACCATTCGTGAACATAAAGGGAAATTAGAAGGTTTAAAAATGGTCTTCATTGGCGATGGAAACAATATGTGTAATTCGCTTATGGTTGGAGCATTAAAAACTGGCATGTCTTTTGCGTGTGCTTGTCCAGAAGGCTATTTACCAGATCCTACTTGTTTAGAATTTGCGAAACAATATGGCGATAAATTCCAATTGCTTCAAGATCCAATGGAAGCCGCAAAGGATGCAGATGTTATTTTAACCGATGTTTGGGCATCGATGGGTGAAGAAGGCGAAGCAGAACAAAGAAGAAAAGTATTTGAAGGAACCTATCAAGTAAATGCAAAATTAATGGAACAAGCCAATGATGGATGTATGGTTCTTCATTGTTTACCTGCACATCGAGGAGAAGAAATCACGGAAGAAGTTTTCGAAGCCCATGCCGATGAAATCTTTGATGAAGCAGAAAACCGTTTACATGCTCAAAAAGCCGTTATGGTGAAAGTAATGGGGAAATAAGAAGATGAGTTCATCTTCTTTTTTTATGTAAAGTAAGCATTTACAATATCGATTTCTTTTTGTGCTATAATAAGAACAAGAAAGTTGAGTTGTTTAGTGATGAATACATCTTTAGTTATTATGGCCGCTGGGATTGGAAGTCGATTTGGACAAGGAATCAAACAGTTAGAACCAGTTGGTTTTCACGATGAAATCATAATGGATTATTCCATTCATGATGCGATACAAGCAGGCTTTAATAAAATTATTTTTATTATTCGAAAAGATATCGAAAAAGATTTTAAAGAGCGCATTGGAGTCCGTATTGAAAAATTAGCTGCTGAAAAACAAGTTGAAGTACATTATTGTTTCCAATCGTTGGAAGATCTTCCAGAAGGATATCATGTACCAGAAAGAAGAGTAAAACCATGGGGTACAGGACAAGCTGTTTTAGTCGCAAAAGAATATATCAAAGAACCTTTTTGTGTGATTAATGCCGATGATTATTATGGTAAAGAAGCCTTTTCTCAAATTCATGCTTTTTTAGAATCATACACAAAGAATCAAAGCAATGCTTATTGTATGGCAGGCTTTATCTTAAAGAATACATTGAGTGATTTTGGAACGGTTACACGCGGAATTTGTCAAACCGATGAAAATGCGTATTTAACGAGTATTGTTGAAACACATGATATTGAAAAAACAGCAGACGGTGCAGCTGTACATGGTCAAGAAATAGATGTAAATTCTTATGTATCTATGAATATGTGGGGACTTACACCAGAATTTATGGATATTCTTGAAAAAGAATTCATTGAATTTTTAGATCATTCGAAAAATCTTGAAAAAGATGAATACTTATTACCAATTTTAATTGGAAAATTATTAGAACAGAAAAAAGTTAGCGTTAAAGTCTTAGAAACAAAAGATAAATGGTTTGGTGTAACCTATCAAGAAGATAAACCTTTTGTCGTAAAAAGCTTTAAAAAATTAATTGAACAAGGAATTTATCAAGAAGAGCTCTATTCAGATTTATAAATACTTATGAAAACATAGACTCTTTTCGTAAAGAAGGGATATAGA
This sequence comes from Bacteroidaceae bacterium, assembly GCA_963596085.1. Lineage (GTDB taxonomy): Bacteria > Bacillota_I > Bacilli_A > Erysipelotrichales > Erysipelotrichaceae > Absicoccus. Next base: position 14,917 of record CAVBLW010000002.1, on the reverse strand, counting down.
TGTTACGTATTGTACGAGCAAAAGAAAATGAAGTAAACAAGATGTTATTTTTTTATCATCAATTGATTGAAAGAATTGATCAAGATTTAAATGATCGAAATCTTTTTCCATCGGACAAACATATTCAAAAAGCCATTGAAGAAGGAAATTTGTATATTGGAGAAGTTTCGAATCGAATTGTATCTATGATGATTTTAACTCATTTTGATCATCGAAATTATTTAGAACTATCTTTTGAATTGCCAGAAAATCCAACCTCTGTTATGTATTGTATGGCTGTTGATGCAAAATATACAGGATATGGTATTGCCAATCAAATGATTTCTTATGCGATTGATTGTTCGCGGATACAAGGTTCTCAATTTTTACGTTTAGATGTTTTGAAAGAACATGTAAAAAGTCCATTGGTTTATGAAAATCTTGGTTTTGAATATGCAGGGGAAGGCTTAATTTTAAGAAATGATAAGAAGCATCCTTTTGTGTCTTATTTATGTTCTCTATAAAAAATCAAATAAAGATTGAATAATTTCTTTAAAAAGTTGATAATGAATACGGAGAGAGTTGAGCGAATAAAAGATTGAATCCTCCTACGACTTTGGATTTCTTTTATTCGTAATAAGAAGCGATTGATATCGCTTCTTTTTTTTGTATTAAAAAAAATAGGACAAAAAGATAAAAGTTATATTGATTCTAGAACAATTATTCGCTATAATGGGTCCATAGAAAATGTATTATTTAGGAGGATACAAATGTTAGTCACATCCAAAGAAATGTTTGCGTTAGCTCAAAAAGAAAAATTTGCGATTCCTTCCGCAAACTTTGTCGATGAAGATTCTTTAAAATGGCATTTAGAAGAAGCACAGAAAGAGAATTTACCGATTATTATTGCGTTTGCGGAATGCCATTTTGACCGTTTACTTGATTTAGAAACAGCGGCCTATCTTGCAAAATTCCGTGCTGAAAGAACAAGCAATCCGGTTTGTTTGCACTTAGATCATGGAGAAAGTGTTGAAACTTGTAAAAAAGCAGTTGATTTAGGCTTTACATCCGTTATGATTGATGGTTCAATGCTTCCATTTGAAGAAAATGTCGCAATGACAAAAGAAGTTGTTGCCTATGCACATGCCCATGGGGTTGTTGTAGAAGCTGAAATTGGACATGTTGGAAGCAATGAAAGAGAAGAAGATGAAGATATCTATACCACGGTTGAAGAAGCAACAAAATTTGTTGAAGCAACAAAGGTTGATAGTTTGGCGGTTTCGATTGGAACAGCGCATGGATTATATAAAGGAACGCCAAAAATTAATTTTGAACGACTTCATGAATTAGCTAATGCTTTGGATTGTCCATTGGTTTTACATGGTGGATCCAATTCAGGAGATGAAAATTTACATCGCTGTGCAACGGAAGGCATTGCGAAAATAAATGTTTATTCCGATTTTATGGTCAGTGCAGCTAAGGAAGTTTACGCACTTCAAGAAAAAACACCAGAAGTTGAAGATTATTATACTTACAAAGAAAGCGCAAAAAAAGGCATGCAAAATATGTTGAAGCATGTATATGAATTATTTGCAACAAAAGCATTATAGGAGGATCAAATGGCAGTTTATCGAAAAGTAATCCAAGTACAAGCGCATGGAAAAACAACATCATATATTAATATTACGGACCAAGTTCGTCAAACAATTGAAGAAAGTGGGATTCAAACAGGCATTTGTGCAGTAATCAGTCCACATACAACCTGTTCTGTATTCTTTGAAGAATATGCACATGATCGAGATGAAAATGGAGATGAATCTTTACAACATGATTTAAACATTGGCTTAGAAAAAATCTTCCCAGATCATACGGATGCACAAACTTATACTTATCCTGGACCGGAACATTATGCAGCAGTTGAATCATGGCCAAACGCAAAAGATTATCTACCAAATGGACATGAAGATTTATGGAATGGGGATGCGCATCTTCGTTCAACTCTATTGGGATCGAGTGAAACCTTTGACGTGAATGAAGGGAAACTTGGTGTAGGAACAACAGGTTACATTTATTTTGCAGATTTTGATCGTACACGTGGACGTACACGTCGTTGTGTTATTACGGTGATTGGAGAATAGTTATGGAAAGAAAACCTTTTTTAGTCGTAAATCCAAAGTCTTATTTATTTGGAAAAGAAAGCTTAGAATTAGCTCTAGCGAGTGATCAAGTTGCCAAAGACACAGGATTAACGATCTTCTTTACTTGTCCTTATGCGGATATTCGAATGATTAAAGAGAAAACAAGTCATATTATTGTTACAGCGCAATCAATGGATCCTTTAACACCAGGAAGAGGAATGGGACATTTATTAGGGGAATCATTAAAAGAAGCTGGAGCGCAAGCTCTTTTCTTAAATCATGCAGAGAATCCTAAAACCTTAAGTGATTTATATAAAACCATCAAACGATCAAAGGAATTGGGGCTAATTAGCATTGTTTGTGCGGATTCTGTTGTCGAAGCAAAAGCTGTATCTTGTATGAAACCAGACATTGTCTTAGCTGAACCAACGGATTTAATTGGAACAGGTCAAGTAGCAGAAGATTCTTATACAACAGATACATGCAAAGCAATCGCATCCATTGATCCAGATGTTCTTGTTATGATTGCATCCGGTGTAAGTACAGCCGATGATTGTTACAATGTCGTTAAATTAGGAGCTGATGGTACAGGGGCAACTTCTGGTATCTTAAATGCACCAGATCCAAAGGTACGGGTTCGTGAAATGGCAGAAGCAATCGTAAAAGCTTGGAATGAACGATAGATTACTAAGTCATACTTCGGTATGACTCTTTTTCGATATAAGATTATAACCTTAGAACATTATCAAAATTATAACAATGTCATCTTGTATATTTGTCAACAATGTTGTAATATTTAGAGGGAGAAAGGGTGTTATGTTCTAATGAGGGAGATTGTCTTAAAGAAGTTAAGAATTCGTATTCTTGAATACTATGATACACAGCGCAGTTTCGCGGAAGCATTAGGAATTTCACAAAATCTATTGACATATCGTTTACAAGCAAGAACGCAATTTCGTACCGATGAAATTTATAAAATATGTCAAATGTTAGAAATTTCAAAAGAAGAAATTGCGGATTATTTTTTTGACTTTGATTTAGAGCAAAAACGATAGATGGGAGTTACCCATCTTTTTATGTTACAATACGTTCATGAAATTAAAAAAAATAAATTTGAATCAAGCCTCCCATCATTTGAAGCAAACGGTGAAAGAAACTTCAAATAAAATTGGTGAAGCAAGTGAAGTAGTAAAAGATACAATAAAAAAAGTTCAAGGTGATTATGAAAATCGAACCTATGCCGATTTAGATTCTTTACCGAGTGGAATAGCCGATAATAATATTAGTGAAGGCTGTTTAATTTTAGAAGGTGGCGCTTTTCGTGGTTTATATACATCCGGTGTTTGTGATGCCTTGATGGAAGAAAAGATTAATTTACGTACAACCATTGGCGTATCAGCTGGTGGAATGAATGGTGTAAATTATGTGAGTGGACAGATTGGACGAAGTGCACGAATTAATTTACGTTATCGAAATGATTCTCGCTATGTAGGAACTCAAGCCTTTTTAAATAATAAAGGGCTTGTAGGTTTTGATTTTGTTTTGATGGATGTCAATGAGGAATATCCAATCGATATTGTTCGTTTTAATGCACCGAATCGTCGTTTTTTAGTTGCCGCAACCAATTGTGAAACAGGGAAGATTGAATATTTTGAACGTGGAATCTGTAAAGATATTTTTGCAGCCATCGCAGCAAGTGCTTCGATGCCATTTGTTTCCAGCATGGTTGAAATTGAAGGGAAGCCTTACTTAGATGGAGGGTGTTCTTGTGCAATTCCTTATCAATGGGCACTGGATGAAAAGTTTGATAAAATCGTTCTTGTACGAACCAGAGATGACGAATTCCGCTATCCTTTAGACAATACGCATAGTACAATGATTCATGCACGTTATCACAAATATCCTGAACTAGCCAAAGCATTGGAAGAATCCGATCAACGCTATAATCGTCAATGCAATGAAATTGAAAGCTTACGAAGACAAAAGAAAATTTTTGTGATATCTCCAAGTAGTGCAATTGATATTGGTCGTTTAGAACGGAATACAGATCGACTTGGTGATATTTATTATTTGGGGTATAATGATGCTAAAAATAAAATAAAGGAATTAAAAGCCTATTTATATGAGGAGGAGCCGCATTGATTTGTCCAAAATGTAACCATAAAAATGATGATCGACGCCATTATTGTGAAAAATGTGGTGAATATTTATTAAGTGAAAATCCATCAGAATATACAACTCAAATTCATAAGGTGGAAAAGGTTGTTAAAACCGATAAAAAGAAGATCTTTCATTTAGTTTTATTAGGAATGATTTGTACTTTATTAGTTGTTGGGGGATCCAGTATCTATTTTATGAATCAAATGCGTATTCAAAAGGATGCACAGATCACAAAATTAGAAAAAGAGAAAAAAGATCTTGAAAAAGAAGTAAAAAAGATTAAGAAGAGTCAAAACTCTACGGAAAACACCTATGATAAACAAATTTCGGAATTGAATGAAGAAAATAAGAAGCAAGCACAAGAAATTGCGAATTTAGAAAAGAAAAATGCGAAACTTCAAAAACAAATTGATGGTAGTAGCGATACGGAAACTGAAACAGAAAAAGATGCTGATAAGACAGAGTCTTAAAAGCATCTTTTTTTTATTCAACTTCAAAAATAGCTTCGATTTCAACGGGTGCATCTAATGGCAATTGATTGATGCCAACAGCGGTACGCGCATGTTTTCCTTTTTCAGCAAAGATTTCAAATAGAAGTTCACTTGCACCGTTAGTGACTAAATGTTGTTGATCAAAACCTGTTTTACTCGAAACAAAGGCTTGAAGCTTAACGACATTTTTAACACGATCTAAGTCTTTTAAATGATATTTGATGGCTGAGAGCATGTTAATAACACATAATCTAGCACATTCTTGCCCTTGTTCTAAAGTAAGGTCTTCCCCTAATTTACCCGTATAAGCCAATGAACCATCCAATTTACATGGCAATTGTCCAGATACGAATAATAAATTTCCAACTTGTTTCACTGGAATATACATTGCCTTTGGTTCTGAGCTTTCTGGTAAGGTAAGACCTAATTCTTCAATTCTTTTTTCGATTTGCATATAAATCCTTCTTTCTTATCTTTTTTACTATATGCCTGGATGGCTTTTATTGTCAACTGGTGGATTTTGTGGCAAAATGGGCTATATAGTTGAGGAGATTGGCATGCGCAACTTTGATCATGTAAAAAATTGTATTATTAAAATTGGTTCTTCTTCTTTGTGTGATGCGAAGGGGAATATTGATACGGAGCGAATTTTGGGATTTATTGAACAGATCGCAATGATTCGTCGAAAAGGAATCCAAATTACTTTAGTCAGTAGTGGAGCGATAAAGACTGGACAAGAAGAAATGCATTTAAAAAAGAAGCCGAAGAATTTACCCGATAAACAGGCCTTAGCAGCCATTGGACAAGCTTCTTTAATGCGAATCTACGATAATTTATTTAATTTATATCACATTAAAATTGCTCAGCTTTTAATGAATCATGATGATTTTGATAATCGGAAACGTTGTTTAAATTTCTACAATACGATGCAATCTTTGATTCGTTATGATGTTTTACCTATTATTAATGAGAATGATACCTTAGCTGTTGATGAAATTAAAGTTGGTGACAATGACACGATGGCTAGTTTAATGGTTCCGATTGTTGATGCCGATTTGGTGATTTTGATTAGTGACATTGATGGACTTTATGATGCCAATCCACATACAAATCCAGATGCCAAAATGATTCAAGATGTTCATGGTATTACCCCTGAAATAGAAGCAATGGCTGGAGATACGGATACTTCAATGGGAACAGGTGGTATGGTGACCAAGTTGAAAGCGGCTAAGATTTCAAATGAATATGGTTGTGATCTTGCAATCATTAATGGGAATACGCCTCATACTTTAATTGATTTAATTGAAGGAAAAGAAATTGGAACGGTTTTTTATGGAAATGTGGGACGTAACTTAAAAGCGCGTCAACATTGGATTATGTATCAGAGTCGTGCAAAAGGAAGTATCATCATTGATGATGGTTGTAAACAAGCTTTACAAAAACATAAAAGCTTATTGCCATCTGGAATTAAAGCAGTTCAAGGTTCCTTTAAAATGTCTTCGGTTGTTAGGGTTTTAGATGAACAAGAAAAACAGGTTGCGAAAGGAATTGTGAACTATTCAAGTGATGAGATTCAATTGATTAAAGGTTTAAAATCAAAAGAGATTGAATCTGTACTTCAAACTTGTGATTATGAGGAAGTCATTCATGCCAATAATATGGTATTGGTAAAAGGAGGGGAATATGATTGAAACCTTATTAAAAGAAGCAAAGGATGCTTGTCGTTCTTTTCAATTGGTTAAAAAAGAAGCGAAAATAAATGCTTTACAAGCAATAAAAGAAGCCTTAGTAGCAAACACTTCATCCATCATTGAAGCAAATCAAAAAGACATTGAAAATGCGAAGCAACAAGGAATGAAAGAATCCATGATTGATCGTTTACTTTTGGATGAAAGTCGTATTTTAGAAATTGCGGATGGTGTTTTAAGAGTGAGTCAATTGGATGATCCAATTGGACAAGTTATTCGAAGTATTGAGCGTCCCAATGGTTTAAAGATTCAACAGGTACGTATTCCAATTGGAACAGTTGGTGTTGTTTATGAAGCACGTCCCAATGTAACCGTGGATATTGCAGCAATTTGTATCAAGACGAATAATGTATGTATTTTAAAAGGTGGAAAGGAAGCCTTTTATTCCAATCAAGCTTTATGTCAGATTATGCAAGAAGCAATTCAGCCTTATTTACCAGTCAATCCTATTTATATGATTGAAAAAATGGATCATGCGGTTGTTACAGAGCTTATATGTGATCGTGACCATGTGGATGTGGTGATTCCAAGAGGTGGTAAAGGCTTGATTCAACATGTTGTAAAGAATGCCAAAGTACCTGTTATTGAAACTGGAGCTGGTTTATGTCATTTGTATGTGGATCAATATGCAAATATTGATATGGCCCTAAAGATTGCGCAAAACGCAAAAATTCAAAGACCAAGTGTATGCAATGCCATTGAAACGATTTTAGTTCATGAAAAGGTTGCACAAAGCTTTTTGACCCAATTAAAGCCGTTATTTACAAAAATTAAAATTTATGGGGATGAAGCTTCCTTAAAATACATCGAAGGTGAATTGGCAACGAAAGAGAATTATGCGACGGAATATGATGATTATATTTGTAATATCAAAGTCGTTAAAGATGTGCAGGAAGCAATAGAACATATCTATCAATATTCAACGAAACATTCGGAATGTATCGTAACAGAAAATGAAGAAGAGGCTATCTATTTTATGGATGCATTGGATTCGGCGTGTGTTTATCATAATGCTTCTACACGCTTTACCGATGGTGGACAATTTGGTTTTGGTGCAGAAGTAGGAATTAGTACACAAAAATTACATGCAAGAGGACCAATTGGTCTTCAAGAAATGACTAGTACAAAATATAAAATTTTTGGTCATGGACAAATAAGAAAATAAGGAGCATATGCTCCTTATTTTAGTAGTGATTCCAAGTTGGCTTTTTTAAGTTTTCGTATAATTCTTTCCCATTTTTATATTGTTTTTGAAATAAGCGTTGGAATATTTTTGGATGATTGACATGAACTAAGGTTGCTTCTTTATCTCTTGGATAATTAAAGGAAGCAATTTTTTCAATCCGTTCATCTTGTCCAATGGTAATGGCAATGCTTTGATTTCTTAAAGAAAGATAAGCTAAACAATCAAGAACCGCAAGATTATCAAGATAGACAATGACATCAATATAAATGTGTTGATCCTTATTTTTAATCAGGGCAAAGCCATGAATTTGATCCTCTTTTTTTAGAATTAAGATTTCATAATTCAATGAAAGAGCATATTGAAGTTTAGCTTCAAAGCGTTCTTTTGAATAGATATGACAACCTTCAAAATGGGAAATGAAGGTTAAATACAAAGGATATAGATCCATGTCCTTTTGATAAGGACAAACATTTTGTGCATTTCCTAAATCTTGTTTTGATAAGCTTGCCCAATAGGTTTTGGTATGGGATACAACTTCAAATCCATAATGACTAAAAAGTTGAGGGAAGTTGCATGTACATAAAGTGAATAGACTGTTGTAACTTGCTTGCTCTAAGCAGGCATTTAATAGCTTTGTAAAATAACCATGTTGACGATAATCAGGATGTGTGGCTGCCATTGTAATTTGATTGGCGGCCATTTTTTGATTTTGAATCGCTATTTCAATATCTTCCATTTGAATGATGGAAACCAATTGATCCTGGACATAGTAACAATACATGGATTCTGCTTGGAATTGATATTTCATCCAATAATTGATTTCCGATGGATTCATATGTAAAAGGGATTTTTCCAGAAGTTGTTTTACTTCTTTTTCCTTATTGAAGGCATGATGCTCAATCATCGCAATCCTCTTCTGTTTCTGTGTATTCTACATCAATGACATCCTCTTTTAGATTGTTTTCTTCTGGTTCAGATTCATCATCCATATTGGGGAAAGTAAAAGTTTGTACATTTCTTTTGATTCGCCAGATAAAAAGCAAGAAAATGAGGAGCAAAACAAGAAGAATCGGAAATAAATAAGGTAGAAAAATAAAAAATAAAAGAAATATTCCAAAAGTAATAATATAGCTAAACAATGAGTTCATAAAGGCCTCTTTCTAAATGGGTCTTTCCATTTCAACTTCTTCTAAAAATTCTGGTTGAATTTGTCCATTGGATAATTCCATTAAAGATGGACTGACATCTTCTTTTGATAAGAATTGGTATTCAACCATTTCTTGATAATCCTTAAAAGACACTTCAATTTCTTGTGAACGAAAGAAATAATCCACTTTTCCAATGAAATCATAAGGAAAGATGATGCGATAACGTGAAACAATTTGACTTTCTGTTAGTGTGGCATGGGCAAGTGCTTCTGATACACTTGAACTATAGGCACGTACTAAACCACCTGTTCCTAATTTAGTTCCACCAAAATAACGTACGACAATCGCTAAAATATCGGTCATTTCATGATGTATTAAAACATCTAACATCGGATGACCTGCAGTTTGTGCGGGCTCTCCATCATCATTTGAACGCATGATTTGACCAATAATCATTGCGGTACAATGATGTGTCGCTTGAGGATGCTCTTTTTTAATTAATCTTAAATAATCTTTGGCATCTTGTTCATCACAGCATCGATGTAAATAGGTAATAAACTTACTTTTTTTAATTTCAATGCTGTAAGAACAGTCTTCTAGGATTCTCGGCATAAAGAAATTCTATCTTTTTTTCAAAAACTTTGCAAATCTTATAAGTCTTTAAAGTCGCCTTCAATATAATCGTTCTCCTTTTTTGTAAGTCGACCAATTCGCCAAGCTGAAATAAAAAGACCAAGACCAATGACACAAAGGAATCCACCACATAATTTGATGATTTTACTAACCGTCGAAAGCGGACTAAAAAGAAGTGCAAGTCCAAGGACAATTAATAAAATCGAATAAAATAAGCCCCACTTCCATTTTAAAAAGCCTAAATCTTTTTCAACAAGACTGGTTTGGAAATGAATGATACCATTTAAAAGCAATAAGATCCCGGTATAAATGGAAATGCTTTGGATTAGTAATTGAGGCTTTGAAAAGAATAAAAACCCAATCAAAAGAAAAGGGATTCCAATTAGTAAAGGAATTGGTGAAATATTTAAACGTTGAATAAAGTAACGATACATTTGATATAAACCATATAAGAATAAAAGAACACCAATACAACGGATTAAAATAGTTAATAGTTTGATATTAAATAGGCAAAGAATCAGCCCAGTTAAAAGATAAAATAGGGCTAGAATATGTATTTCTTTTTTATTATTTTTTAAAATTGTTTTCATAATGAACCTCTTTTCAATGTAATTATATAATGCATTGCTTGAATAAAAATAGACAAATTCATTCATTTGTGAATTCACCAAAATTGCACCGTTATAATGTTAAGAGTATACTATAACTAATCCAATGAAATTGAGGTGAAACAAATGAAAACAGTAGTTTTAGTTGATAATGGATATGAAGAATTAGAAACAATGGGGCCAATTGCCTTATTAAAAAGAGCAGGTGTTGAAGTTGATTTAGTTCGACTTTGCAAAGAAGAAGTGACAGGACGATTTGGCATTCAATATACGCCATCTATTTATGTCGAAGAATATGATTTTAAGCAAGCTGATTGCCTTGTATTGCCAGGAGGTCCGCAACATGCAACGATGCGTAAAAACCCAATTGCCTTAGATTTGATTCATGAATTTACGCAAGATAAGAAAATTGGAGCAATTTGTGCAGCGCCTACGATTTTAGGACAAGAAGGTTTGTTGAAAGGAAAGAATTATACGTGCTTTGAAGCGATGAACGAGGATTTCGGTGGAAGCTTTCATTCGTCTTATGTTGTAACGGATGGAAATATTGTTACCGCATGTTCAGCAGCTGCAAGTGTTGAATTTGGCTTTGCTCTGATTGAATTACTTTGTGGAAAAGAGCATGCCAATCAAGTGAAGGAGTCAGTATACTATGGATTCGATCACTAATTATTTGAAAAAGGGTGAGAAACATAGACAAACGGGTGGAATTGGACTTGAAGTGGAACATTTTCTATTAAATAAAGAAAATGGAAAACCTATGCCTTATGAAGAAATTGAAGGTCTATTTCAAGCAATTCAAAAGGATTATCCTCAAGCTGTATATGAAAAGAACCATTGTGTTTCTTTAGAAAATGAAGAATGTTTAATTACTTTAGAACCAGGTTGTCAGCTGGAAGTTTCTTTTCTATATACATCGGATTTAAAACGCATTGAAAAAGCCTATCAAAAAGCTATGGCACCAATTCAAGCCTATGTCGAAAAAAAAGGCTATGAGATTATCTATTCTGGAGGAATTCCAACAGTACCAGTGGATTCGTTCAAACGAATTCATAAAGAAAGATATGCTTTAATGGAAGCATACTTTGAAAATCATGGCACACGTGGAAAAGAAATGATGAAAGGGACAGCAGCGGTTCATGTTTCCATTGATTATGCGGATGAAATAGATTATATCAAGAAATATCGTCTTGCGAATATTCTTCATCCCATCTTTGCGTTTTTGAGCTTTAATACACCTTATTATGCGGGATTAAAAAATGAAGATCTTTTATTAAGAGATTCGATTTGGAAACAAACAGACGCAGATCGTTGTCGTATTGTGGATGATTTGTTTGATGAACATTTTTCTTATCAAAGTTATGCCAATTATGTATGGAAGGTTCCTTTGATTTTAATGCATAAAGGCAATGAATTCATTTCGGTTGGTTCACAAAGCTGTAAAGAGGTTTCAAAAGTCTATGGAACGGATGAAGAATCAATTCAACATTACTTATCCATGGTTTTTCCAAATATTCGAAGTAAAAATTTCATTGAAATTCGCAGTGCAGATTGTATGCCTCTTGTTTATACAATGGCTTATTGTGCTTTGATCAAAGGAATCTTTTATCAAACGAAAATGGTTGATCAATATCTTGGAATAGCACATTCAATTTCTGAAATTGAACAAGCATGTCAAGAAATTCGTCAAAAAGATTGGCAAGCACAGGTCTATGGACAAGAAATTGTTTCTTTCTGTAAAACATTAATCGAAGATGCTAAAAATGGCTTAGATGCAAATGAGGGGAAATTATTGGACGTTTATTTTAATTTAATAGAAAATAGAAAACATATTGGGGACTTATGAAAATTGAAGAAGAATATCGATTATATATTGAAAAGCATAAATTTGAATGTAAAAAAAATGCCTTAGAAATTAATGATGCAATCATTCATAGTGAATTGAATGCAGGTGGAAATAATTATACGCATACTCTACATATACCAAAGTTTTTTACGTTGGAAGACCGTCAAATTTTTTCAGAAATTGTCAATCAAACTTATACAATCTTTGAAAAAGTTATTCAAGCATATAAAAAGGATGAAAGTATACGGCGTTTATTTTCTTTTTCAAAAACATTAGAACAGCTTATTTTACTTGAAAATCCATATTCTTCTTTGATTCCAATTTGTCGAATTGATCTTTTTTATAATGAAGAAAATAAAGATTTTTACTTTTGTGAATTTAATACGGATGGAACAGCTGCAATGAATGAAAATCAGCGCTTAAATGCCCTTTTATCCATGCATCATATTTTTAAGCAAGATAAACGAAAATATGAATATATGGAGTTAGTTCAATCTTGGGTCAATGAATTTTTAAAGATTGCTTCACAAGCGGATATGCCAAAACATCCAATGATCGCAATTGTTGATTTTTTGGATCATGCTTATTTAAATGAGCTTTATGTTTTTCAAGAAGAATTTAAAAAAGCTGGTTGTCAATGTGAAGTATTGGATGTAAAAGATTTAGTTTATAAAGAAGGTCACTTATATTCTAAATATACCAATCGAGCCATTGATTTGATTTATCGAAGAGCTGTAACTTCGGATTTGTTTGAAAGAAAAGAGCAGGCCAAAGATTTTTTTCAAGCTGCGGAAAATCAAGCGGTTTGTTTAGTTGGCTCTTTTCAAACGGAAATTGTTCATCATAAAGATATTATGAAACTCTTATTTCATCCTTTGTTGCAAGCTTATTTCACCAATGAAGAATGTCAATTTATTCAAAAACATTGTCCACAAACTTTTGATTGGAATTCTGAATTAAAATTAGATCTTTCCAATAAAGAGCAATGGATTTTAAAGCCAAAAGATTCTTTTGGTGCAAAAGGGGTCTTTGCGGGAATCGACTTAGATGAAAAAAATTGGCTGAAAATTTTAAAGGATACAAAAGATAAAGATTACATTATTCAAAGATACATTAAACCTTATAAAACGTGGAATATTGATTTAGCACGGCATGATGATTTTCAAGAATTCATTAATATGACAGGTCTTTATGTTTTTAATGGAAAATTTTATGGTGTCTATTCACGTTTAAGTGATTCTGGGATTATTTCGAGTCAGTACAATGAACGAACGATTCCAACTTTATTTGTGCTATAATAGGAATCTAGGATTGGAGTAAAAAATATGGGAAAAAAAGCACGCATTTGGTTTATGCGAATCCTTGCAGTGGTTCTTGTGGGATTAATGGTTGTCTCTTTGGGCGCAAATTTATTCATGACAAGTTCGGATTCAGAAGAAAAAACCAGTGAAAAAACTTCAAAGAAAAAGTCCAAATATACATATGTTTCAAGTGATTCGAAATATCACTTAGATGGAATTAATCAAGATCTTTTATTACCGGAAGGAATGACGGTACAATCTGAATCAAAAAACGACAATGGAGCAACGATTTCTACTTTTTCAGCGGTAAAATATGAAGGTTTTACAGCTTCTTTGGTAATCAGTAAGGCTGAAAGTAGTCAAGGTGTTAATATGGATTCCTATGCCATGGTATCAATGGAACAAATGGCTGATGGATTAAAGAATAATGGTGAATACAGCAATAAAAACTATGTTACCTTCCGTGGTGATTCTGATAATTATTTAGAACAAGTTCAAACGCTTTTAGAAGATGGTCAATATGCTTATGAAATTGACTATAATATTTATGATTTAGCAAGTAAGAACTATTATATGATTTCTTTATTCTTAGTCAATCCAGAAAATCCAACGAAAACGGATTTATTGCATTTGGATCGAATGGGAAAAGAAATGATGTCAAAGACAAGTTATATGGCAAAAGATATTTATTCTGAATTTGCGCTGCCAGCAGATGCTGAATTTCGATTTAATCATGTAAAGTAGGAGATTACTTCAAATCTCCTATTTTTTTGTAATCTTTGCACTTTTCTATGGTATAGTATAGGCGTGCGCTCGTAGCTCAATTGGATAGAGTGTCAGATTCCGATTCTGAAGGTTGCGGGTTCAATCCCTGTCGAGCGCGCCATTTTTAAGAGGAAATATGAAGACGATTTTATTTGATTTGGATGATACATTAATTGAATCCATGTATGTTTGGGAAGATGCGATTACGGATTTATTTCGGAAATTAGAAATTGATATGGATTTTGAAAGAGGAAAAAAGACCTTTTTAACCATGCGTTTTAGTGAAGTATTGATCTATATTCGTAAATATTTTGGTGCAAAAATGTCTATTGAAGAGATGGAAGCTTATACAATGGAATATATTCAAAAAGAATATCAAGAACATGTACCAGCTAAAGAAGGGGCACTTGAATATATGCAACAATGTGCCCAAAAAGGAATTCAAATGGCAATTGTTACTTCGAATCATCTTTCTTTATCAACGCTTGTTTTAAAACGATTAGGTATGTATCCTTATCTAAAAAAAATTTATTCAGCTGAAGCTTTAGGTTTAAGTAAAAGAGATGCAGAAATTTATTTACAGGCGTTAAAAGAATTGGATGCGAGCATTGAAGATACAGTTGTTTTTGAAGATTCGATGTATGCGATTGAAACGGCATCAAAGTTAGGTATTTCTTGTATTGGTTTAGTTAATGATTATAATCGTCATTCATTTGAAAAGAATCATATAAAGTATATTGATAGTTTTAAAGACTTATTCGATTAGAATGAATAAGTTTGGATTTGTCTCAATAGTTCAGTTGGATAGAGCACACGCCTAAGCGGCAGATTGTTTTATTCCTTCGAGCGGTAAAAATCGAATAAACCATAAAAATGTCTCAGTAGCTCAGCTGGATAGAGCACACGCCTCCTAA
>CAVBLW010000001.1:0-36284 GCA_963596085.1 Bacteroidaceae bacterium | reverse complement strand
TTATAACATACAAAAATAGAAGCCATAATTTCTATGACTTCTTAATTATAGAATTCTAATTATAGGAAATCTTGACAAGAGACTAATAAATCGATTTTTTCCCATTGTGTTTTTTCATCAATACAATTACCCTCTTCAACCGATGCGAACCCACATTGAGGCGATAATGCAATATTATCACCTACGCAAGCTTTAGCTTGAAGATAGCGTTCTTTGATTTCTTCTTTTGTTTCTAAACGAGGATTTTTTGTACTGATTAAACCAGCTACAAAGGTACGATCTGTATGATAAAGAACTTTCCAAGGATCAAATAAACCAGAACGTGCATCATCATATTCGACAAAATATCCATCATATGGAATGGATGCTACGGATTGAGCGATTGAATCATAGGCACCATGAAATAATGGATTTCCTTTAAAATTCCCTTTACAGAAATGTGTTGCAATTTGCATATCACTTGGATGATTTTCTAGGGCTTTTGTTGAAACGGAAACAAACCATTTTAGAACTTCTTCTTTTTTATAACCTAAAGATTCTACTTTCTTAACAAAATTGTCATCAATCATGTAAGTCCATGAAGTATCATCGATTTGTAAATAACGACATCCATGATTATAGAAATCTTGGATTGCATCTTGATATGCTTTACCAATATCTTCGATGATTAAATCTAAATTTGTTCCATAATAAGGTGTTTCTTTGATACCTAATTGAAGAAAATGATCGATTAAGATCATATTTGGTCCTGATATACATTTTTTTGCTTCAACACCTGGGTATTGATCTGCTTCACTCTTTAAAAAATCCCATGCATACATTTCTTTATGATATTTCGAAGAATCATAAGCAATTTTACCTTCGATATAGCCTAATTCAATATGATTATTTACTCCATTAATAACCTTATCAAAATGTTTTGTGTTAAAACCATCAAATTCTTTTAACCAATCCAAATGCCACCAACGACGTCGAAATTCTCCATCTGTTACAAATTTCAAACCATGTTCTACTTCTTTTTTGACTAATGCAGCAATTTCTTGATCCTCAATCTTTCTTAATTCACTATCTGTGATTTTAGAATCATTGTATTTTTTTCTTGCTTCTTTAATTGCTTCTGTTCTTAGGAAAGAACCAACGATATCATATTTAATATTTAACATAAGATAACCTCTCTTTACCCTAGTTTATCAAGGAATAAAATAGATGTATAATATCAAAAAAATCAATTTTGAGATAGTTTTAAACTATAATCGTCTTCATTTACTCTTCTTATCAAAAAATAGAAAACAATCCTTTTCATGCGAATTAATTACACCTACAGCTTGTAAATAAGCGTATATTGTTGTAGAGCCTACAAATTTCATTCCTTTCTTTTTTAAATCTTTTGAAATTTGATTGGATAAATCAGATTGCGTTTTTCCTGTTTCATAAATAACTTGATCTTTTGTCCAATGCCATAAATATTTAGAGAAAGAAGACCATTCCATTTGGATGTTTCGAAATACATTTGCGTTATTTACTGCAGCTTGGATTTTTAAACGATTTCGAATGATTTCCGGATTATTTTGTAGTTCAATTATTTTTTGCGAGTCATAATTACATATTTTATCTAAATTAAAAGAGTCAAAAGCTTTTCGAAAACCTTCTCGTTTATTTAATATACATTCCCAAGATAGACCAGCTTGAAAACATTCTAAAAGTAACATTTCAAAAAGTATTTGGTCTTCATGGATTGCTTTTCCCCACTCTTGGTCATGGTAATTAATATAAAGTTGATTATTAAGATTGACCCAATGACATCGTTTTTGCTTATACGTCCATTGCATGATTGTATCCTTTCTGATTTTTTCTATAAAAAAAGCCGATTAACGGCTTTATAAACAATTCATTAATTATTATTTTTTGATCCAACGAGACGTAAAATATAAAGAAAAATATTTACAAAATCCAAATAAAGTTGAAGTGCAAAATAAATTGACATTTTTTCTTGTTCGACAGCTTGTCCATTTGAAAAAGTCAATACTCTGTTCATATTTTGAACATCCCAAGCCGTTAATCCTGTAAATATTAATAAACCTAAAATACTATAGAAACGAATACTATAGGATACATGGAATAATGCTAAAAATATTTGACTGATTAAGATTGCGAATAAACCAACCATGCATAAAGTTCCAATTTTAGATAAGTCTCTTTTTGTTGTAAGTCCAATTAAAACTAAGCATAAAAAGTAAAAAGAACTAATTGCAAAAGCGATTCCAATAACTCCTAAATCATAACTCAAACCTAAAGAGGCCATTGAGAATCCCATGGATAAGGCATAAAGTAAGAACATCACTTTAATTGCACTACTAGATGAAGCTTGCATTGCTTTTCCAAAAAATAAACAAAGGATAATTGGAAAAAAGATGATAAATAAGTATAAATAAGGAATTTGCATGAGTACCATTAAAAAACCAGAAGCATAAGTAACCGTTGCAACAATGCCAGTAAGTAATAAACCAATAAACATCCAGGCAAAAGATTTACTTAATTTATTTTTTAATGTATTGCTTGAAATTTCTGAATAATTTGAATACATTTTGAATCCTCCTTCAATTATTCTATGTTATTTTAACATAATTATCTATCTTAATGTTCTTTAATACAAATTGCTTGGATTGCGATGCATCCAGGCCCACCTTGTGTAATTAAAGAAGGTGCTAAAGGCAAAGAAATTACTTTATTTTTGGGATATCTTTTTCGAACAGATGCTAACAATTTTTCTAAAAGTTCTTCATTCATAGCATGTGCTAAACAAATTGTATAATCCTCGTTAAATCCATGTTGATCAAAATTATCAAAAATTTGAGTAAAGGCTTTTTTATACGTACGACAAATCGCAAATTTTTCGAGATGTGTACATGTTTCATTCCCTTTCACAATTGGAATCAATTTTAAAAGTCCACCTAAAAAAGCGGAAGCATTTGAGGTTCTTCCACCTCGTAATAAAAAATTAAAATCAATGGGAATCATAAAATTTAAAGCTGTAGAACAAGAGGCTTCCAGCATTGCTAAGATTTCTTCTTTTGATGCATTGTTTTTAGCCATTTGACTTGCTTTATGAACTAAAACATATTGTGGAACACATAAAGTTCTTGAATTAAAAATAGTTACTTTCGAAGGATCGTCACAGGAATCTTTTGCGATTAGAGCCGATTGATAAGTTCCGCTTAAACCATCTGCAAGCGTAATATCAATGATTTCATAACCCTCTTTCAAGCATTGATTGTATAAATCAGTTTTTTCTCCAATGGAAGGTTGGCTGCTTGAAGGAATCCCTCCTTCATTAATCATTTGAATCAGTTGATAATCATTAATTTCATCATAGTCCTTATAACTTTTTTGATTTATATTAACAATCAAAGGTGTGATCTCAACTCCAATATCTTTTGCTTGTTTACGACTTAATTGACTTGCAGAATCCGTTATTATTTTAATCATTTTTTTATCTCCTATATCTTAAATTCTAAAACACTTCGTATTTTAAGTCAATATATCTAGTTTATAAAACTATCTTGTAAAGTTTGTGAAATTATGTTATTTTCATTGTATGAATAAAGAAATATATTTAGAAAAATTAAAAAAATTTGAATGTCCAAAATGGAATGATTTACCTGATTTTGAAATTTATATGGATCAAGTTATTTTTTTTATTAACGATCGTTTAAATGATCTCTATTTTGATGAAGATAAAAAAGATAAAGTCATTACATCGAATATGGTCAATAACTATGTTAAAAATAGCTTGGTTCATCCACCAGTAAAAAAACATTACAAACAGTATCACTTAGCTTTTTTAATTGCTGTTAGTATTTTAAAACGTTGTTTTTCTTTATCTGAAATCACTAATTTTATTGAAATTCAACAAGCTATGGACGCGCCATCGATTTCTTCTGTTTATGACTCATTTAGTTCTTGTTTTGATCATTATCTTCATCAGATTATTCTATTTGGATCTATTAAGGAAGAATTTTTTCATGAAGAGTCTAGTAAGGAACAAGCTTTAATGGCTAATATTGTTAAGACAGTGGTTTTTAAAATATATACGGAATTAGAAGTAATTGATTTCGTAAAAGAAAAAGAATGACTTTAACTTTGTCATTCTTTTTCTTTTAAATTAAATCTTGTAAATAAAGCTTGGCGTGCTGCTTGATCAAAGGGATTTTCTAATGGTTTTAAATCTTCAAACGCAAGATCAGGATTGCGTTTTTTTAATGCTTTATAAATTACAAAGTCTGCTACAACAGGGTTTTTTGGTAGTAATGGTCCATGAAGATAAGTTCCTAACATTCTTCCATCATAATACCCTTCCCATCCCGCTTCAAAGGCATTTCCACATCCTTTTAAAACTTTACCTAAAGGCTTTTCGACATTTAATGTTTGCCCACCATGATTTTCAAAACCAATGATCTTTGTGCTTATTCCATCAAATTGGGCATCAATAATAATATTTCCAATACAACGACTTCCTTCTTTTCCGGTTTCAGTATAATAAGAATTAAATCCTAAGCCTTGGATTTTTGAATGATCGGCTGCAATATAATATTGTCCAAATAATTGATAACCACCACAAATTAATAGGAAAAAGGTTTTTTCATCCAAAGCTTTTTGAATATTTTCTTTTCTGGATAATAAATCTGGAATTAAACTCATTTGTTCTTTATCTGCACCACCACCTAAAAAGACCAAATCATATTCCGATAAATCTTCTTTTTGTCCAATTGCACAGGTTGTTACTTTAAAATCGATACCACGATCTATACATCTTTTTTTTAAGGTTAAAATATTCCCTTTATCGCCATACAGATCCATAATATCGTGATACATCCAACAAACATTACATTCCATACTAGGCCTCCATTTCTTTTACAATCGCATTTCTAGAAGGCAATAAAGCCGTATAGGTCGCAACGACATAGCTTGTGTCGATATCTTTATTTACATGAGAAATTGCTTCTTGTAAATCATTAATAACAGTAATTTTTCCTTGATAACCACCATAATAAATTCGTAATGCCATATCATTGGCTCTTAGGCCGGTACATATAATTTCTTTTGTTTGATCTGTCATCATCTTTTCAAAGAAAGTATCATATATCCAAGAAACATCCGTTCCATCTTGTTCACGATCATTTAATACAATACAAATTTTTTTAGCTTTATGATCTTTTTCAATCACTTTCATAACTTCATTTGCACCCGTTGGATTTTTAACTAGATTCAAAATACAGGTATGATTTCCTTTATGAAATTTTTCATTTCTACCTTTTGGTTGTGGTGCATTTTGAAAAACTTCTTTAATTTTATCCGATGAAATGCCATATTTTTTTGCAACCGCAATAACTGCTGCACAATTATACATGGAATACATACCTTCATAGGGTGAATGAAAAGCTTCATTTGCATAAGTAAAATTTTCTTTATCTAAATCAATATCATCCAGTTGAACATCCAATGGTGGCGTTTTAAATGAACAATGTGTACAGTGAAAAGAGCAATATGTGAATATTGATAGTAATCATAACTCAATTTATGAGATCATACTTGGCAAAACTTACCTTCACTTGCTTCACTGGTTGTAGTTACGCTGTATTGATTTTCTTTCAAGCCAAAGTAAAGACAGCTTGCTTTTGGTGCTTTTAAAGAAAGTCGTACAACATTTGGATCATTTCCATTGAGAATTAAAGATCCAGAATATTTTGGCAGTACACCTTCAATCGAATCAATCAATTGTTCCATTTCACGTGCACGATCCAATTGATCTCGAAAGAAGTTATTTACAACAAGTGAAGTTACAGGTAAATTTGGTAAGATATGACGAACATTTAATTCATCCACTTCAAGTACGACAACGTCAGCTTGAACTTGACCAGATAAGCTTGCATTGCTTAACAAAGTTGTTGTAATTCCTTCTCTTAAGTTATCGCCTTTTCGATTGCTAATAACTTTTTGTCCATTTTTAATAAATAGATCTGTAATCATATTGGCAGTACTTGTTTTACCGTTGGTACCAGTGACTAAAATAACAGGGCCTTTAAACTTTAATTTAGATAATATATTTGCATCGATTTTCAATCCAATTGAACCGGGCATAGAGCCTCCTCGTCCAATTAAATGTAAACATTTTGAACTCAATTTTGTAGAAAGAATGGCTAATGTTTTCATAAAACACTCCTTTATAAGTCATTATTATACACGAAATTTCATTGAATTGGTATTTAAGACCAAGTATAATGATAATGTTATGGAGGAAAAAGAATGGCACAAAATGAATATTACCAATCTCCTTTGAGTCAACGTTATGCTTCAAAGGAAATGCAATCGTTATTCTCAAACGATAAGAAATTTAAAACATGGAGAAGATTATGGATTGCTCTTGCTCAAACTGAAAAAGAACTTGGTTTGGACATTAGCCAAGAACAAATTGATGAATTAATTGCGAATAAAGATAATATTAATTATGATGTCGCAAAAGAACGTGAAAAAATCGTTCGCCATGATGTAATGAGTCATGTTTATGCTTATGGTCAACAATGTCCAAAAGCGAAAGGAATTATCCACTTAGGTGCTACATCTTGTTATGTAGGAGATAATACAGACTTAATCATTATGCATGAAGCTTTAGAATTGGTTCAAAAGAAGTTGGTTAATATTTTAGCTCAACTGAAAAAATTTGCATTAGAGTATAAAGATATGCCTTGTTTAGCTTTTACGCATTTTCAACCTGCACAACCAACAACAGTTGGTAAAAGAGCTGCTTTATGGGCACAGGATTTATATATGGATTATCTAGAAATCCAACATTTATTAGATCATAAAAAGTTATTAGGCTGTAAAGGTACAACAGGTACCCAAGCAAGTTTTATGGAACTTTTTAATAATGATACAGACAAAGTAAAAGCTTTAGATCAAAAGATTTGTGAAAAATTAGGCTATGATGATTACTTCCCTGTTTCAGGTCAAACCTATACACGTAAATATGATACACAAGTCGTCGCTGCTTTAGTGGGTATTGCTCAAAGTGCCCATAAATTTTCAAATGATATTCGTTTACTTCAACATATGAAAGAAGTTGAAGAACCATTTGAAAAAGGACAAATCGGATCATCGGCTATGGCCTATAAACGAAATCCAATGCGTTCTGAAAGAATGGGATCACTTGCTCGTTATATTATTAGTGATTCATTAAATCCAGCCATTACTGCAAGTACACAATGGTTTGAAAGAACTTTAGATGATTCTGCGAATAAACGAATTAGTATTGCTGAAGCGTTCTTGGCTTGTGATGGTATTTTGGATTTGTACTTAAATATTACGGATGGTATGGTTGTTTATCCAAAAGTAGTCGAAGCAGATTTATTAAAAGAATTACCTTTTATGGCTACTGAAAATATCATGATGGATGCTGTAAAAGCTGGTGGTGACCGTCAAGAACTACATGAACTTGTTCGTCAACATTCAATGGCTGCTGGACGTGTTGTAAAAGAAGAAGGTAAACCAAATGATTTAATTGAAAGAATTTCAAACGATCCTAAATTTGGTTTAAGTAAGGAAGAAATTGAATCGCATATGCAACCAATTAATTATGTTGGAAGATCGATTCAACAAACAGAAGAGTTCTTTAGTGATTATATTGATCCAATCTTAGAAGAACATCAAAATGAATTAGGACTTGCTGCCCAAATCAATGTATAAAAAAAGTTGGTTGAGATTAGATTCTCAATCAACTCTTTTTTTATTCACTTTCTTTTTCTTCTGGCAAAATCAAGCTCAAAAGTAAAGAAACCACAAATACACCTGCTACAGCATTTCCATTAAAGATATCTCCAACGACAGCTGGAAAAGCACTAAAGAAATTTCCTGATGTTTCAGTCAATCCAACACCAATACTAAAAGCTAAAGAAACGATGATCATCGTACGATTATTAAAAGGACATTGTTTCATCATTTTAATTCCTTCATACATAATGGAACCAAACATCATAACAGTACATCCACCCAAAACAGCTTGTGGTAAAGAATTAAATAAGGCACCTAATGGTGGAAATAAGGAACATAAAATCAAAATAAGTGCACCTTGTAAAATGGTGTATCGATTGACAATACCTGTCATTGTTACTAGACCGACATTTTGACTAAAGGAAGTTAATGGTAAACATCCAAAACATCCAGAAATTGCACTTGAAAAACCATCAACTGCCAAAGAACCTTGTAATTCTTCCATTTTTAAATCACGATTTAAAGCTCCTGTCGCAAGTGCAGTTGTTGCGCCTGTCGTTTCAGCAGCCGATACTAAGAAGACAATCGCAATAGTAAAAAAAGCACCAAGATCAAAAACTGGTTTATGATCGGTTAAAAAAACTAGTTTCGGTATATTCACAAATCCAACTTGTTGAATTGTTGAATGGATTCCTGAAAAATCAACCAAAGGCGCAATATTTAAAACCGTAAAAATGACTGATAAAAGATAGCCTGCAATTAAACCAACTAAGATATTCAGACTTTTATAAACACCTTTTAATTTATAATGTGAAATAAGACAGACAATTAAAGTGAAAAAGCCAATAAACAAATGATACCAAGCACCAAAGTCTTTTGAATTGCTTCCTCCACCCCATGAGTCCATTCCTACAGATAATAAGGAATAACCAATCGCAACAACCACACAAGCTGAAACAATAGGTGTCAAAAACTTTTTCCAATAACGAGCGGATAAGCCAACGAAACCTTCAAATATACCACCGAGAATTACAGCTCCAATCATTCCTTCATAGCCAAGTGAAGGATTACAACCAATGGCAAGTAAACTTCCTAAAAAGGTAAAACTAACTCCCATAACAATTGGTAGTCCTGAACCGATTTTCCAAACGGGGTACAATTGTAAACAGGTTCCAATCCCAGCTGCAAACATTGCACATTGTAATAATTGGGTTATTTCAACACCCGAAAGATGGTCACCACTTCCTTTTAGAACAACTGCACCACATACAATTAAGACAGGGGCTAAATTGGAAACAAACATTGCTAAAACATGTTGTAAACCAAAAGGAATCGCACGCTTTAAAGGGACTTTCCCTTCTAATTGATAAATATTGTTCTCTTTCTTTGAATTCATTTTTCCCTCCTAAAATACAGTATTAACTTTATCTTACTTAAGAAAAGATTACAAGAAAGAAAAAGCCATAGAATGGATTTATGGCTACTTTATTCGATAAATTGTAACTTGCTTTAATTTTGCATGCGCTATTTTATAATTCGGATACCAAAAATACACTTCTTTATAAAATTGCGATGAGTGATTGGCATGTTTTAGATGACAAAGTTCATGTACAATTACAGCATCAATCGCATCCTTTGGACAATAAACCAAATAGGCATTTAAACGAATTTCTCTTAAATCTTTACGACAGCTTCCCCACTTTGACGAATAAAAACCAAATTTTAATTCAAGTCTATGATATCCCATGATTTCAGCCCAATAATAAAAGCGTTTTGTTAAATAATCAGAAGCAAGATCGAGTAAAAATTGTTTCCACTTCTTTTCATCCAAACAAAAGACACAAAGATTTTGATGAATTGTACAGGCTCTTCCTTCCTTTAATTGATAGCTTTTCCCTAATAAATGAATTTCATGTCCTTCTTTTAGAAGTGCTGATTCATCTTTTTTTAATTGCTGTTCAATCCATGGTTTAGACTTTTCAATAAAAGCTTCTACTTCATTTTGACTTGTAGAAAAAGGTGTGGAAACAATGATGTTTCCACCCTTTACTTTTAAAATCATTCGTTTATTTCTTTTCTTTTTAAGCCACTGAACTTTCATTTGCTTTTAAATCCTCAAGGAATTTTTCGGCAATTGAGTCAATTAAAGATAGTGTCTTATTTCTTTGTTCAATCGAATAAGACGCATATTGATTGACGTCACGAATTAAATCAATCATTGGAATTGTTCCATAAATTTTACATGCGCTTTCTTTTTCAAAATCATCTAAATCTTCTAGATTGTAGAAATTAATACGTTCATTACAATTTGGACATTCCAAGTAAGCCATATTTTCAATGACTCCGAAAACAGGTACTTCCATTTTTTCACACATATGAATGGCTTTTTCTACAATCATAGAAACCATGGCTTGTGGTGTTGAAATCATAACAACACCATTTACTGGTAAAGATTGTAAGGTCGTTAGAGCAACGTCACCAGTACCTGGTGGCATATCGATGAGTAAAACATCTAAATCACCCCAATAAACATCGGTATAAAATTGTTTTACAACATTGGCAATAATTGGTCCTCTCCAAACAACGGGATCACTTTCATTTTCTAACATAAAGTTTAAAGACATACATTTTACCCCTTCAACTTCTATTGGTAAAATTTCATTGTCTTCATTTCCATAAGCTTGTTCATTTTCTACACCCATTAAGCGTGGAATACTTGGCCCGGTAATATCGGCATCCATAATACCTACCTTTTTTCCTTGCTTCGCTAAAGCTTTCGCAAGCAATACGGTCATGGTTGATTTACCAACTCCACCTTTACCACTCATAATGGCTACAATATTCTTAATGTGATTATTGGAATTTGAAACAACTCCACAGCTCGAGCTATCTTTTCCACAATTTCCTTGACTTGGACATCCTTCACATGACATTTAATCGTCCTCCTTTTGTTTCCAATGAAAAAATTGGTCATATCCTTTTTTTAAGCGTTCGTTTTGAATATGTGTATAGATTTGTGTTGTTTGAATATCACTATGCCCAAGTAACTCCTGAACAACACGTAAATCCGCTTGACCATCTAATAAGTGTGTCGCAAAACTATGTCGAAAGCTATGCGCAGATATTTTAGGATTCAAGTCACATTCAGCTACCTTTTTTTTAATGAGTGAATGCACATATTGTCGGGTACAAACATGACCCAAATGGTTAATAAAGAAAGAACTGCTTTGATAACGATCCCATTGAATTCGTACTGTATTTAAATAGAGTTCCATTTGTTCAATACAGCTCGAAGCAATTGGGATTAAGCGTTCCTTTTCTCCTTTTCCCACTACCTTTATTATTTTATTGGAAAGATGAACTTGATTCAACTCTAAAGCACACAATTCACTCACTCTTAAACCACAACTATAGAGTGTAAATAAAATGGTTTTATGATAACAATCCAAATCACTTTCTTTAAAGGATGAAAAGAGTTTATTTAAATCTTCTAGAGATAGATAGGTTGGAAGTTTTTTTTCCTTCTTTAAGCTATGAATATAACGAGAAGGATTTGAAATCTCTGGATGATTTAAAGAAGTGAATTTATGAAAAGAACGGATCGTTGATAAAATTTGATTTGTGCTCGATTTTTGATGAGAAATCGTATAAAAGTGAATGAAATCTTCTAAATGAGCAACGGTAATCTCTTCCATTTTTTCAATTGGAATTGTAGAAAGATAACTCTGATATGAAGATAAATTATGCTTATAACTTTCAATTGTTTTAATTGATTTATCTTGAATAACTTGTAAATAGATTAAATAATCTTGTATGGCTTCTTGAATCAACATAATCTCACCTTTAAATATAAAGAGCTTCTTTACATATACAATCACAATGCGATTCTTTAATTGCTTCAATTAAAACAGATTTCGCTAAATGATCTCTATGGTCATAAGCAATTTGAAAATTTCGAACGGAAAAATTGTTTTGATGTAAATTGAAAAATATATCATTTAAACGATTTAAACGATGAACAAAATAGAAACGTCCATTACTTTTTAATAAACGATTGGCATGAAAACATAAATCTTCTAAAGTTAAATTTTCTTCAATACGTCCGAGTTGTCGCATTGTGATTTTTACATTTGGATTTGTTTCTTCCTTTTTAAAAAATGGAGGATTACAAACTATCACATCAACCAATGGAAGTTCTACTTCTTGAATGGATTGATTCATAATTTTATAAGGATGTTTAAAGAATTGTTTCGCATTATATTCAGCTACTTGAGACGATTCCTTTAAAATTTCAACACCGATTAATTCTTTCACTGGTTCTTGATCAGCCGCTAATAATAAAGCACCGTTATTTGTTCCAATATCTAAGATGGTTTCATCTTTTTTTAAACGCATAAATTTCGCTAATAGTTTTGTATCCGTATTAAAGTGAAAATGATCTTCATCTTGAAATAAAATCATGGATTCATCTAAAAAATAATCTTTTCTAAGTTTCATCACAATTCTCCTTTAATAAATCACTGGCTTTTATTAAATGGGCACCTTCTATTTTTTGATTAAGTTGCTCTAAAATCGAAGAGGTGCATCGTTTTGGTGATTCGAAAATCGTTGGTTGTTCAATGATTTCCTTGGCATTTTTTAAAGATCCAATATGAATCGTAATATGTCGATAACCATGATCTTCTATAAAGTTTTCTTCAATTAATCCATAGAGTGCTTCATAAAAATAATTTGCATCATTACTATAATCCTTTAATGATTGTGAACGGACCACATTATGAAAATCCAAATCACGTAATGTAATAGAAATTAATTTCCCCTTATAGTTTTTAATTTGCATTTTTTTACTTAATTCTCTACTTAGAGAACGAACATTGGATAAGATTTCTTCCATTGTATATAAATCATTCTCATAGGTTTTTCCTAATGAAATGGATTGTCGAGTAGAAGAATAACTTAAACGATCGGTACTCTTTCCGCGTGTTTTTTGGATTAAAAGATAGGCACTACGACCTAAAATGGATTGTATGATTTCTTCATTTTTTTCTGATGCAAAATCACCAATGGTTAAAATATTTTTAGCTTTTAATTTAGGAAGTGATTTCTTCCCAATTCCGACTATTTCTTCCACGGGCAAAGGCCATAATTTTCTTTCTAATTCAGCTTTTCTTAATACAGTAATTCCATTCGGTTTACGCATATCACTTGCCATTTTAGCTAAAAACTTGGTTGGTGCAACCCCAATGGATACAGAAAGGCCTGTTTTTTCATAAATCCCATTTTGAATCTCAAAAGCTAAATCAAGGGGTCTTTGATAATTTCGAATGATTTCACTTACATCCATATAACACTCATCGATACTCGCAGGTTCAATTTGTGATGTATAAGTATATAAGTAAGAAAAAAATTCACGACTTAAGTTTTTATAAAAAGTAAAATCTGGTTTGATGATTTCTAAATCTGGACATCGCTTTAAAGCTTCATAAACAGGCATTGCACTATGGACACCATAAGAGCGTGCAATATAATTTGCAGTTGATAAAACACCATGTCGAGACATAGAACCAATAGCGATTGGACGATCATTTAAACTTGGTTTTTTAATAATTTCAGCACTCGCAAAAAAGGCATTGATATCGATATGAAAAAGAACTCTAGCCATGGACTCTTTCCTTTAATTCACTTGCTGCTTCTAGACTCGCTGTATTAATTTGGCCACTGGACATCATCGCAAGTTCTTCAATGGTTTCTTTTTCATCCAATAAAGAAACATTCGTTTTTGTTTGATTATCATCACTTTCCTTTTTCACACAATAATGCAGATCGGCCCAACAGGCAACACTTGCTAAGTGCGTTATACATAAAACCTGATTCTTTGTTGAAAGTGAATGCATCTTTTGTCCCATCGCAAATGCAACTTTACCACTCACACCTGTATCTATTTCATCAAAGATCATGGTTCCAACACCATTTTGACTTTGAAAAACAACTTTTAAGGCCAACATAAATCGCGAAAGTTCCCCTCCTGATGCACTTTCTTTTAAAGAAGAGAGAGCTTGTCCAGGATTCATTGAAACCATAAATTCAATTGAATCGATACCATCTTTCGATGGTTCTTTTTCTATGCAAGAAATTTTAAATTGTGCCTTATCCAACATTAAGTCTTGACAATGTTTCATTACTTCTTTTTCAATTTTAGAAAAGGAAGCTTTTCTTTTTGTAGAAAGATGATTTGCTAATTCAAGGTATTTTTTTTCTTTCTTTTCAATTTCAAAGGATAATTGTTCAAGAATATTTTCACGATGTAAAATAGAATCAATTTTATTCTCTAATTTTTCTTTGTATTCCATTAAAGAAGTGTATGTGCCTCCATATTTCTTATATAGATTTTTAATGGTATAGATTCTGGATTGAATCTCATCAATTGAAAGATCACTCGATTTAAATTGTTCTAATTTCTTTTGTAGCTCTTCTTTAATCTCATCCATTTGATAATAAATATCATAGAAAGCTTGAGCATAGGTTTTTGTCGAATCATTTTTATTTAAGGAACGATATAAGTTATAGCTTAAGTCCATTAAACCATTTTCTTTGTTTAATTGATAAATTGATTCTGAAAAGAGTTCATTGTTTTTTTCAAATTCACTTAATTCTTTTAGTGTTTTATTTAATTCGTCCAATTCATTTTCTTGAATATTCGCTTGATCAATTTGATTGTATTGTTGTGTTAAATAGTCCAACTCATCATCGGATAGTGTTTCATTGACCAAAGTTTGATATTCATTCATTTTGCTTGCATATTCTTTATAAGCAAGCGCTACTTCATTTCGTAAATTGTTACAATCCGCATATTGATCCAATAAATTCATTTGAACCTTTAAATCCATTAATTGATAGGTATCCATTTGTGAATGAAGATCAATTAAATATGACGATAATTTACGTACAAAGGAAAGCGTAGATATTTGATGATTGATGCGAATTGTACTTTTTCCATTCGCATGAATTTCACGTTGTATAAGAAGACCTTCTTCACATTCAAAGCCATTGTCTTCTAATAATTGAAAAATACGCGAATCATCAAAGGTACAAAACATTTGAAGAATTGCTTTCTCTTTTCCTTTTCGAACAATTGAACTATTGATCCGTTGACCACATAAATAAGAAATCGCATCGATTAATAAGCTTTTACCAGCACCGGTTTCTCCGGTAATGACTGTCATACCTTTTTTAAAATCGATGAGCGCATAATCAAATAAAATGTAATCTTTAACCATTAATTGTTCGATCATAAATTATCTCACTTTCTAGCATAAACGACATATTCTTGGTTGCCACCACGTCCTTGTATCGGACTTTCAATTAAATCAACTTTAGGATAATGTTGTAAAAAATAGCGACGATAATCTTCGACAATTTTTTTTGCGACTTTTTTATCCTTCAAAATTCCTTGCTTGTTTAAATAGGATGGTCCACATTCAAATTGTGGTTTAATTAAGATGACCACCGATGAAAGATCTAGAACTTCAAAAACACGATCTAAAATAGTTTTGGCTTGAATAAAGCTGACATCCATACAAACAAAATCAATCTTCTCATCAAACCATTCTTTTTCAAGATAACGTGCATTCCTTCCTTCCATTTTAATCACACGACAATCTTTTTCTAAACGGGAAGCCAATTGTAAATGACCTACATCTAAGGCATAAACTTTTTTGGCTTCCTTTCTTAAACAAACATCCGTAAAGCCACCTGTACTTGCACCGATATCAAGAACAACCAAATCCTTTAAAGAAATTGAATATTTTTCGATCGCTGCAAGTAATTTATAAGCAGCACGAGATACATAATCATCCGAATCTTTTTCAATTTCAACTTGATCCTGTTCACAAATAGGAAAGCTAGCTTTCTTTATAACTTTTTGATTTACACGGACACGTCCATTTTTTATTGCATCTTGTGCTTTGGCGCGTGAATCCATAAATTGGCTACAATATTTATCTAAACGCATACGTATCACGAATCACTTCCTGTATAAAAGCCTCTACTGAAACCGATTCACGAATCTTTAAAGTCCGTAGGGAGCCTTGTTCAATAAAATGATCTTCAATACCTAAACTATGAATCTTTTTAGGACTTAAAGCTTGAATCGTAGAAGCAAGTCCACCTTTTCGATCCGGTTCACAAACATAAATTGGTAAATCAATTTGAAAGATTTCATTCAGCATATCTTGATCAATTGGTTTTAGAAAACGTGCATTAACGATTAATAAGTCAAAATTATTTTGAGCCGCTTTATCAATCATTCGATTTACATATTCACCATAAGTAATCACCACCGCTTTAGGATACATCCCAATTTGAAATTGAGACCAAGAACCAATTTCAATTAAATTTTTCGTTGAAAGTTCATTGACTTGTGTATGCCCATAGGATGTACGAATAAAGAACGGTTGATCAACTTGAAAAGCCGTATAAAGTAGATCTTTACATTCATTTGCATCCTTAGGATGGGAAAGAATCATTTGCGGGATTTGAGTTAAATGAACAACATCATCAATTCCTTGAAATAAAGGGCCTTTTTCACCAATTAAACCACAATCCGAAATATGAACAACAACGCCTTTATTTATAAAACAAAGATTATTTTGAATGGCATCTAAACACTTTATAATTTGATTGCTGGATATAGAAAGAAACGGATGATAGTTTGCTTCACTTAATCCAGAGGCAAAACTCAAATAATGATTTAAATAAGATGAATTGCATTGGATTGAATAAATTCTTTGATCTTTTTCAGCGAGTTTATGTACAAATAAATGAACAAAATCAGACCAATTCATTTGATTCTTTGGTAATTCAAATAAAGGTTTCCCATTTTCTTTATGAAACGGAGATAATGAATTCCATGATGGATTCGATTGAATAAAATTTAATCCATACCCTTTTTTTGTTTTAATGTGAATGAAACTAGGACCTTGTGCTTCTTTTGCATTTTCTAAAGCTTGTATCAAAGCTTCTAAATTATGTCCATCAACTAAACCTTGATAATGAAAACCTAAATCTTTAAAAATACTATGTGAAAAAAATGCATCTTTAACAGAGTAAATCGTAGAAAGCATTCCTTTCCCGAATCGATTTTTATTAACCTTTGTTTTTAACTGTTTAGAGGCTTTTTTTAACATTTTATTTGATCGATGAATTTTGTGTTTTGTGTTTTCATCTACAATTGAACTATCGTTATAAAGAATAATGACTTTTTTTTGCTCTTTTACTAATTGATATAAGGCTTCAAAACAATCTCCACTATGAAAAGATTCATTTTCTAAAAGACAAATTACATGATTGGTTTCATTTTTTAAATCTCTTGCACTAGCTAAACCAATCGCAAAAGATAAACCTTGACCAGCATGATTGCTATAAGAAGAGTCGAATTGACTTTCTTCAGGACTCGGAAAAGCTGTCAAACCATCTGTCTTTAATAAGGTTCCAAAACGACAAGCACGTCCTGTTAAAATTTTATGCGTTAAGCATTGATAACCCAGATCAAATACAATTGAATCAAATGGCACATGAAAAACATAATGTAATGCGATGGTTGCATCAACTATGCTTAAATTATTGGCTAATGGTCCTCCTGTTTTTGATAAAGAATCAATCAAGAATTCTCGGATATCATCTGCTAACTCTTTTAATTGATCAAGAGATAAATATTGGATTTGTTCAGGAGCTTCGATATCATATAAACGCATATTTTTCCTTTCTCTAATAGCTACGATGAATTAAAAAATTTATGATTTGATTTAAGTAAGTTAAATCCCCTTCTAAAAAATGAAGAGCATTTGAAATTTTATTTTCTAAGTTTGCAACTTCTTTTTTTGCTTGTTCTAATCCAAGTAAAGATACAAAGGTTTGTTTATGATTTTCATTATCACTGGTACTTTTGCCTAATTGTTGACTTGTTTGTGTTTGATCCAAAATATCATCTTGAATTTGGAATTGAATACCTAAGTTATAAGCAATTTCAATCCATTTGGATTGATCATCTTCATGATTTGCCAAAATTGCTGCAAATAAAAAAGGTAGGGTTAAAAGCTTTGCGGTCTTATAAGCATCAATCGAATAAATTTCTTCAAGGCTAATATGTTCCTTATTTTCTGCAGCTAAATCAAGTTCTTGACCATAGATCATTCCATTGATACCAGAATAATCACTTAAAAGATGAATCATTTTTATAATCTGATGGGCATCGACATTACTTTCTAGAATAACATCAAATGCTCTTGTTAATAACGCATCTCCAGCTAATATTGCAACAGCTTCTGTATAGGCTTTATGGCAACTTGCTTTTCCTCGTCGAAAATCATCATCATCCATAGCAGGCAAATCATCATGAATTAAAGAATAGGTATGAATCATTTCAATTGCACATGCACTCGGAAAACCAAGATGGGCATCAACATTATATGCTTCTAAAGTCGCAAAAAGTAATTGTGGACGAATTCTCTTTCCACCTTGTAACAATGAATAGGCCATTGCTTCTTTAATTTTTGAATCCGGTCCTTCTTCTACTTTTTCTTTTAAATAGATTTCAAATTCTTCTAAAATGCTCATTCTTCTTTCTCCTTTTGCGTAAGTTCAGAGATTTTCTTTTCAAAGGATTTCAATTGTTTTTCACATTGTGTACATAAATTCAAACCTTCTGTAAATAAATTCATTGCATCTTCAAGTTCACAATCATTTTTATTTAATTTCGTTACAATTTCATCTAAGCGATTCATCGCTTCTTGAAATTTCATTGTTTTTGTTTCCATATTCTTCTCTTTTCTTTATGACTTTAGAGCAAATGATTCCATCGATTAATTTCGTTTCAAGTAGATCATTTTCATTAATTTCATTAATACTTTTTATAATTTTTTGCTTTGAATAAGTTAAGGAATACCCTCTTTCCATAACTTTCAAAGGTGAATATGCATCGAGCAAAGATATCTTTGTATAAAGTTCTTGTCGTTGATTTTTTATATATTGTTCAAGCGCTTTTATTAATTCGATCTTTGTAGTTTCCAAAGCCTTTTCTTTTAAATCCATTTGATTTGGTATAAGAGTATATAAACTTTCCTCTTTTGATTGAAAGGAACGTTTTTCATAATCTAATAAGGTTGAAAGCGAATGAATCATTGTTTCCTTTTTATATTCAATTTCTTTTATTCCTTGTAAAACCGCATCTTTATAAGTATCAAAAAATTGTTGATATGCATCAAGACGTAATGCCCACTCACTCATCCAACAAGATGGATCTTGTAAATAGGGATGTGCTTGATAGGTTGACAGTTCCTTTTTTTTCAAGTCTAAAATTGTATAAATTCTTTGAATGAATTGTTTTTTCTTTAATGTTAATTGATTCAATATTTCATGATAATCCATGCTGACCCATTCAGCAGCTGCCGTTGGTGTAATTGCACTATAATCACAAACATAATCACATAAAGTGGTATCTCTTTTATGTCCAACACCATCTACGATATAGGTTTTACAATGATAGATGGTCTTTACAAGCTCTTCATCGTTGTAAGAAAATAAATCTTCATAACTTCCACCACCACGTACCAATAAGATTGCATCATAATCGAGTTGATCGGCTTTTTTAAGTTGTATAATCATTGATTCAGCCGCACGTGGACCTTGTACATAACATTGGTAAAGATGCATTTCCATCATAGGCCAACGTTGTCTTATCTTAGATATGACATCACGTGTTCCATCACCATCTTTTGAAGAAATAATCGCAATCCGACCGATACAAGATGGTTTATTTATTTTATGTGTATCATCAAAATAACCTTCTTGCCCTAATTTTCTTTTTAATTGTTCGTAACGTAATGCCAACTCACCAATTCCATCTGGACGTACCTTAAATACCATTAATTGAAGCTTGCCAGCTCCAAGAAAAACATTGGCACGTGCAGTTACTAAGATTTTCATTCCTTCTTCTAGATTAAAACGGATGGAAGATACATCTCTAGGTTGAATAACACATTCAATCCGTGCTCTTTCATCTTTTAAAGAAAAGTAATAATAACCATTGGCATGCTTCGTTAGATTCGATATTTCACCTTGAATCCAAATATTTTGAAGCTGTACTCCATGTTCAATAACTTGTTTAAGCTTTTGAACTACCGTGGATACAGTTACGACCAATTCTTCACTCATAGACGATCTAAAACTCCATTAATCAATTTATAAGAATCATCATCACAATATTTTTTCGAAAGATTAATTGCTTCATTAATAACAACGGATTTTGGGGTTTGATTGACTAAAATTTCTTGGAAGCCCATTAATAAAATAGCTTGTTCAATGACACTTAAACGATTAAAATCCCAATCCTTCCGAAGATATTCATTAATTTTTTGAATATAAGTATATTTATTTTCAGCTGTACCAATTGTAATACTATAAAGATAGCCATCAATTTCATTTGCACCATTCATGGCATCAAAAACACTTTTACGAATATCTTTATTTAATAATAAATGTTGATATAAGCTATTAATTGCTACTTCTCTTTGTTCATGTCTATTCATATTTATTCCTCACTTTTATAAAGTACCCTTGCACTCGGTACCACTTCACTTGCTGGTTTTGCATGTACATCTTGATCATCAAAGAAGATATGTGCACCAAAACATGCAAGAACATCTGCTTTTTTTGCCCCTTGTAAGAAAAAGACCTCATCAACGTTAATTTTCCATTTTCGTAAAGTCTTAATAACTCGTACACCTGCATTTCGATCACGTGCAGTTACAATGGCTGTACGTATTAATTTTTGATTCTTACATAAATCTT
Organism: Bacteroidaceae bacterium; assembly: GCA_963596085.1. GTDB lineage: Bacteria > Bacillota_I > Bacilli_A > Erysipelotrichales > Erysipelotrichaceae > Absicoccus. The sequence continues at coordinate 15,674 of CAVBLW010000001.1, read as the reverse complement.
GTATTTTTGATAAACCGAATAAAAAATGAGCCATTGGACCTTGTTTTAATGCGATATCTTGTTTTTGTACTTCATTTTCAACAAAAGCATCCAGACCATTCTGTTGATAAATCTTTTCAGAATCGGCGGAAAATAAAACCGCATCGGCATCAAAAGCTATTCGGATTTGATGATTTGGCAAGTTGCTATAAGCACTATGTGAATAAATCAGTCCAGCAGCAAAACCATCATGAATCGCTTGGCTTACATCTTCTTCATTCACAGAAAGAAAAAGATCGACTCCAAAAGCTTGTAGATAACGTGAAATGCTTTCTCCACCGCTCATAACCATTCGCCCTACATCCAATTGATAATGGTCTAATGAATGAATAACTCGTAAAGAAGTTTCAGCTGAGTTACGAGACATAACAATTACTTCAACCACTTTTTTATTTAGGATTTTATTGATATTTAATAAATTTTCAACCAATTGAAAGCCTGCTCCTTTATTTAGAATCTCATCTTCATGAGCTAATTGATAATCTCGATATGCTTCCAATCCTTCGGTTTCGAAAATTTCATTGGCTTTTTCTAAATCAAATAAAGCACGACTTGAAATACCGATCACCAATAAATCATCAAAAGAAACACTCATTTTCTCCTCCAATCAAAAAAAGGAAACCTTGAAAGTTTCCCCTTAAAAGATAAAACCAACAACTTGAATCTCAATCGTTTCTGGTTTAAATTCGGTCATATAAGAAATACTTTCAAAGATCTTTGTTTGTAAATTTGCGCAAACATCTGTGACATTTGCTTTATAGTTAATTTTAACAGGAATATGTAAACGAAGAGCGTTTTCATCAATCACTGTTGTAATTCCACCCTTAAATGGACGAGTCCCCTCAACCAATTGAACATTTTCATCTTCATTAATTGTATTCAAGGCAATGCTTGAAAAAACGGTTTTATTTAATTTAACTGAACCCAATTCATTATGTGGTTCAAATGTAATATATTCTTGTGCCATATTTTCACCTTCACTTTTTCATATTATAACAAATTTTTCTATGTCCTTAAAGAGTATATTCAATGCAAATCATTTATTTTTATAAGCTTCAAGTTCCCATAAATCCAAGGTATTCTTAACTAATTTGGATTGCATTTTCAAGCGTTTTTTACTGGTCTGAATATCTTGTAGTAATTGTTCTTTTAATTCTTTTGCACCAGAAAATTTCTTTTCATCACGAATCTTATCAAAGAAGAAAAAACGAACTTCTTTTCCATAAATATCTTGATCAAAGTCAAATAGATTGGCTTCAATGGTTTGAAATTTATTTTCAAACGTTGGATTATTTCCGATGTTAATCATGGCGCCATATAAAAGATGATCAACGGAAACAAAACCGGCATAAACACCGACAACGGGTTGTACATATTCTGTCTTTGCATTTAAATTTGCGGTCGGAATCCCCAGTATTTTGGAACCTCTTTGAAAACCTTTTACAATCGTTCCTTGAATGGAATAAATGTATCCCAATAAGCGATTTGCCTTTAAAACTTGGCCTTGACAAACTAAGGGTTCGATCCGACTTGATGAAATTTTAATGGATTGATCATTTACACTATCCACTACAAATACATCAAAATAGGATTGCTCCATTAAAGTATGAATATTTCCACTGTTTTTATATGCATATCGAAAATCAAAACCACAAATCAAATGTTGAACTTGCATATTTGCTAAGATTTTATGAAAGGCATCGGTTGGATTTGATGCAAAAGCTTTTGTAAATTCTAATATATAAAAACAATCAAAACCCTTCTTTTTGGCAAAATGAATTTTATCTTCTAAAGTAAAAAGATGTTGTAGCTTTTTTTCAGGATAAAAGACAGACCAAGGATCTGGATCAAAAGTAATTACCGCACTTTTTAATTTTTTTGTTTTGGCAATTTTTAAACTCAAATTCAATAATTCTTGATGTCCTTTATGCATACCATCAAAATAACCAATACAAGCAACGCTTGGATCTAAAGTAGGAATATCTTGATAGTTAATTCTTTGAACTTCCATCACCATAACCCCCTTTTTGATTTAAAAATGTCATCTTTTTCACGATCATAAATTGCGACTGGTTCCCCTTGATCACAAATACAGACACGATTGGCATCTGTTTCTAATTGAATACGTTTTCCTTGATAGACATCAAGTATTGTTTCATATTCAACCATCGGTAAATGATCAAGAAGCATTTGAACCGGATATAAAATCGGATCAGCGCTTTTTAGCTCATCTAAGCTTTGGGCTTGTTCAAGCCTAAAGCGTCCAACGGATGTACGCACTAATGATTTCATACAACCAAGATTTTTTGTTTTTAATGCAAAGTCTCGACAAATACTTCGTACATAGGTACCTGAAGAGCAATGAACTTCAAATGCAAGTTTACCTATGGCATGAATATCATATACTTCAATATCTTGATATACATCAGGAACAACAGCTCCTTTTCGTTGTAAATCAATTAACTTTTGACCATTCACCTTTTTATTTGAAGTTGCAGGAACCTTTTGATGTAAAGGTCCTTTAAAACTATTTAAGACTTCATCAAAATCAAAGTCCGTATTTACTTCTTTTTGTTCAAGAATTTCACCACTGATATCATCAGTAGTAGTTGAATAACCAAGTTGAATCTCAGCTTGATAGCTTTTATCTGTATCATTTAAAAATTGTAGAACCTTACAAGCCTTCCCACATAAAACAAGCAATACACCTGTAGCATCCGGATCTAAAGTTCCAGAATGTCCAAATTTTTTCTGGTGATAATGTCTTCTTAAGAAATTCACCACATCATGACTGGTCATGCCAGCCGGTTTATTAATAACTAAAATTCCATCCATAACAATCATTCTATCAGCTTTTTACCATGAAAAAAAGACGATTAATCGTCTTTTCCATCTAAATAATAGGTTGCCTCCATATCAGCTGTACTCAAAGCAAAGGCAAGTGGAAAGTGTTCAAAACTATAACCAATCGCATTTGGTAAATCATTTCCACTAAATCCCATATGATAACGAATCGCAAACGCTTCTTCACGACTTAACCTCATATAAGGCGTTAACATATAAACACTCTTTTCCCCATGTCCGAAAGGAATGGTATCTTCAAATTCATAATAAGGAACTTGTTTCCATTGACCATCGATTTTTTTATTACGGAATGAAGTTTTATAAACATTGATTTTACAAACATCATGCAATAAAGCAACTGTCGCAATCGTATCATCTGAATAATTCATATGATATTTTGATTGACAACGTTCTCTTTGAAGATAGTCCTTTAAACATTCATAGACATGAATACTGTGTTCCACAAGACCGCCTTCATAACTTCCATGAAAACGAGTTGAAGCCGGTGCAATAAAGAAATCGCTCTTGTCACTTAATAAAAAATCTAAAAATTTCGATGCACCTTCTCTTTGAATATTTTTTTGATATATTTCAATAAAATGTTCTTTATTTGTCATTTTTCACCTATAAAAAAAATCTAGGGACGAGAGATCTTTCCCTGTATATCCAGGTGGGTGACCTGTGTCAGACCTTAGGATTCCTAATCAATGAAAAGGCATTCAACACAGAAAGACAACGTCCGGTCTCCCGTATCTCTAAGCGTAGGAAAAATATTGGCATCCCTAGATATCAATACTATAACATGTCCTTTTCAATTTACAAGTAAGCATAAAATAAAAATTCTGTCCATAAAAATCTTGAAATCACAATCTTAAAACTTATAGAAAATCGTTATACCCTTTAGTCCAAAGACAAAGAATAGAAAAGCCAGATAAGAGACTTACCTGACTTTTAAATATTTAATTGAATGCTTACTTTTTACGATTCTTATTCCATAAGAAGTAAATAAAACAGAGCGATAATATACCACTTGATGTAAATAAAGGAAGATTTGTTCTTATTCCCGTATTTGTATTGTCTTTATCAATTGGTAAATCTTTTAATTCAATCGTATTTAATCCACTTACACGTACATAATCCTTTTGTTCAAGTAAAGTAATTTGGCCTTTTCCATCAACTGTAAATTCAACATCCGCAGCCTTTTTATAGCCATTTGGCGCTTTTGTTTCAGAAAGAATATATGTATTGTTGGCTTTTAATTGAGCAGAAATTGAATCTAAAGTTAAGCTTTCTTTTTGATTCACAAAAGAGCTTCCTTCTTTTGGACGAATGATAAATTCTGCACCATCTAAGTTGATCCAGTTCTCATTTTTCTTTTCAACCACAACCGTTAATGGATCATTTGTGACTCCATCTTTATTTGCGGTTCCTGATGAAATCGTAAATCGAGAATCATTATTAATAACAATCGTTTGATTTTGATCTGCATCCTCTACGACAAAGGTACATTCAAATAAATCATTCGAACGATAGCCTTCATTTTCAAGTTCTTTAAGCGTATATTCACCTTTTTCATGTAAATCAAAGGATAAGGTGCCATCTTCAGTTGTAGCAGAATCAATGCATTCTCCATTTAAATACAATTCAAATTGAACACCATCTAATTTTTTCTTAGATTCAGCATCAAACTTCGTTAATGAAACTTTCGAAGTAAACATCGTATTGGTAATTTCAACTGGAATCAATTGATCCATTGCACCAGTATCAGAATCACCAATTGTAAATTCATACGTTTGATCACTTAATGCAGTGTTTGATGAAGCTTTCGTTTCGACTAAATAATAAGAACCGGTTGGAAGACCTTTATCAAAGGATTCCGTTTTTCCATCTAAGGTATAGGTTTCACTACTTGTCGTACTTGACCATAAACCATTTTCATCGGTTGTTAAATGTTCAGCCATCAAAGTTCCATCACTTGCATAGAGACTAAATTCAATACCAGAAACAATACCTTCTTCAGATTCGGCTTTCTTTATAATTTCAAAAGGAGCGCGAATCTTCGTATTAACGGCTGTAATCACATTTGAACTTTGGTTTTGAATCGAACCATCAGCATTCAAAGTAAAGTGAATTGGAGCAAATGAATCATAAGAAGAAACACTCTTCTTTTCATATAAGACATATTCAACACCCGTCACTAAACCTTTGATTTCATAATCAGTATTTGAACTTGTCCAAGATTCAAGAGCTTTGGCACCTTCTTTTGGCTTTTTACCATCAAAGTCACTTGCTTTATAAATTTCAAGTTGAGCACCAGCTAAATTTGTTTGTGTCTCATTATCAATTTTATGAATTGTAATACTTGTTTCAGTATCTGTAACTGTAATTAAGCTACCACCATCTCCACTAAATTGATCACTATCTACCATAGAAATCGTACCATTATCATTCATGGTAAATGTTACGCTCGAATGATCCTTAAGAATATAACCATCTGGAGCTTTTGTTTCCGTTAAAGTATATTCATTGCCATTAATTAATAAACCAGTAATCGTATATGCATCTTTTGTACTTGTCCAAGTTTGTTTTGTAGAACCATCACTAAATTCACCTGTTAATTCAAATTCAGCACCTTCTAAGTTCTTAGCTCCATTTGTCTTCACAAATGAAATGGAATTCATCTCGTTGGTCACTTCTTGATCTGCAGTTATATCTACAACACGATCGGATTTATTTAATGTAACAGTATAAACACTTGGATTTAATTTATAACCTTTTGGCGCTTTGGTTTCCTTCAAATAATAAGTTCCCCAAGCTAAATCTTTAAAGCTCAACTGTCCATTTTGATCTGTTGTTAAGGTTGCGTTATAACCATCGACCATCTTTTCACCATCAAAGCTTTGGCTAACTTTTTGTGTACAAGCTGCATCCGTATATAAAGTAAATTCAGCACCCTTTAATTTTTTATCTTTCTTTGCAGAATCAACTTTTGTAACGCGAATGATACCAGGAATTCGTTTGTTCGTTAAAGAGAATTTTGACGATCCACTTTGATCAATTGTACCATCTGTTTGAACGGTAAAGCTTTGAACTTTCGTTTCTTTCTTGACATAGCCATTATAAACTTCTTCATATAAGTCATAGCTTTGACCTTGAATTAAGGAAGCACTCGCAAAGCTTAATTGACCCTTTGAATTCGTCGTTGCACGTGTGATTTCTTTATTTCCTTGTTTGACAACAAATGTTACATTCGCTAGATTTTCTTTACTATACGCATCGGTTTTCTTTAAAGTGATTTCAATTGGATCATCATTAATATTAATTGTTGTTTCACCATCAATTGTTCCATCTGTTTTCACTTTAAATTCAATAGCTTTCGCTAATTTATAACCATCTGGGGCTTTGGTTTCTTCTAATTTATAAGAATGTCCACCAATCCATGTATATTTACTAAGATCTAATGTTTCGACACCATTAATTGTAAATGTCTTAGCTGCAATCGAAGAATCTGTAGTATCTGTTAAAGTAAATTCAGCTCCAGATAAAGTTCCATTATTTTTCGTAAAGGAAACGGAAATTGGATCATTACTTGCTTTAATCGAAGTGCCATCAATGGAGTAATGATTATCCTCAGATTTTGCAATCAATGTAGAACCATTACTTGCAACCTCAAAGACAAATTCACCAGTATAAAGCTTATAACCATTTGGTGCTTTTGTTTCAACTAAGGTATAAGTATTACCGGCAATCAATTGACCTGTTAACGTTTCTTGATCTTTTATTGTTTTTGATGTAGAACCATCCACAAATACACCAGATAAGCTAAATTCAGCACCAGTTATTTCTTTACCATTGTTGTCAGTCTTTACAACCTCAACCTTATTTTTCTTATTAACAAGTTTTCCTAAATCCTTTGTTTTGGCAACATAATAGGTTTGGTTAAAGGTATTTCGATCAATTGTAAAGCTTACTGAATTTGCGCTACCTTGATCATTTAAGATTGTGTAACCACCATTCGTTGAAACTTCTTCGAGTTTATAGTTGCCCCATTCTAGATCTTCAATGGATAAGATACCTGATTCATTATCACCATCTTCGGTAATTGCTTGATCGACCATTTTATACTTCTTACCAGTCAATAATTCTTTTAACCAACTTTGATCCACTTCTTTATAAAGCTTGAATTTAACACCATTTAATGTTTCATCTGTTTCGTTGACTTTCTTCAAAGTAACTTTTCCTTTTTTACGTGTATTCAAAATTGATTGATTCGATATAGAACCAGATTCAACTTTTACATCACTTAAAGTAAAGGATTTATCATAATCGGAATTTTCAACTTTGAAAGAACCTTTAAAATTCACTTCATAACCTTGGTTTGTCGTTTCTACAATTAAATAATGTCCTTTTTTGTCTAAATCAAAACTTACATTACCATTATTATCTGTTGTTTTAGAAGTTACTTTTGTTCCCTTAGAAGAATCATCAAATGAAGTTTTATTGTAATATAAGGCAAATGTAACGTTATTTAACTTCGAATTATCGGTTTTATCAATTTTATTTAAAGTAATTGAAGCCTTAAATTTTTTATTTTTAATTGTAAAAGCTGAACCGTTTGCAGATACATAATCAGTAACTGTTTCATCTCCTAATTTTTGAGAAAGAATTTCAATATTTCCTGCATCATCTAATTTAAAAGTAGCTGTTAATTTTTGATCATAATAAGAATCTAATGTAGCTGTTTCTTTTAAAGTATATTCCTTACCGACTACAAGCTTGCCTTTTAAAGCCGATTCAATATTTTGACTTGTGACTTCAATTGCATCCGTACTTCCATCCGCAAATTCTCCTGAAATGATAAATGTCGCATAGCCAGCTGATCCTTCAATTACATTACCTGAATCTTTATCTACCTTACTTAAAGTAATAGAAGTCTTTGTATCTTTTACTTTTAAAGTATTGTTATCAAATGTAACTTTATTTGATGTAGAAGCAATCTTTAATGCTCCATTCTCATCACTTAATTTAACTGTTAAATCATTAATCTTTTCATATCCATCTGGAATCGTTGTTTCAGATAATGTGTATTCACCCAATGCAAGGCCTTTAATTTCACTTCCTGAATAAATTTCTTTTCCATCTTTTTTCACAGAAGTTGAAATCTTTCCACCTTTTGCTTTATGCCATGTTGCCACATAACCATTTCCAGTCAATGTAAATTCGATTTCTCGATCTGTGATTGATTGATTATTATCGGCATCTACTTTATCCATTGTAAAGGAAGTAATCGTATTGGTGACATCTGTTCCAGAATATGTTGGATTCAAATATCCATCCACGCGATTTTCTTTTACTGTATAAGTATATTCCCTACCGTTTACATCTTTTTTCGGAAGATCTTTTACTTTACCTTTCCAATCCGTATCTTTTGAAACGGTAATCTTTGTTTCTGGAGATAATTTAGTTCCATTTTGATAAACGGTAAATTCAACAGAATCTGGTCGTTCATTTACGCTTTGATCATCCCATGTTTTTGAAACATCAACATTGGTTGTTTCAAGTGTATTCGTATTGGTTTGAACAAAGGTATCATTTTCTTTTGTAACACCACTCATCGATGCAATATAAGCACCATTATAGGATCCTTCACTCGTACCTGCTTTGTTTAATTCGATAGCCTTATATGTATAAGCTTGCCCTTGTGCATTATAAGCTGGTAAGTTAGTTAAAGTTGCACTTTCTTCATTTGAGTTATTCTTTCCACTTACACTTAGAACATAAGCCGTTTTTCCATCTGGCTTTTTAACAAGTTCATAATTTTGTCCATCAACAGATCGATATACATGATATTTTACAGTCCAATTTGTATCTCTTAAACCATATTTATTATCTTGATCCACCCATTTTTTTGTAACTTTTAATGAAACGTCTTTTTTCTCAATCAAAGTATTGCTAACACTCGTAGCACTGGTATTTTCAATTTTATAAGTCGTATTTGAAGATTCTGCATATTCACAAGTAGATCCTTTAAATTGAACCTCTGTATCACCAATCTTCGTTTCACGAACACCATAGACTAATTTTTTACCTGTTTTATTTTTTGCATAAGTAGGTAGGTTGTTAAATGTTACTTTACTATTACCGGTTGTAATATTTTTCTTATAGGTAATGTTTTTATTATTATTAAAATAATCACTTGCCCATTGCCAAGTACCATCTTCACCTTCTTTGACAATTAATGTAAATTCAACATTTTCTTTTTGAATCTCAGCGATGTTTTTCCAAACTTTTTCTGCAGTGATCGAAGTCTTTGATAAAGTATTTCGTACATTTGTACCATATGTCCATCCATTGTCATAATAATCATTGGCTTTTGTTTCTTCTTTAATGGAGTATGACCAATTATTTCCATCAGGGGCGATTTTATCTAAATTTTCAATCTTATAAGACCAATCTCGATCGTTTTTCGAATTTTTAATTGTTCCGCTCTTATTACTTAAATTTTCTTCCGTTTTAAATGAATTCGAATCTTTTTTCAATGTCAACGTTCCAACTTTTTGTTGAGCAATTGTGCTTGTCTTACGATATAAAGTAAGTGTTACTTTATCCGAACGGTTATTCATCAAATCATCAAAATCTTGCCAATCTTTAAAACCAACAAAACTTGTTTGACCATATTGATCATAGGTATTTTCGAATTCAACTGTTTTTTCAGATGTCTGATCTTTTGTTACATCATCTAAAGTGAAACTATCATTAATTGTTCCTCTTGAAGTTTCTGTTGTATAACCATTGACCTGCTTTTCTACGAGATAATATTTAAATTTCTTACCATTTGGTGCATAAATCAATTGATTATCAAAGGATATCGATTTCTCTCCATTATTCATATTCATGGTTTTACTTTGAACCACCGTATCACTATCTGTGATGATTGATCCGGTCTGATCATCCACTGAAACACGATGCAATTCATAAGTTAAGATTGGATATTTATATTTGGATGTATAATTCTCTAATCCTTCCCATGATTTATTTACAATGATTTTACCAACATTGCTTTCTATATCATTGATGTAGGTATTATTGATTTGGAAATAATTGTCTGTACCACTCATTTCTCCATCAATCACAGATTGTTCTGCTTTGGATTCATCAATTTCTTCTCGAATCTTATAGGTATAAAGTTGTCCTTCACTATTGTATTTATCTAATTGTTCAGAATCACCTTCTCCAATATAATTACCATTAATATCATTTTTACCTTTATATCTGATTTCAAAATTGTAATTTGTTGATTTTGTTGATTTAGAACTAACATTGTTTACATAGGCTACTTTTTCATTTACAAGTGTATCTCCAATGTATTGATCGAGAACAAAATTAATTTTAGGTAATTGAGCTAAAGGGAATCCTTCTGGAATATTTTTCCAAACTTTTACACCATGTACATAAATATGGTTCTTTAATCCATTAACAAAGGTATTTCCTTCTTCCAATACCTTTGTTGTTCCATCGATTAAGTAATGACCCGTATCATCTTTAATTTCACCTTTTCCATCAGGAAGACCATCTTTGTATTTTAAAGCTTCATAATCCAAAGATTTAGAGTCGACATGGGTTTGTTCGGTTGCATAATAAGTAATTTCTTTACCATTTACATCATATTTAGGTAAGTTATCAAAAGTACAAGACCATTGATAAATTTTTACCTGTTCACTTTCATTCCATAATCGGTCAATATATGGAGAATATTCGGTGATTTGATCCGAAACTTCTAAATTGCCATTGCTATTCTTTGATGCATTGGAATATAAAGTTAAATAAATATCTGGACGTTTTTTCTTGTTATAAACATATTTGTCTTTCCATAATTTATAGAACTTCACAGATTTTGTTTTGGAACGACGATTTGAAATTGAAATGGCTTGTGAGTCATTTTTTTCAGCTCGTTCACTTGCTTGAACATTTCCAATATAGTAATTGCCATAATTAATCGATGTACCATAATCATTGCTTGATAATTTCTTATCTGGATCATTTTCTTTGACTTTATATTCGATAAATTTACCAGTTTCATCATATTTAGGTAAGTTATAGAAATAAATTATTTGTCCATCTTCACCAGTTAATTCTTGTTTCGAAGAAACGACAGTCGTTCCATCCTTTGAAGTAATGGATGTTGTTTCATCTCCGACCGTTACTGAATTCTTATTAATGGTTGCTCCATCACTGGTCAATTGAACCGTTGCTCCATAACTTGCTCTTTCTGATGCATCTTTATTTCCATCAACCCAAGTTTTCGTAACAGTTAAATCTACAGTGCCAACACGACGGTTAATGACAGTATAGTAACCATCTAAATAATCTTTATCGCCTTTTTTCGTAGCATAAGTTACTTTATAAGAGGTTTGATCCGTTGTTACTTGATCATCATTCACAGCATAAGTTCCTACGGCTGTTTCCTTAAGGATATATTCTCCTTTATATAGATTGTTTGTTTTACGATATTCTTCTGGTGTATCACTAGCTTTTGTGATTATCGTTTGACCATCAACTTCATATTGATAAGCTGTAACGCCTACTTTTTTCCACCAGTTATCACTCTCACCAAAAGTTGTACTTCCTAAAACAGTACCATCTTCAGCTAAAACATCGACAGAGATATTTTTTCTTTGATAGCCATCACCATCGTCATACCAAATTTTACGTACTTTAATTTCTTGTGAATCACCTGGACCATCTACAAACTTATTTTCTAAGAAAATATTGTTGTAGCCATATTTCACATTTTTAATGTCACTGGATTCATCTTTTTTATTAAAAGTAAAACTAGATACATAGTTGTCAACTTCTTTTTCGGTTGCTTGATAAGTAAATTTACCACCACCATCATCAAATTTTGGTAAATCTTCTACCATGTAAGTCCATACGGTATCCGTATTTCCTTCATCACTTCGATGTAAAGTAATCGTTGTATTGTATTCAGAATCCGTTTGATCACCGGTTTTTCCTAATTGTTCAAGATTAACTTTTAAAGTTGTAGGTAAATCCTTGTTTTTACCATGATCCCAAACTTTATGAATATAGTAGGTTGTTTTCCCTGTCAATTTACTTGTTAAAGTAGTTACATTATTTTCTGTGGAAGAACTTTCTTCAAAATACTCTTTTCCATCTTTCGCATTTTTATTGACTGTTAATTCGGCTTTTGTACCATCTTCATTTAAAGCATTCTCTGTACCTGAATCTTGAATTGATACTTCTACCCAACGATACTCAACTTCATCACCATTGTCATCATATTTTGGAACAGTCATTGAATAGCTTGGATTACCCGTTTCAACATTGTAATCATCTAAAACATGGGTAACTGTCTTTCCATTACTATCTGTATAATCCGACCAAGTTGTATCGGTTTTCTTTTTAACTTGAAGCTTTGCGGTTACTTTGACATCGTTTAATTCGGATGCATAGTAATCTGCAATCCATTCTTTTGTAACAGTAGTCGTAATTTTTGATTCAATACGATTTGTCAAAGTACCACCATTGTAAATACTCGTATCTCCATTACGACTCTTTTCATCTTGCGTTTTTCCATCCGCATTGATGTCATCTTTAAAATCATTACCAACTGTACCATAATGACGGACATAGGAACTATCATTCATATACTCTTTGGCAAAATAGACATATTCATATCCATCTGTATCGTATTTCGGTAAGTTTGAAACTGTCCATGTTCCACCTTCTTTGGCATCCCAATTCGCCACATCTTCTTCATTTAAATCTTTTGAAACTGGAGATGCTTGTTTATAGTCAACATTATCCTTTTTCGAATAACGCCATAAAGCCCATGTTGCATTTGGATGTTCTTCTTTAGTTAACCAAACCTTTGTTCCAGAATAAGAAGTCGTACCCGTCAACAACAAATCCAATTCACCACTATTTTTTATCGAAGAAGTATCATTTCCATAATTGGCAACATTTGTATTATTATAAGTTGCTTCAAATTTATCATTATTTTTCCAAGGAATGGTTCCATCGTCACTAATATTTGATAAAACTGAATCATAAATAATTTTTGATTTTGTTCCATTTGACTCTTGATATTCTTTTAAGTCAGAAACCGTTAAAGTGAAAGTACATTTTCCACCCGAAATTGTCTGTTTAGAGAGTGTAAAATCATGATTTTGAAGTTTTTCATTTAATTCACTATAATCAGATTTTAAATGGAAATAGTTATGTAAATTTGAAATTTCTTGACCACCGTTTGAAATCACAATCTTAATATTATATTCGGTTAATTTATAAATATTATAGGTTCCATCTTTTTCTTCAACTGTATAAGTATTATCTGGTTTCGTATAAGATAAAGAACTTTCAATACTTTGTCCATCCTTCTTTGATGGAATACCAGAAATTTCTACATCTTGATATTGAGCACTATTACTCTTTAAATTAAATTGGATTTTAGAAAGATCATAAGTGCTAGATGTATCACTTGTTGTCCAAGTGCTTCCATCAAAAGTATATGTAAATTTTTCAGATCCAATGGTTAATGTGATCTTTCCATAATCACTACGAGAATCCATAATATCATCATACCAATTTAAAGCAAAATTCTTCTTTCCAACATAGATAATGGTCGCATTTGAAGACAGGTCGGATTCATCAGAATCATCCGAACTCTTTTCATCTTTTGAATCTTTACTATCTTTGTTTTCTTTCTTATTTTTAGAATAGTTGATTTCTAGTTTTGTATCACTTGTGATTGGACTAATTTCATTTACATTCCAACCTTCTAAAGAATAATCATAAGAATAAGAAGCTGCATTTCCTTCTTGATCGGTTGTAAATAAATGATCTAATGTAAAAGTCCAAGTTTTTGCATCTTTTGCCTCATAGGTTTTAATCACATTTGGAAACATTTTTTCCAAAGTTGCTTTAATATCTAAATCATTCTCTTCATCAAAAGTAATTGTACCTGAAACATTATATTCTTTGAGTTCATTTCCAAATACTTGCGATGAAACAAATGAAGAACCATCATTTGTAAAAGTAAGTGTATCATCGACACCAAGATAAGTTCCTACAAGTTTTGTATAACCAGGTAGTTGATCTTCTTTTAAAGTATAGGTATGAACTTCACTACTATTTTCTTTATAAACTGGTAATTGAGCAATGGAATAAGTATAAATATTCATTCCATTTTCTTCACTTTCACTCACTAATTGTAAAGTTTTTGAAATCTCAATTCCATCTTGATATAAGTGAAGCATTTCATTCATATCTTTTCTTCTTTGATCCACATTCGAATCATCTTTAAAAATGATTTTAAAGATTGCATCTTGATATTCTTGAACAAACTCATTGGTACTTTGTTCTTGTACCGTATTCGTCGAAGAATTTACATTTTCATTCGATAATGAGTCGGTATTTTCACTTGTGTTTGTTTGAACTTCTGTTTGTAAATCATTCGTTGTTTCAGTATTTGTATCTTCAGCTGAAACATCCGTTTGAAAAGAAGTCATGAACAAAGTAAAACATAAAAACACGCTCATAACTCGTTTTAATTGAAACATAGAAATCTCCCCCATTCATGTCCTTTATATAGACAATTCTACACCATATTGAGAACCTAATCCAAAGGAAATTGAATAATTTTCAAGATCAAAATGAAAAGATTCATATATATAAAAAGAAAGTGACGAATCACTTTCCTTATACTTATTCTATTTTGAAGACTTACGACGCTTTGTTTCTACCAAAGCTAAACCAGCCAATCCAAATAAGGCTGCAGAAGATACTAAATTTGTTTCAAATCCAGTTTGAACTCCATTTGATTTGTTTTCTTCTTTCTTCGCATGTTTTAAAGCGGTTTGCGTTGATGTTGTATTTACATTTTCACTTGAAGCATGTTTTGAATTTTGATAAATGTATGCATCTAAAGCTTTAAGAGCCTTTTCATAATCTGCTTTCGCTTGTTGATAAGCAGCTTCTGCATCCTTCAAGTTTTGTTGTGCATCATTATAAGCCATTTGTGCTCGTTCGAATTGTGCACATAGAGCAAGTTGTTGATCAACTAAAGCAGCCAATTCTGCCATTTTCGTTTTAACATTTTCATGTTTAATTGAAGATAAATCAGCTTCTGTTCCGTATGCTAAAACTTGAATTAGAACATTATTATAGCTTTTAATTAATGTTTGATCTGCTTCTTGATTCGCTAATTGTTGATTTAGAGCTAATATATCTTTTGAAAGTCCTTCGATATCTTGGTTGATACCATCAATATCCGTCTCTAAAGAAGAAATCATTTGATTCAATTCTTTTATTTCTTTTGCTAAACTATCACATTTATCTGAAGCTGTATTATAATCTTTGATTTTGCCTTCTAAATCACTAACCGTCTTATTTGCTAGATTTAAGCTATCTAATGCAGTGGATTGATTTTCTTTAGCAAGACTTAACTTCGCATCTGCACTAGTCACTTCATCTTTTGCTTGTGTCACAGATTCATTAGCACTAACTAATGCCCCATCTTTATTTTTTAATTTTTCATCTGCAAGAATCAACTGATCGATACAAGTATTTACTTTATCGTTTGCTTGAGCTTTTAAAGAATCCCAATTATTCAATTTATTCTGTATAGTATCCTCTTTTTGTTTTAAAGACTCTAATATTGCTTCATTGTCACTAAGTTCTTGCGTTTGTGTATTTAAAATACTCTCTTTTTCTTTTAAATCCGCATTTGCACTTTCCAATGCACTTTGTGCTTTTTCATTATCAGAAAT